>CABRIF010000013.1 GCA_902470925.1 uncultured Collinsella sp. | reverse complement strand
ACGCACTGCCGCCGTCTGGATGCCTTCCCTCACCCGGGCACCGCCGCGCCAGAATGCCTCCCCTCGCCCCGGCACCTCCCCTCGCCCAGACGCTTCTCCCGCCATCGTCCCGGCGCGACGGTGCCCTTAACTCCACCCGGTACGAATGGGCGGACGCGTGTGCAATTGCCGCGCATCGCGCATGCGCGAACGGATGCGGGCGCGCGCATGGGTACAATGGTCCCTTAATCTTCACGCAGCCCACCCCAGCAGAAAGGACCGCCCATGGCGCGCTTGAAAGCCGTTGTGTTCGACATGGACGACACGCTGCTCAGCATCAACCTGAGCGCGTTCATCGCGATGCTCGCCAAAGACGAGGCCTCCCTGCTTGCGCAGGTGGGGCGCAAAAACCCGATCTTCATGCTCGCGGCCTTCACCGGCGCCATGCTCGAGCTGAACCAGGCCGCGCGCGCCGAGGACGACCAGCGCACCAACCGCGCCTTCTTCGACGCCTCGATCAAGCGCCGCAGCGGCATCCCCCTTGCCGACCCCGTAATCGCCGACGTGCTCGAATGCTACGAGCGCACCGTGCTGCCGAACAAAAACGACGCCGTGGTGGCCGCCCGTCCGCGCGAGGGCGCCGCGGCGGCCGTCGAATGCGTGCTCGACCGCGGGCTGCGGGTGGCGTTGCTCACCAACCCGAGCTTCTCGCGCGCCTGCATCGAATGCCGCATGGGCTGGGGCAACATGCTGGACATGCCCTTCGAGCTCATCACCACCATGGAGAACTCCACGCGCTGCAAGCCGAGCGCGGACTACTACCGCACCTCGCTCGCCGGCCTGGGGCTCGCACCCGAGGAGGTCCTCATGGTGGGCAACGACCCCCGGCGCGACTTCCCCGAGCCCGACTGCGGCCTGCAGACGGCCTACGTGGGCTCCGGCGCCCCGGCGCGCGCCACCTGGATCGGCCCGATGTCGAGCTTTGCCGCCGAGTTCAACCACATCGAGGAGCTCTTCTACCAGAAGCAGGAAGCCGAACGCGACGGCACGCGCTAGTTGCGCGCGGGCGGGCGCCCGAGTGCCCGACCCTGCGCACGGGCGGCGGAAAACGCCCCTGCCTGCACCATCGGATTTGCGGGTACGCCTGCCGTGACACGCAAGACCGGTCCTCCGCAAGGCACCCCGGCGGCGCTCACATCGCATGAAACCGCAACGGGCGGGCGCCGTGCCGTATATCGGCCGTGTGCCCGCCCGCGTTCAGCTTTGATCCGCCGCCCTGCCCTATTCGGACAGCGCCGCGCGCAGCAGCTCGTTGAAGAGCTTGGGGTTGCCCGTACCGCGGCTCGCCTTCATGCACTGCCCCACCAAAAAGCCGATCACCTTCTGGTTGCCGTCGCGATACTGCTGGGCCTGGTCCGCGCAGGCCGCAAGCACCTCGTCCACGATGGGCTGCAGCGCACCCGCATCGCTCACCTGGCGCATCCCGCGCGCGTCCACGATGGCCTCGGGGTCCTCACCGCCCTCCGCCATGGCGCAGAACACCTCGTGCGCCTGGTTGCTGGAGATCGCATCGGAGGCCAGCAGCTTGGCCAGCGAGGCCACCTGCTCCGGCGCGATACCGCTTTCCGGCAGCGTCACCGCGGCGGTCTTCAGGTAGGCCGGCAGCTCGTTCACCACCAGGTTCGCCACGGTTTGGGCCGCCTTGTCCGTAAGCCCGGCGGCCGCCCGCTCGAACAGCGCCGCGGTGTCCGGGTCGCCCGCGATCTGCTCGGCGTCGGCGCGCTTGATGCCGAAGGTGCGCTCGAAGCGCACGCGCTTCGCATCCGGCAGCTCGGGCAGCTCGGCGGCGCAGCGCTCGATGAAGGCGTCGGTGAGGTCGAACGGCGACAGGTCCGGATCGGGGAACAGCCGGTAGTCGTCGGCGGTTTCCTTCACGCGCATCACCACGGTGCGCTTGCGGCTCGGCTCCCAGTGGCGCGTCTCCTGGTAGATGGTGCCACCGCTCTCGAGCACCTCGGCCTGGCGGCAGATCTCGTAGGCCAGACCGTCATGCAGGGCCTTGAAGGAGTTGAGGTTCTTGAGCTCGGTCTTGGTGCCCAGGCCCGCATCGCCGCGACGGCGCAGGCTCACGTTGCCGTCACAGCGCATGGAGCCCTTCTCGAGCGAGCAGTCGGAGATGCCGATGGTGAGGAAGATGCGGCGCAGCTTCTCCATGAACAGGCGCGCCTCCTCGGGCGTGCGCAGGTCGGGCTCGGTCACCAGCTCGATCAGCGGCGTGCCGCAGCGGTTGTAGTCGATCAGGCTCTCGGCCGCGCCGCCGATGCGGCCCTCCTCGCCGCCCACGTGCACCATCTTGGCGGCGTCCTCCTCCATGTGGATGCGCAGGATGCGGATAGGCACCGTGTAGCCGCCGTCCTCGTGGCGCTCGGGCACCGCCAGCGCGGCGGTATCGTAGGCGGCCATGCCCGCCAGCGCACCTGCGCCACCCTCGGGCAGCCCTTCGGCCATCTGGCGCGAGAGGCCCTCGGCATGCGCGCTGGCGCTGGCGAGGCTCGCGGCCTCGGCCGCCCCGAAGGCGCACGCCGGCCTCTCGGCGGCCCCGCGCCCGGCAACCTCCAAGTCGAGCCGGCCGTGCATGGCGAAGGCGACCGGGCCCTGCGTGGTCTGGTAGTTTTTGGCCATGTCCGGATAGAAGTAGTGCTTGCGGTAGAACATCGAGCACTTCTGGATCTGGCAGCCGGTAGCCAGGCCCGCCTTCACGATGCTGGCGATCGCGCGCTCGTTCGGGACCGGCAGGGCGCCGGGCATCCCCAGACACACCGGGCACACGTGCGTGTTCGGCTCGTCGTCGTGGCTCAGCGCGCAGCCGCAGAACATCTTCGTGGCAAGCGTCGTGAGCTCGGTGTGGACCTCCAGGCCGATCACGGCCTCCCAGTCCTGCAGAACCTCGGAGAGCTCCCTCATGCGAGCTCACCTCCCTTCCCCGCGAAAGCGGGCGCCACGGATGCGGGCGCAAACGCGCGCTCGAGCGCCGCGGCAAACGACAGCAGACGGTCATCGGCGAACGCCGGGCACTGCAGCTGTGCGGACACCGGCAGGCCAGAGTCGCGCCCGAGGCCCAGCGGCACGGAGATGCCGCAGGTGCCGGCGATGTTGCACGAGATGGTATAGAGGTCCGAGGCGTACATCTGCGCGGGGTCGGACAGCTCGCCGTGCTTGAACGCCACCGTGGGGCTCGCCGGCATGAGAATCGTGTCGACCCGCTCGAAGGCGCGCCGGTAGTCGGCCGTGATGAGCGAGCGGGCCTTCTGGGCCGCATAGTAATACTTGTCGTACACGCCCGAGGACAGCAGGTAGGCGCCGAGCATCTGGCGGCGCTTGGCCTCCGCGCCGAAGCCGTGGGCGCGCGAGCGGGCGCTCTGCTCGGCCAGGTTGGCGCAGCCGGGCTCCTGGTAGCCGTAGCGCACGCCGTCGAAGCGCGCGAGGTTCGAAAACGCCTCGGCGGGCCCGATCACGTAGTAGGCGGCGATGGCGGCGTCGAGGTGCGGCAGCTCGACCTCGACGAGCTCGGCCCCCTGCTCGGCCAGGGCGGCGGCGGCCGCCTCGACGCAGGCGCGGACCTCAGGCGCCAGGCCGGCTGCCTCCATGAGGGCCGGCACCACGCCCACGCGCGTACCGGCAAGCGGGGCCGAGAGCGCGGCGGTGAAGTCGCGCGCGAACTCCTGGGAGGTGGCGTCGAGCGGGTCGCGACCGCAGGCGGTGAGCGCGTTCATGCACAGCGCCACGTCCTCGACCGTGCGGCCGAAGGGACCCACCTGGTCGAGCGAGGAGCCGAAGGCCACCACGCCGTAGCGGCTCACCACGCCGTAGGTGGGCTTCATCCCCACCACGCCGCACAGCGAGGCGGGCTGACGGATCGAGCCGCCCGTGTCGGAGCCGAGCGCCAGCGTGCTCATGCCCGCCGCCACCGCCGCCGCCGAGCCGCCCGACGAGCCGCCGGGCACGCGGGCGAGGTCCCAGGGGTTGCTCGTGCATCGGAACGCGCTGGACTCCGTGGAGGAGCCGAACGCGAACTCGTCCATGTTGGCCTTGCCCATCGGCAGGCAGCCCGCCTCGACCACGCGCTGCACGCAGGTGGCCGTGAAGGGGGACTCATAGCGCTCGAGCATGCGCGAGGCGCAGGTGGTGCGCGTGCCCACCAGGTTCATGTTGTCCTTGATGGCCACGGGCACGCCCGCAAGCGGCGGCAAGGGCGCGCCGGCGGCGCGGGCGGCATCCACCCGAGCGGCCGCCTCCAAGGCAAGCTCGGGCGTCACCTGCAGGAAGGCCTGGACATCCCCATCGCGGGCCTCGATGGCGTCCAGGGCGGCACGGGCCACCTCCGCCGCGCTGAATGTGCCGGCCGCCACGCCCGCGGCGATCTGGGCCGCGGTAAGCAAATCGATCGATGCCATCTACTCACCGCCCAGGATCGCCGGAACGCGGAACTGGCCGTCGCGCGCGGCGCCGGCATTGCCCAGGGCCGCATCGCGCGGCAACGCCCGCTCGGTGTCGACGGCGTCGGGGCGCACCACGTTGGCAAGCTCCCCGATTGGATGAAAGGTGGGCTCGACGTCATCGTCGGCATAGGCGAGTATGGGCTCGAGCAGCCCGACCGCATCGTTGAGATACGCCGTCATCTGCTCAAGCTCATCCCCCTCAAGTGCGATGTGCGCATAGGCGGCAAGGCCGCGCACATCCTGCTCGGTGAGCGCCATGGTGCTCCTCCCCGTTGGTTGGTCATGCATATGAAGCGTGCTAGGACGCCTATTATAGCTATCCCGCCGCACTCCACGTCAGTAGAGTACGGCGGGATACACGTTCGAAACGGGCCTTGTGCGGGCACGGGCGCGGCCGCGCGGGCCGGACGCGGACGCCACGCTGCGCGAACACGCCCGCGCACAACGAAGGCGCGGACAGCACCTGGGCCGCCCGCGCCTCACATCAAAACGAGAACACCGCGCGCAGCGCCTCGGCAGCCTGGGCTTCGTCGGGCCCCTCGACCTCGACGGTGAGCACATCGCCGCGGCGCGCGCCAAGCCCCATCAGGCCCATCAGGTCGCGCCCGTCGCACACCCGCTCGCCCACGCTCACGCGCACCGCGCTTGTCCATGGACGCGTCGCGGCCACGATCGCGGCCACCGGGCGGGCGTGCAGGCCCTCGACATCACGGATGGTATGGGCGATCGAAACCATCGCAGGCGGCCTACTTGCGGGTGACCTTGAGCACCTGCGCGCCGGCCTCGACCTCGGCCTCGGGCTCCACCGTCATCTCAACGGCCTCGAACTCGGCGGTGTTGGACACAGCCAGCACCACGCAGTCCTTGTAGCCGGCCTCGGCGATCACGCCGCGATCCATCTTGAGCACCGGCTGGCCGGCCTCGACGGTATCGCCCTGGGACACGTAGCCCGTGAATCCCTTGCCCTGCAGGTTGACGGTGTCCACGCCCACGTGCACGAGGACCTCGATGCCGTCGGTGGACATGATGCCCACCGCATGCCCCATGGTCACCGTGACGGTGCCGGACACCGGAGCGTAGACGACCTCCTCGGACGGCCACACGGCGCAGCCCTTGCCCAGGACCTCGCCGCCGAACACCGGATCGGGGACGTCGGTCATCTTGATGGCGCGACCCGCAACCGGGGCGCACAGCACGTCGGCGGCAGCTGCGGCGGAGACGCTCGCAGGCGTGGCCGGAGCGGCCGGTGCGTCCTTCTTCTTGAACATATCGAACAGACCCATGATGTTCCTCCTTGTGTACTCACACCGCCACGCAACACGTGTCGGCATATACATACCAGTATACGCGATAACCGCCCGGGTGCCGCACGGCGCGCCGGGCCCGGTCCCGCGGCGGATGGGGCGGCGTCTATCAGGACAGGTCGGCGCCGTTGGTGGCGATGACGTTTTTGTACCAGTAGAAGCTGTCCTTGCGGCTGCGCGCGAGCGTGCCCGCGCCGTCGTTGTCCTTGTCCACGTAGATGAAGCCGTAGCGCTTCTTCATCTCGCCGGTCGAGGCGCTCACCAGATCGATGCAGCCCCACATGGTGTAGCCCATGAGGTCCACGCCTGCCTCGATCGCCTCGGACATCTGCTCGATGTGCGAACGCAGGTAGTCGATGCGGTACGGGTCGTGGATCGCGCCGTCGGGGGCGACCTCGTCGGCCGCGCCCAGGCCGTTTTCCACGATCATGAGCGGGATCTGGTAACGGTCGTAGACCTCCTCCAGGTAGTACCTCAGGCCCTTAGGGTCGATCGCCCAGCCCCAGGCGCTCTTTTCCAGGTAGGGGTTGCCCGCGCCGCCGAAGATGTTGCCGCCCTCCAGCAGCTCCGGATCGGTGGAGGCGGTGGAGCTCATGTAGTAGCTGAACGAATAGAAGTCCACGGTGCCGGCCTTGAGCGTGGCGGCGTCCGCCGGCGTCACCTCCACGCGCACGCCCTCGCGCGCCCACAGCGCCGGGGCCCACGCCGGATAGGCGCCGCGAACCTGCACATCGCCGCAGTAGAAGTTCTTCTCGCGCTGCTGACGCTGGGCGGCGAGCACGTCATCGGGGTTGCAGGTGCGCGGGTAGCAGGCGTTGCCGGCGATCATGCAGCCCACCTTGTTCTCGGCGTCGATCTCGTGCGCCATGACCACGCAGCGGGCGCTCGCCAAAAACTGGTTGTGCAGGGCGGTGAAGCGGGCCTGGGGGTCATCCCAGTCGCAGGCGCCGAACACCATAGGCGTGTCCTGACGCCCCGCAGGCACCATGCCGCCGCCCATCACGGCGCCGAAGCCGCCCATGAGCAGGCAGTTGATCTCGTTGAACGTGAGCCAGTAGCGCACCAGGCCCTTGTACGCGGTCATGACGGTGCGGGCGTAGGTGAGGTAGAACTCGATGAGCTGCGGGTTCTTCCAGCCGCCGTAGGTCTTGGACAGGCCGTAGGGCAGCTCGTAGTGCGACAGCGTGACCATGGGCTCGATGCCCTCGGCACGGCACGCCTCGAACACGCGGCGGTAGAAGTCCAGGCCCGCCTGGTTCGGCTCGGCCTCATCGCCCTGCGGGAAGATACGGCTCCAGTTGATGGACATCCGGTAGCACTTGAAGCCCATCTCGCCGAACAGCTTGATGTCGTCGAGATAGCGGTGGTACATGTCCACCGCCTCATGGCTGGGATAGTGCCGGCCGGGCAGGATGCCGTCGGTGATGTGGCGCGGCTCGCTCACCGTGCCGCCGGTCATGATGTCCGGCACGCCCAGCCCCTTGCCGTCCTCGTTGTAGCCGCCCTCGCACTGGTTGGCGGCGGTGGCGCCTCCCCACAGGAAGCCCTCGGGAAACTGTGCCATGAAAACTCCTTTCAAACGCGTCCGCGGCGCGCCCGGCGCAAAGGCCGCGGCGCGCCGCATGCCGTCAACGCGCAGCTGCCGTTAGTTCTGCGCGGGCTTGTAGGTGGCGAACTCGAGCACGAAGCCCACGACGGCGCCGGCGAGCGAGGCCACGATGGCCCACACCATATGAGTCATGCCGACGGTGGCGGAGTCGATGAACGACAGCCAGTTGAACACGCCCAGGCCGCCCTGCATGTAGACGAGCGCGCCGGTGAGGCCGATGATCAGGCCGCCCACGGCCGAGCCGATGCAGGCATTCACGAAGGCCTTCTTGTCGGGCAGCGCCACGCCGTAGATGGCCGGCTCGGTGACACCGAAGAAGAACGCCGAGATCATGGCCGGCAGCGCGATGCCGCGGAAGGCCTGGTCCTTGTTTTTGAGGTACATGGCGAACAGCACCGCGCCGAGCGAGAAGGAGTGCACGATGACCGAGGCGAGGATGAAGTCATGGCCGAGTGTGCTGAGGTTCACCAGGCAGATCGGCACGAGGCTCCAGTGGAAGCCGAAGATGACCAGCGGCATCCAGAACGCGGCCACCACGACGCTGCCGAGCACGCCGCCCACGAACGGGAGGTTGAACACGAGCATGAACAGCTCGCCCAAGATGTTGGTGATCAGCGTGGCAACCGGGCCGATAACCAGGTAGCCCAGCACGATGGTGATGCTCATGGTCACAAGCGGGATGAAGAACATCTTGACCGAGGCGGGCATCCAGCGCTTGCACCAGTGCTCGACCATCGAGCCGAACCAGATCATGAGGACGATCGGGATGACCGAGCTCGTGTAGCCGGAGGCGGGCATGATGATGGGCAGGCCGAAGAAGTCGGCGTACCAGGAGAAGGTACCCGCGAACCCGAGGTCGACGCTGCCGATGACCTCGCCGCCCGTGAGGGCCACCATGGTGGGATACAGCAGCGCGAACGCGATGGCGAGCGCGGTGAACTCGCTCATCTTGAACTTGCGCGCCGCGGTGAGGGCGAGCACCGCGGGCAGGAAGTAGAACATGCCGTCGGCGATCGTGTAGAGCAGGGTGTAGGCGCCGGAGGTGGCGAAGGCGCCGCCGCCGAACTGCTGGTCCAGGAAGGTGACAAGCGCCAGGATGCCCTTCATGATGCCCGCGGCGGCAAAGGTGCCGAGCATGGGCTGGAAGATGCCCGAGATCAGGTCGATGATGAGAGCGCCGGCGGACTTGGGCGCCTCCTCGGTGGCATCGGCCTGGGCGCCGGAGGCCAGGCCGCCAACCGCGAGCACCGCGTCGAAGACGTCCTCGACCTTGTTGCCCACCACGACCTGATACTGGCCGTTGGCCTTCATCACCGTGATGACCCCTTCGAGCTTCTCGATGGCCTCGGTGTTGGCGATGCTCTCGTCCTTGAGCTTGAAGCGCACGCGCGTGATGCAATGCGTTACGCTGTTGACGTTCTGCTTGCCGCCCACGTTCTCCACGATGGCGCGTGCGAGGTCGTCGTACTTCCCTGCCATGGTCTTCCTTTCCGATAGACTGCCTTACGTGCGCGAGGCGCACTATGTCTGCCGCCTGGCCATACGGCCGGGCGGATAAACACCGATGGGATATGAGGGCGCCGGCAGGCTGCGGCCGGCGGATGGGTTGCCAGATGGCGTCACGAGCGCGCGCCGGCATCGGCCGGGATCGGGGCGTTTGCGAGGGCGCGTCGATACCGGCCGGGATCGGGGCGTTTGGGCCTTCGGCGCCCGGGACCCAGGTGCCGAAGGCGCTGGAGCGCCTGCCGCGTCACCGCCGGGGGTCGAGCGCCGAGAGGTGCCGCCGCCCGAGCGCGACCGGGCGGCCTCAGTCGCCGGGGTCTCAGTCGCCGGGCGGCCTCGATCGCCGGGGCCTCAGTCGCTCGATCTCAGGCGGTTCACGTGCATCATCAGATACAGCAGCTCCTCGTCCGAGCAATTCCACTTGTAGGATTTCTTGAGGTACTCGTTGATGCCCGCCGCGCACCGGTAGGCGTCCGGGAAATCGCGGGCGGCCTGGCGGAACAGCGAGGAATTCTCGGTTTGCTTGCAGCCGCCACGCATGAGACGGCGGATCAGGAACCGCAGGTGCGCCACGAAGCGCACGTAGGCATAGGAGGTGCGGTCGAGCGGCGAGCCCAGCTGCTCCTCGACGATCTGGGTGATGCGCTCGAGCGCGACGGTGCTTTTCATCACCAGGTCCATGTCCTCGGCGCTGCCCATGCCGTCGACCTCGGCATTCACCAGGTGAAGCGCGATCGAGGTGGCCTCACAGGCCGGCAGCTCCACGCCGGTGCGCGCCGCCACGATGGTCAGACCCCGATCGCCGAGCTCGCGCTCGCGCGGATAGACGAAGGCAACCTCGTGCGACAGCGGGTTCTCGATGGCGATGCCGCTGCCCTGGCGCTCGATGGCGTATTGGATATGGTCTGCCAAGCTCACCAGCAGATTCGGAGAGAGCTTGCAATCGAGGGCCTCGCCGGCCAGCGCCACGATGTCCGAGGCCGCCAGCAGCACCTCGTCGGAGATGGACTGCAGCGCGCCCAGGAGCTTTTCGTCAACGCTTGCGAACACGCGCTGGATGACCGACTCGTCCTCCAGCTCATAGGGCATGGCGGGAAAGTCGACGCCTCGTCCAAAGACCACGATCTCCTCGCCCGCATCACTGGCGGCGAGTGCGACGTTGTTGTTGATCTTCTTCAGGATGAGCATGAAAAAACTCCTCGGAACATCACTGCGCGCGAACCGGTGGCCTCGAGACCCCCGAATGTCCTTGCACAAGTGATGCCTCCCGAAGAGTAACAACCTTGCGACAGGTGCAAGTGTATCGACACCGCGAAGATGATACCCCATGTGCCGGTATTTTTCCGTGAACGGTAGCTATTTGTCGGTGAACGGTAGGTTTTGGGTTGCTGAAGGGTGCAAGGGGGCCGTGCTGTCGGTGCGGGCGGGTTCGGGGTTCAGCCATCGGACATCACAGGGCGAAACTAGGGTGCGGATTTCGTCCATCCAGGGCCCCGGGGTACAACTTGGGTTCGCCTCCCAGCCGTCCAGGAAACTCGGGTTCGGGTTCTGTCCGTCTGGGGCCGAAAAAGCCGCCTGGATGGACAAGCGGCGCGGTAAGGTTTCGCCGATGGACAATCGACGCGGTGACGTTTTGTCGGTGGATGGAGCGGCACGGTAACGTTTTGCCAGCGGGCAAGCGACACGGCGACTCCTCACCGACGGGCAAGCGGCGCGGCGACCTCTCTCCAGCGAGCAGAGCAGCGCAGCAACTTCAGCCGATGGACGAAGCGGCACGGCGACTTCCCGCCGATGGACGAAGTGGCGCAAAACCTCCTGCCCGGCGAAGGATGACGCATCGCGTCGGCACCACGCCGGCGCTGCGACACCGCGCATGCCTTCGAAAGCCCACGCGCCTCGCCGCCTGCCACCGATCGGCGCTCAGCGGGCGTGTTCGCGCACGAGCGCCGCAGCGGCAACCTCGAGCTCGCCTCGCGTGTGGACCGCGAGCTTCGCATAGGCACGTCGGGTGTGAGACCGAACGGTCGAGGGCTCGATGAACAGCTCGGCGGCAACTTCGCGCGCCGCACGGCCCGTGCACAGCAGCGCAGCCACGCGCGCCTCCATCTGTGTGAGCCCCGCCTTCCGCAGGGCCCTCTCGACCGCCTGCAACCCCGCCGCACGCAGCGCCGCCCGCTTGTGCAAGGTGCGCCAAATGCTGTTCAAGCTGACAGCCCCCAGCACTCCTCCCGCCGCGACAACCGCCGCCGCAACCCACTCGCCACCTCCAAACCCATCGCGCGCGACCATCGCGATGAATGGACCGCAACACCATACGGCAAACACGGTAAGCAGCAGCGTTGGCATCGCAAACCCAAACGAGGTGCAGCGGTGCGCCGCACGAAACGCCGCAAGCATTTCGCAGGACGCGCCCGCAAGAACAAGCATCGGGGCCGTCAACAGCGCCTGGGCCAGCGGCGCCGCCGCACCCGAACCACCGGTTGCCCACAGGCAGCACAGAGCCGCGCCGCCCACAAGGCTCGCAACGCCCCACGACCGCCTGGAGGGACGGCGTGCATCCCGTCGGCACGCCCACATCAGACAGGCAGCGCATGCACAGGCGACCACCACGCAGGCAGCCACCGCAGGCGGCATGCGCGATACGCTGGAGGCTTCGACCAGGGTGCAGGCGCCCGCCTGATACAGCCCCCACCCCCACGCCGACAAACCGCCAACAAGGCAGATGGCCTGCCCGCCATGTGGGACAAAACCGACGCCTCCCAGCACCGGCAGGACCTGTTCCGCACATGCGTCGCCACGCACGCGCGCCGACTCATCAGCCATTGCCGGGTCGTCGCCGCGCTTCAGCGCCTCGGCACGCACCGAACCGGCGGCCTGCTGCGGCGCATCGGCCCGCGCGCGACCCGCACCCCGCGCTCGCTCCGCGACCTGCACCGGCCGGCCATCTCGCGCCGTCTCCTCGCCAGGTCCAGCCACGGCGCACCAAGCGCATGCCGCCGCGAGCGCACACGCTGCAACCGCGATCACGACCAGGTACAGTCCCGCAACAGCGGACGACGCCACGCATACCCCGGCAGCCGCGCACGCATGCGGCACCAACGCCCGATCCGCTCGCATTCCCCGCCCCGCAAGGGCAGACAGGCCGAAGGCAAGCGCCGCCGCCAGCATGAAATCGAACAGAACGGGCAGCTCGCTGGCGGTGGCATGCCCTCCCGGCAGCACGGGCACCAGGAACGCGAGCAGCACCGCGCACGCGGCCCCCGCCGCGCCCATGCACCGACTCGGCCGCGCGAACGGGGCAGCGCCGCCGAGCACCAGATAGCCCGTCACAACAACCAGAACCGCCGACGGCAACGCACGCCAAGCATCGGCGAGCAACCAGGCGCGCGATCCGCACCAGGGAGCGAGCAGGACGCCGACGAGCACGAACCAGGCAATCCATCCTCCGCTCACAGCAACGCGGTCCATGAAGCGGGCGGGCGCAGACGCCACCGGGGATGCCGTCGAATCCACCGTTCTGCCTGGCTCGCCCACCGGTGCCGGAGACATCGTCAAACCCACCGCGCCGCCTGGCTCGCCCACCGGCGCCCCAGACGCACCCGCTTCGCGCGGTCCCTCAGCTCCAAGCAGCTCCCGCGCGCCTTCCAGGGATTCAACCCCGAGCTTCGTATAGGCGCGCAGCCGATAGGTGCCCGCAGTCGATCGGGAAACGCCGAGCTCTTGCGCAAGCTGCGCCAACGACCTGCCCTGCAGGCTCCCCAGCAGCACCGACCGCTCGCGCTCCGACAGCCCGTATGCCTCCGGGACCTCGAACGAGCACGCCGGCGCCTGGCTGCCCCAACGGCCTGCTGCTCCCTGGCAAGACCGGTCCGCGTCCCCATCCCCCGCTCGCTGCCCCCGCGCACGCATGGCACGGACCGCGAGCGCCGCAAGCGCACATCCGCTCATCGCGAGCAGCAGAACGAACGGCCGATGCGCGCCCATCTCCGTATCGGGGACCACCGCGCGCAAGATGAACGCCACCGCGCCGGAGGCAAGTGCGAGCACGGGAACCAGCTCGAGTGCGATGAGCGCCCGAAGCGCTGGCGCAACGTCGCGCCAGCCCGCAGCAACCGCACCCATCAGCTGCACACCGAACAGCAGCGAAAGCGCAAACGCGACCATGTTGGGTCCGCACGAGAGCGGGCCGAGGGCGCACAGAGCGACTGCGCCCAAACCAATCGCCGCAGCTGCAAGACCCGGCAGGCACTCGATGATGCAAAAGCAGCCGACCGCCCCTGCGCACACCGCGACCACGCAGGCAGCGGCCCAGCCAGGAACAACGGGGAGCACCCCCGCCGCCCATGCCGCCGCGGCGCTCGTCTCCAACCGGATCCACGACGTCGTCAGCGCATACCCCGCAACCACCAGGGCGGCGCCCAGCACCGCCGACACCAGCATCGGCATCGAGCTTCGCGGAAGGATGTCGAGATAGCGAGATGTCCGGGCCTCGTCGCTTTCCGCGCGGCGCGTCATCGCACGCACCAGCGCCGCTCGCGCACGTGGGAAACACACCAAGCAGACCGACACCGCAAGCGCCGCGGTGCCTGCAGCACCTCGAACAAGCAGGTACGCATCGTGCCAACCTCCGCCAAACGCAATCGCCAGCAGGTTCTGCGGGGCCGGCACGACAGCCCACCACAGAAGCCCGCTCGCCGCAACGAAGCCGATGAAGGCACCTGCGCGGGCAAGCGCCGCACACAGACGCGCGCGTGCCGCACCTTCACAAGGCACGGTGCCCCGTCGCGTTCCCCAAAACGTTGCCCACATACACCCGTTCCAACCCATCCGGCCCGCACGCGTCCAGCGCCACCGGAGATACTGCACCCGCATGAAACATATACACCTTCGTGCACATCCGCTCCAGCTCATCGAGCAAATGGCTGGACACCACCACGATCGCCCCGCGCGCCGCAAGCATTCGGATGCAGTCGCGCATGACAACGACGCCGAGCGGATCCAGCCCGTTCATGGGTTCATCGAGCAGATAGAGCACGGGCGACCCGAGCATCGCCTGCGCGAGGCCAAGGCGCTTCCGCATGCCCTGCGAATAGCACGCAACGGGCTCCGCGCGCTCGGGATCGAGCCCCACTCGCCGCATACAGGCGCCGGCCCGCACAAACGTATCCGCATCCTGTACCCCCTTGAGGCGTGAGAGCAGCATCAGGTTTTCGCGGCCCGACGCCCGCTCGACAAAGGGAGGGTGTTCAAACATCATACCAAACGGCGCATGGTGCGCGCCGCCCAGCCGACAGCCCATCACGTGACCCTCGCCGCACTGAGGGACCACCAGGCCCGCCAGGATGTTGAGCATCGTGCTCTTTCCGGAGCCGTTGGGTCCCATGAGGCCCACAACCGCGCCCCGTTCAGCAGAAAAGTCAGCCTCTGCGAAAACCGTCCGCCCGCCGAACGACACCGACACGCCGCGCAGATCGATGCCGAAGCCCGCAGCCCCGCTGGATTCCGCCGCTGCCGCAGCCGCCCCACCGCTCACCATATGCGTTCCCATCTTTCTCATTTTTGCATCCACCTCCGCCGTCGTCCGCGCCGGCAGCACCGAGCAGAAGCCCGCGCACATCGACCGCGGGCGACCCCGTCCGCAATCCGCACCGGCATGCGCATCGGCCGCGGGCGACCCCGTCCGCCATCCGCGCCGGCAGCGCGCTCCATCGCACCGAGCGCGCACGTGGTGCCGGGCATGCATCATCCGCAACATCCCCACACGCCTGCGCAACGCTCCCGCACGAGCAGCCATCCTACCGACACGCAGGCGAGCGCCACGACGATCGCCATCAAACTCGCCCAGCTGTTGATGGGGTACTCGTGCGCGGCGACATCCGCGGCAACCGCCGCGGCTCCCTGGTACGCACCGCCGGCACTCGCCTGGAAAAAAGAAGCGCCCAGGCGGTAATTCACCAGGCACAGGCGGTCGGTCACCCAGCCCACCGTCGTCGTCAGCGAATCGACCCCCAACAGGATGCCCAGGCTCGTAAGCAACGACTCAACCTGCGACGCAAAGACATAGAAGGCTGCGGGTATCAGCGGAGCCGCCCCCGGCGTTCGCACGGTGGCGCACAGCGCCATCGCCGCCCAGGCCAGCACGGTCTCCAGCACGCAGACGCACGCGACCAGGCCGACCATGAGGGCAGCGTAGTTCCAGGTACTCGGAATCAGCCCATATTGCCCCCACACACTGTCGGCCGGCCCCGTTGACGCCAGCCATGCCGGCGGTGCGAACGAGAGGGGAAGCCCCAGCAGCAGCCCGGATACGGCCGTGCACGCAAGGGAGAACGCGAGCACAAGCAAGGCGCTGATCGATGCAGCAGCGGCCAGCTTCGCCGCAACATAGACGCCCTTGCTGCGGACCTCGCAGGCAATCAGGGCCAGCATACCGTCCATACGGTCGCGCGCTATCAGGTCGGCGCACAGCATGCCGCACGCCGCCGGCAGCATCACCCCTGCGATCAGCTGGCTGTTGAACGCAAGGTAGAGCATGTCGAATGCCGTCGGGCTCACATTGCCGGCCTCTGCACCCCCTGCCGCCTGCGCAGACGCCATCGCCGCCTGCTGCAGCAGGTTGCCACGTGCAAGCAGCACCATGGCCACAAGGGCAACAAGTGCCAGGGACATGCGCGCGGGGGTCGGGAATCTGCGCAGCTCGAATGCGAGTAGCCGCACGAACGCACCCGATGCGCAGGGCCCAAAGCGTCTTGCCTCCGCCTGCTCCGCATCGCGCGCGGATCCGGTGCGGGGCGCTTCTCGCACGGGCAAGATGCGGCCTGCGCTGCACGCACCTCCGGCGTCCGCCGCCGCGCACGCGCTCCCGATATCATCTGCATCACGCATGGCCTCCCCTTTCTACCCGGACAACACGCCGCATGCGGGCAGCACCCGATAACCGAGACGCCAGGCGCACCTGCAGCGCGCGCGGAAAGCTCGTCGCGGCGAGCGCTGCAGCCGTAATCACGACGACGTCCGCCAACATCTCAAAACCCAAAAACGAATACCATGAGGCAGGCGTATCCGCGTATGTCATCAGACTGAACGCCGGCACCGATTCGGCAATCGAGGACATGCCCGCCATGTTCAACAGGGTGGTCATCGCATCGAGCGCCGGTGTGTACGACAGCGCCAGCCACGCCAACGGCACCACGAGCACGCCCGCAAAGCGCCAGCGAACCACCAGCGCCACGGCCATGGACACCACGCCGAGCGCAACCACACGCAGCATGCCGGCAAGAAGCGCAAGCCCGTATCCGGCGACAGCACCGTCCGCGAGCACCCGCACGCCGCTGTTCGCCAGCTGCACCAAGTAGAAGGCATCAAGCGTCCCATGACAAAGCACCGCGCACGTAAGCAATACGACCAGGCATATGGCAACCGCGGCACCCGCAGAAAGTACCGCCGCCGCTCCCATGAACCCCTTCGCCACACCTCGCGCGCCCCGGCCGCCCGACTGTATGAGGGCCGCGTAGCCATCTGCGAGACAATCCCCTGCATACGCGCAGACAGCCAGCGGCACGAACAGCCAAATGGCGGCGGAGCGCCCGAACACCTCCGCCGCCATCACCAAAGGCGGAAGGTCCACACCCGTGATCTGGACGCCGCCCGCCATACCATACGACGTCAGCATGAGCTGAACGAGCTCGCAGACAACCAGCAGGCAACATGCCGTCAAAGCGAGCACGTACCTGCGGCCCGAGCATACGCGCACCAGCGCGAAAAACGTTTTGGGCATCCTCTCACCTCAGTCCCGTTGCTTTCCCACAACGCGATGCTCTACCAAGCTGAACCACAAGGCGTCCTTTCGCCCCTGTCCCGCTGGTTTCATACCGAGCCGACCAATCGCCCGCTATGGGAACCGATACGTCCACGTCCCACCCAGGCTATGGTTCGCCGCAATGGCCTGAGCCTCCGGCCTCGTCATCAGCTGCCCGCCGTATGTGTTAATGAAGACCGTTGATGTCCCTCGGTAGCATGCCTTTGGATAGGAAAGCACCGAGCCATATGCGTTACAGACCCTGATGCGGACACCGGAAGTGCTTGTAAGGTTCGCCTTGATCGAACCATTTGCGGTCAGAGGGCGCGAAACATCGGGAATATAACCTCCCGTCCTCGCGTAAATCTGGATCTTGTAGGTTCTCGTCTCGTTTAACCCGCGAGGTTCCTGATCGGCTCCGTACGCAACGCCGCTAAGCGCCAGAACACACAGGCACGCCGACATGGCGGCGACAAACGTCTTCGAACGCAAAACACGCATCTTGAACCCCTCCTTCTCTTTTGGAAGTTGCACCGTCGTCGACGACATGAGAATTCTGCTACATCGGTTGCGTGGTTGTCTGTCGTACACCCCTGATGAAATGCGAAAAGGCCTGATTGCACACGGTCGATTGAGGCGCCGGACGTCCCGGTGACCCGATGCGGGTTCTGACCACACGACGCCCGAAGGGGTGATAAGAGTCGGGTTCGGGTTTCAGCCATCGGACATCCCGGGGCGAAAGCCGGGTTTGGGTTTCAGCCATCGGACATCCCAAGGCGAAACTCGGGTGCGGGTTTCGTCCATCCAGGAAACCTGGGTTCGGGTTTCAGCCATCGGACATCCCGGGACGAAACCTGGGTTCGGATTCCGTCCATCTAGGAAACTCGGGTTCGGGTTCCGTCCGTCTGGGACTGAAAATGCCGTCTGGATGGACAAACGGCGCGGTAGCGTTTCTCCGATGGACAAACCACGCGGTAACGTTTCACAATCGGACACCCCGAGGCGCAACCAAGGTTCGAGTTTCGTCCATCAGGAGTCCCGGGGCGCAACTCGGGTTCGTCTTTCGACCATCCGGGACTCCGAGCCGAAAGCCGGGTTCGGGTTCCGGCCATCGACATCCCGAGGCAAAACTCGGGTTCGCCTTCCGCCCATCCAGGAAACAAGGGTTCGGATTTCGTCCATCCAGGGCCCCGGGGTACAACTTGGGTTCGTCTCCCGGCCGTCCAGGAAACTCGGGTTCGGGTTCTGTCCGTCTGGGGCCGAAAATGCCGTCTGGATGGACAATCGACGCGGTAAGGTTTCGCCGATGGACAAACCACGCGGTAACGTTTCGCCAGCAAACGGAGCAGCGCGGCAGTCTCCCGCCAGCAAACAGAGTGGCGCGACAACTTCCCACCAATGGACGAGACGGCGCAGAAACTGCCCGCCAGCGAACGGATGCGGCAGCGACGCCGCAGCCGGCACAGGCCGCTCTGCAGCAGACCCCCGCCAGCCTGGAACTATTCGATTGCATCCGCCTCAAGATATTCAGGAAGATACGCGCGGACGCCCGGAAGCGCAATGCGGAAGCGCGACCTTCCCTGCATTTCGATGACACCTTGCTCCAGCAGCCGTTTGCGGTATGTGGCAACGAAGCTGGTCGTTCTCCCCAATCGCTCGGCGATATCTGCCGCAGAGCTCGCCCGCTCGTCGAGCAACATCGCACGCAGGAATTCGATGTCCATATCGGATAGCTCATCGAGCGTGGGGCGCAGAATCCTGCGCTTCAGATCGCCCCAAGCCATCGAGCTCCCCCGCCCAACGGCATCACTATCGATTTCCCCGTTGCGCTGCGCCTCCCACGACCGAAAGCCGACAAGCTGCATCATGAAGGGAAAGCCGTCGATGCTCTGGACCGCAGCAGATAGCGCCTCGTCACCCACCGCACTTCCTCCCTCCTCGACCGTCGCGCGGAAAGCCTCGGCGATCTCCTCATCGGCAATGCGCCCAATGCGGTACTGACTCGACCGCCTCAAAAACGACACCGACTCATCCCGCAGCAGAGCAGAGACCTTATACGGCAAGCCCGCCATCAGAAGACCGACCTTGCGATCCTCGCGCACAAAATGCTGGTAGATTGCCGCAAACTGAATCATCTCGTCAAGTGCAGGGTCAATCTCGTCAACGGTGAAAAACAACCCGATTCCGCATTCGGCAAGCCCATCGAGCAGGCCGCTCATAAGGCTGCGCCAATTGGGTGCGAGCGCGCCATCCTGCTCCCATTCCAAACCGATCTGTCCAAGCGTTATTCCGCGCAGGCGTGTGGTACGTACCGCATCGATGTGCTCGCTCGCCCCACGGCGCGCCTGCAAGAGCATGTCATCCAACATGCCTGGAAGGCAGGAAACGTTGATCGAGAGCCAGCCCATCTGCTCGGCGCGCGACGACAGATAGGACAGCAGGGCAGTCTTGCCAGTTCCGCGTGCGCCCACCAGTATCGATGCGAGCGCCGGATCGCCGGGTCCGTTCGCCAGCGCACGATCAATCTCACCGATAAGAAACGTGCGGCCGGCCATTTGCACGGGCACCCGTCCGAACGTTGGGGTAAACGGATTCTTCACGATACGCTCCTCCCTGTCATCATGAGTCGGTTGCAGGGCATCAAGCTGCCTGTATGGTAGAAGTATACCCAGTCCTTAATTTCCTTGATTCGGTTGATTTGCTTGATTATTTTTGCGAATGAAGCGCGACAGAAACTTGAATTCGCGCTTCGACCGCCCGGGATCCCACTACGAAAAGGGGGTCGACTTTTTGCCATCCGAAGAGTTGGAGCGAAACCAAGGGCTCGTGTTACAGCCACCTGAAACCTCGCGACGCAACAAGGGCGCAGCTTCTTTCCATCCGAAGCACTGGACGGAACTGGGGGCTCTGGCCCTCGCTATCTACGATCCACAATGAAGCCAGGGCTCGCGAGCCGGCCGCCCAGGGCCCCGGGGCGAAACCTGGGTTCTGATTCCAGCCATCCGGGACCCCGGGGCACAACTGGGGTGCGGGCTTCGTCCATCAGAAGCCCGGGGCGAAACCTGGGCTCGGATTCCAGCCGTCCGGGACCCCGGGGCACAACTGGGGTGCGGGCTTCGTCCGTCCAGGGCCCCGGGGCACAACTTGGGTTCGTCTCCCGTCCATCCAGGAAACTCGGGTTCGTGTTCTGTCCATCTAGGGCCGAAAAAGCCGCCTGGATGGACAAACGACGCGGTGACGTTTCGCCGATGGACAAACGGCGCGGTAAGGTTTCGCCGATGGACAATCGACGCGGTAAGGTTTCGCCATCGGACGGAGCAGCGCGGGAGCCTCCCGCCGGTGGACGGAGCAGCGCGGAAACTTCCCGCCGACAGACGAAACGGCGCGGAAGTATCCCGTCAAAGACCGGAGACGGCAGCAAAGCCATGACCGGCAAGCGCCGCCGCCCTACAGCAAACCCCAACTGTGCATCATTGCCACACAAAAAGGCGGTCCCGCAGAACGGAACCGCCCAGAAACAACAGGTGGTGCAGCCAGCTGCTCAAACGCATCAGCTGAGCGCCTGGCGTTACAACCAGCTGCGCAAACCTGCGCAAACGCGTCACAACATGCAGCCAGCTACCCGAACGAGTCAAGCGATGCAACCAGCTACCCGAACGCAACAGACAATGCAAGCAGCTGCGCAGACGCAACAGGCAGGCATCAGACAGGGCAGCAAACCTGCCCAAGCCCATCAGCTATGCAGTGGATGATGCTGCGAGCCGTCTTGGCTGCGCGCAACAAACCTGCGCAAGCGCATCCGGGGTGCAGCAAGCCTGCTCGAGCCCATCGCAGCATGCAACCAACCGCCCGAACGCACCACGCCGCACAAGCCAGCCGCGCGCAACCAAAAGCTCCCTAGATCAGCCCCAGGTGCTTGAAAGCGTTCCACAGGCCGTCGTCGTCCACGGCGTCAGTCACGTAATCGGCCGCGGCCTTGGCCTCCTCGCCGCCGCTACCCATGCACACGCTCGCCGCGCAGCACTCGAACATGGGGATGTCGACCTTGGCATCGCCCATCGCAACCGTGTCATCCATGCTCGCGCCAAGATGCTCCACGAGCACGCGCACGGCATGCGCCTTGTCGACGCCCTTCACACCCATGTCGCCAAACAGCGCCGTCTCTCCCGCGCCACCCCAGGTGCCGCACTTCAGGTCGGGGAACTCCTCGACCGAATCGAGATGATCCTGGTAGCTCGACAGGATGAAACTCACCTTGTTCAGGTCGTCGCGGTACAGCTCGCCGCCGTAGACCATGCCGTGCATCTCCATCTGCTCGCCGTCGGGCACGTACGTGCCCTTGCGCGCCGCGTACTGGTGCATGACCGGCTGCGACGCCTCGAGGAAATGCTCGCTCGCGAACAGCCCGTTGTTGGACTCGAGGTAGAACTCCAGCCCGCGCCCATGCAGCCAGTCCACGATATGACGGCACTGCTCGACGGTGATGAGCTGATGCATCACGACCTCGCCGTCATCCTCGACATAGGAGCCGTTGCCGCCGATCATGCCGTCGAACCCGATGTCCCACACCTCGGGCGGGTTCTCCGCCTTGCTGCGGCCGGTGCACATATACACGCGGTGCCCGCGGGCACGCGCCGCGCGAATCGCGTCCTTCGCGCTTTCCGGAATGACGTTCTCGTAGTTCGTGATGGCTCCGTCCACGTCGAGGAACACGATCTTTGTATCCGCCATAGCCTCTCCTTCTCGCTCGACACAGCCCCGGCACCCCCAAGCACCGCCATGCCCGCCGTGGCGCGCGGCATCACGGCGGGCATATCCTCGCGGCACATGGCGCGCACAACCGGCAGCTTTCGGTCACTCGCACACCGGGCCGTATCCCCGCACCTGCGCCTACTCCAGGCCCTCGGCGCCGTTGGACTTGATGATCTTCTGATAGGCGAAGAAGCTGTCCTTGCGGCGGCGCTCATAGGTACCGGTGCCGTCGTCGTACTTGTCCACGTGGATGAAGCCGTAGCGCTTGCGCATCTCACCGGTGCCGGCCGACACCAGGTCGATCGGACCCCACCAGGTGTAGCCGATCAGGTCCACGCCATCGGCGACGGCCTCGCCCATGGCCTTCACGTGGCTCTTGAGATAGGCGATGCGGTACGGATCGTGAATGGAGCCGTCGGCCTCCACCTCGTCGTAGGCGCCCATGCCGTTTTCCACCACCATGAGCGGAATCTCGTAGCGGGCATAGATCTGATTGAGCGCGATACGCAGGCCCGTGGGGTCGATCTGCCAGCCCCAGTCGGTGCTCTCCAGGTAGGGGTTCTTGCCGCCGAAGGTCATGTTGCCCTCGGTCATCTCGTGGTCGGCGTGCGTGCTCACGGTGCCGCTCATGTAGTAGGAGAAGGTGTAGAAGTCCACCTTGCCGGCGGCGATGTCCTCAAGGTCGCCGGGCTCCATGACGAGCTCGACGTCGTTTTCCGCCCAGAAGCGCTTGGCGTAGAACGGGTAGGCGCCGCGCACCTGCACGTCGGAGCAGTACCAGTTCATGCGGTTCATCTCCAGCTCGCAGGCCAGCACATCGGCCGGGTCGCAGGTGCCGGGGTAGCTGAGGATGAAGCAGTCCATGTTGCCCATCTTGAACTGCGGATACTGCTCGTGGGCGAGCTTCACCACGCGGCCTGAGGCCACGAACTGATGGTGGAGCGCCTGGTAGCGCTGCTGCGCGGTGGTCTTGATGGCCGAGGCGGGACCCTCGAAGCCCTGGATGAGGCCCGTCTCCATCATGGCGCCCATATCCATGGTGCCGCAGTTGATCTCGTTGAAGGTGAGCCAGAACGTCACCTTGTCCTGATAGCGCTCGAACACGGTGGCGCAGTAGCGCTCGAAGAAGCCAATGAGCTCGCGGGAGGACCAGCCGTTGTACTGCTCGACCAGGTGATAGGGCATCTCGTAGTGGGAAAGCGTCACGAGCGGCTCGATGCCGTGCTTCTTGCAGCAGTCGAACACGCGGTCGTAGAAGGCCAGGCCGGCCTCGTTGGGCTCGGCGTCGTCGCCGTTGGGGAAGATGCGGCTCCAGGAGATGGACATGCGAAACATGTTGAAGCCCATCTCGGCGAACAGCGCGATGTCCTCCTCGTAATGATGGTAGAAGTCGATGCCGTCGTGGTTGGGATACAGCACATCGGGCTTGATCTCGAGCGTGATCTCGCGCGGCTTCTCATAGCTGCCGCCGGTGAAGTGGTCGTCTACCGACGGGCCGCGCCCGTCGACGTTCCAGGCACCCTCGAACTGGTTCGCGGCCGTGGCGCCGCCCCAATAGAAGCCCTTGGGAAACGTTGCTGCCATGTGCATGTCCTTTCTCGCTTCTGGCGGCGGCGCATGCGCTCGACACGCGCGCACGCCGCCGGTTGCCGTTGGCTTCAAGTATGCGCAGCAGCTCGAAAGGCAGCAAGAGGTGTCAGCGATTCCGACACTTCTTTTCGCTGGTGGGACGCGTGTGAACGATAGAGCTGAAACGTTTTGATACCTCTCGTCGATGCATTGCAGCCCGCAGCTCGCACGCGACCTCTACGCCCCGAGGGCCGTCAGGGGGATCACGTATGCGTCTGCCGAGGCATCGTAGCGCGCGAATTCACCCGCCCCCACGATAACGGCCATGAACGCAGGCTTCGGGTTGCGCGCCGAGGGGTTCGCCGCCACCTTTTCCCGCAACCGATTCAGCGTTGAGAACGCCTCGTCCACCTTGTTTTCGCCCAGCTTGATCTCGATGCCCGCCCATCGGCCGTCGCGCAGCTCGATGATCGCATCCACCTCCAGCCCGTCGGCATCCCGGTAGTACTTCACCGGATTTGCCGAGGCGTGCGGCAGCGCGCTGGCATACACCAGAAGATCGTGCATGCAGAGGGATTCGAACAGCAAGCCGAGCAGCTGGCCATCGTCGATGATCCGCTCCGGCGTAACCTGCAGCAGGCTCGCCGCGAGCGACGGGTCCGCGAAGTAGCGCTTGGGCTTCGTGCGCAGACGGCTCTTCGCCCGAACGGGCGCATCCCAGCCCGCCACGCTCTCCACAACGTACAGCGACTCCAAAGCCGCAATATACTCGGACGCCTTTCGCGCAGCGCCCCTGTCCTGGTCATCCCGGTTGAACGCGTCGCCCGCAACGGTCGCGTTCTTGACGGCAGCGCCGATGTTGCGCGCGAGCGACTGCGCAACGAAACGGGCATCCGCGCCATCAAGGCCGCGGCGGGGGATGCTAACGTCGAACAGCGCGTCGAAATACCCATCCAAATAGTGAGCGGCCTCGTCGGCCGACGCGTCCCTGAGCGCAGGCCATCCCCCGCGACAGACCATCTCTGCCAGCGGTGCCAAACCCTGATGAACAAGCCGGGGCTCGAAGGCCCCTTCGAACAGCCCGGCGAGCGACACCGCCCCCGAGGACTCCCCCGTTTCCATCAGCGACATGGTGCGCATGCGCATCTTCGCGATACGGCCGGCGCCGCTGTGGCTCACCAGCTCCTTGCGCGGAGACGACGAGCCGGTCAGGATAACGCCTCCCCTGCCAACCGCGCCGTCGTCCACGGCATCGCGTACGGCATCCCAAATCGCCGGCACGTCCTGCCATTCATCGATGACATGGGGGCGCTCGCCCACCAACGCGATGGTCGGATCGGCTTCGACGGCGCGCTTGACCGCCGCGCGGCCCACGCGCGTCACGCTCTCGCCGAACGACAGCGACATCCAGGTTTTGCCGCACCACATCGTTCCCGCCACCTCGACGGCAGGAAAGATTTCGAGCAACTCGGCGAGCACACGGTCGCTCACGCGAGGCACATACCCCTCTGGCTTCAATGAACCCTGCTGCATCGCAATCACCCCGATTACTGCTACATACAGCGTTTGTATACTGGTCTTTTACCATTTTAGAGGATTTTGAAGCACCAAAAAAGAGGGTTTTCAGATACCAAAAAAGAGGAATTTGACATACACGTTTAGAGGAAGAAGGAGAAATTCTTCAACACGATTAGAGGATGCAGTCATGATCGCACACAGATCTGAGCCCGCATAAAGCTAGGGGCCCGACGTGTTTCCGCACGCGGGCCCCTAGGCTCGAGCAGCTTGTATCACCCCAATCTGCCTGCACGTTACGCGGCATCACAGGCAATCGCGAAAGCAAGGATGTCCTTGTTTGATCAGGCAAGCACCTGCAAGCAGATATCCACCACGAACAGCACGTCGCACAGCACGAGCACACCTGCTGCCAGCCGCTTGCGGAACGCCATGCTCGCGTACTTGCGCAAAAGCAGGATATCGCCCAGCAGCCAGCATATAAGCGCGCCGCTCGCAATCGCCATAAGCCCCCATGACGACATCAGCGAAGCCACGGCGGCCCCTGCCCACCACATCAAGCCCGGACCGCCCTTTTCGAGAGGTAAGCAGGTGTCGATGAAACGCATGGAGGCAGGCACGCCGAACATCAGCAGCGCATGTGCTGCCGCCGCCAGAACGCATGCCGTCCATAGGGGCAGCTCCGGCATCAACTGCCCGTACGAAGCAATCCCGATGCATCCCGCAATGTACAGCACCACCGCGGGCCGCTTCAGATACGAGCGGCGACGCATCATGTCATCATCCACCTGGGTAAGCTGCTCCACGCTCCACCCCTTGGCATCCGCATCGCGCATACGCGCCCCCTTCCCCGAGGACTTAAATTGGCTGCATGATAGACCCCGCAGGTCAGATTGTTTTAACGCATTGCTCAACATCGGTGAACGGTCGGATTATCCCGATAAACGGTATATTTGGATGAAACTGGTATGTATGCGTACTTCAGTCAAAGCAATCGCCGCCGCGCCGCCTACACGAATGCGGGGCGCCCGCACAGCTGCGAACGCCCCGCATCGAGGAGATGTTGATCATGGAAGGGGCCACCCGCTCGCAAGCCTTCTGGCCCTTTCGCCGTACGCTTGACCGCGGAGTGGCAGCCCCGCACCCTTATGCCGCCTGCTTGGCCTCGTCCTTGTAGAGCGCGAGGGTGAGCAGCACAGCCACCACCATGGCGATCACGACGCCGATGGCCATGTTGATGAGGTTGCCCATGCCGTTGGGGTCGATGTAGCAGGTGAAGCCCGTCAGGCCCGAGTAGCCCGACACGTAGCTCGCCACGCCCATGGCGCCAACCCAGGCGCCGCCCACGGCACCGGCGATGCAGGAAAGCACGAACGGCTTCTTACGCGGCAGGGTCACACCGTAGATGGCAGGCTCGGTGGTGCCGAACAGGCCGGTGATGATGGCCGGCAGCGCCACCTGACGGAGCTTGGCGTCCTTGGTCTTCACGTACATCACGGCAACGACGGCAATCTGCGCCCAGGTGCAGACGAACTGCGGGGACAGAATGAGGTCGTAGCCCTGTGCGCCGATGTTGGCCAGGCACAGCGGCACGAGCGCCCAGTGCAGGCCGAACATCACGAGCACCTGCCACAGACCGCCGAGCAGGGCGCCGGCCACGACGCCGCCCACCGCAGGCAGCGCGTACAGGGTGTTGAAGAGCAGCAGCACGGCGCTGGTGAGCAGGCTGGCAACCGGGCCGATAACCAGGTACATCGCGAGCGCGCCCACCGCGAAGGTAATCAGCGGCACGGTGAAGAAGTTGATCGAGGCCGGCATCTTCTTGCGCAGCGGCTTCTCGATCAGCGAGGCGAACCACACCGCGAGGATGATCGGGATGACCGAGGAGGTGTAACCGGAGGTCGGCATGATCACGGGGATACCGAGCACCGTCATGGAGTAGCTCATCTCAAACGGCGTGCCGGCAAACACGGTGCCGAGCGCCTGCACGGTCGAACCGAGCGCCGAGGCGTTGGAGCTCACCATAGCCGGGTAGCACAGGGCGAAGCCGAGCGCCAAGCCGGTGAACTCGGAGATGCCGAACTTCTTGGCCGAGGTGTAGCCCAGCGCGATGGGCAGGAAGTAGAAGCAGCCGTCGCCTACCGCGTACAGGATCTGGTACAGGCCGCCGGCCGTGTCCATCCAGCCAAGGAAGGCGAACAGCGCGAGCAGGCCCTTGATGATGCCGCCGGCCGCCAGCAGGGGCAGCGCCGGCTGGATGATGCCCGACACCAGGTCGATGGCGATATTCAGCGCGCCCTTGGGGCGGTCGTCGCCGCCAACCTCGTTGCCGTCCTCGTCGACCGCGCCGCCGCCGGCGATGTGCGCAACCGACAGCACCGCATCGTAGACCTCGCCCACCGTCGGGCCGATCACCACCTGGTACTGGCCTCCGGCGCGCATGACCTTGATCACGCCGTCGGTTTGCTCCAGTACCTCGGTGTTCGCCTTGGACTCATCGCGCAGGCAGAAGCGCAGACGCGTGACGCAGTGCTTCACGCTCGCGATGTTCTCCTTGCCGCCCACGTTCTGGACGATGATGCGCGCCAGTCCGTCGTACTTGCTCGCCATGGTTTTTCAGCCTCACTTTCGAATCGTGTGCGCGCTGCGCCCAGCCCGGGCCCTATGGCTAGATGGAAGCAGCGGACGTGCGGGATGCGCCCGGATACGCGATGCGATGGGGATGGCATGAAAAAACTCCTCGAAGCATCCTTTTCGCGTGCCGGACGGCCCCGCCGTACCCTGCGCCCTGCGCAGCAACGTGACCTGCACACAAATGATGCCTCCCGAGGAGTAACAAGTTTGCATGGATGCAGTGTAGGATGCTGATACATTTTGAATCGTTGGCAATGCGGAAGTTCTCCGCGAACGGTCGGTTTCAGTCCGTCAACGGTATATTTTGCGCGCCAGGCTCCGCGAAGTCGACACGTTTTGATATGTTTGCATCATGTACCCCTCGCCGGTGCGCCGAGAGCCGCTGCGGGCGGGCGCGTGCCTGCACAACCCGAAGGAGCAGATGTGGACATCGAGCGCAGCCTGCGCGAAGCCGCGGGCTTCACCCCCACCGAGCAGCAACTCGCCCGCACCATCCTGGCCATGGGCGAGCGCATTCAGGACCACTCCATCAAGGAGCTCGCCGCCTGCGCGAACGCGTCCATCGCCAGCATCCACCGGCTCTGCAAGAAGCTCGGCCTGGAAGGCTACAAGGAGCTCAAGATCGAGCTCGTGCGCGCCGCCACCCGACGGCTGCACGGCCCCTCGCAGGTGGACATCAACTTCCCGTTCAATAAGGGAGACCGCGCGCAGACCGTGCTGTCCCAGATGGCCTCGGTCTACGAGACCACCCTGCACGACACCGCCGACGTGCTCGACACAGCCGCGCTCGACCGCGCCGCCGGGTTCTTGGCCCGCGCGCAGATGGTGGACATCTTCACCCAGTCCCACAACCTCCACCCGGCGCGCATGTTCAGCGAACGGCTCCAGTCAATCGGCAAGGCCTCCACGTGCTTCGAGAGCGCCGAGCAGCAGACCCGCACGGCCATGGCGGCCCGCGAGACCCACGTGGCCGTGGCGATCTCCTATTCGGGGCTCGGCCCCAACCTCACGCAGGTCCTGCCCCTGCTGAAAGCCCGCCGCGTGCCCGTCGTGTTCATCGGCACGCCGCATGCTGAGCGCATCAACCCCGGACTGGACGTGTACCTGCACGTGAGCGACCGCGAAAGCCTGCAGAACCGCATCACGCAGTTCGCGAGCCACATCGCCGTGCAGTACGTGCTCGACTCCCTGTTCAGCTGCCTGTTCGCGCGCGACTACGACCGCAGCCGGGCGTTTTTGGAGCAATCGCTGCCCTACACGCGTCTGCCGGCCCTGCGCGAGCGCGGCGTCGAGCTGGAGCGCTAGGCGTTCGGGTTGATGACCTCGAGCAGCTCGAAGCCGTCTTGCCCGTCGAACTCGTAGACCGCGATGCCGCAGTTGCCCACGCGGCCGCCGGCTTGGGCTTTCATATCGATGCCGAATGCGCGGGGGAACTGCGCGATCGCCGCCCCGTGGGTCACCATGAGGACGCATTCATGGACGGGACGGCGCATGAGCC
Organism: uncultured Collinsella sp.; assembly: GCA_902470925.1. GTDB lineage: Bacteria > Actinomycetota > Coriobacteriia > Coriobacteriales > Coriobacteriaceae > Collinsella. The sequence goes on along the minus strand of CABRIF010000013.1, from coordinate 6,047 downwards.
CGGTCACCGTCGAGACGAGGCGCTCGCGAAACGCCAGCTCGCCCTCGCCCCCGAACGGCACGTAGAAGTCCCCGTAGGGCACCTCGATGTTCAAATCCTCGGTGATACCCTCGAACTTGCCGAAGTTCCACTCCTTGAGACCCTTCACGCGCTCATAGGGTTGCCCGGGCATGATGAGCTCGCAGGTGTCGCAGCAGCGCTCGGACGTGCTTGAATACACATGGTCGAAGGCGATGGATTGCGCCGCGAACCACTCCCCGGCCCGGCGGGCCTGCTCGATACCGAGCTCGGTGAGCGGCGAGTCGCACCACCCCTGCTTGCGTCGCAGCACGTTGAACAGCGTTTGGCCGTGGCGAACCATGTAGACTTTGGACATGCGAGCCTCCTGAATCGAGTTGAACACCCCGCATCATACGACCCTGGAGTCACTCCAAGTCAAGCGGGCGGCAGGAAATGACAGGGCGTCCGGGCCCCTATGCCTCCGGGTAGGTCAGACGCCCCTCCTCGGCAGCATGGGCCAGGTCGCGCTCGAGGTAGCGGGCGGCGAGCCAGCGGGCCATGGGGAGGTTCTGGTCGAGGTAGTTGCCGCACTCACGCGCGCTGGCGCCGGGGATGTCGCCGTCGAAGTCGCGCACGAAGGCGAATAGCTCGCGCACCAGCGGCAGAATCTCCTCACTTGTGTGCTCGCCGAACAGCACGAGGTAGAAGCCCGTGCGGCAGCCCATGGGACCGAAGTAGACCACCTGTGAAGCCCAGGTGGGATGATTGCGCAAGAACGTGGCGCCCAGATGCTCGACCGTATGCGCCTCGGCGGTGTTCATCACCGGCTCGGTGTTGGGAGCGCACAGGCGCAGGTCGAACGTGGTGACAGCCGCGCCGCTCGCCGGGTCGCGGTCGATGCGTGATACGTAGATGCCCGGCTTGAGCAGCAGATGGTTCACGGCAAAGCTGGCGATTCGCTCCATGGGACGGCCTTTCTGGAAAGATGCGCCGCGGGCGCGCCGGGCGTGCGGCAGCAAGGTTGGATGCAGCTTTGCATTATCGCACGCGGCGGGGGTGGGCGCAGACCTCGGCGACACGTCCTCAGTCTTTCAGGTCGTCCGGCGTCAGGATGCGTACGTGCTTCGCCAGCCGGTCATCGGGGACCTCGGAGACAATCGACTCGCATCGCATGCGCAGCCGCGCCCACGCTCCATCCTGCCCGCACGTCTCATTGCACAGGGTGTTTCCCATTCGCTACAATGCGCAGGGCGCGTGTCCGCCGCTGCCGCGAGCAGCTCCTGCCACCCGTGCCCCATCCGCCCCGCCCGCACGAAAGGACCCCCATGCTCCCCTCGTACACCGCCGATTCAGACCTCGCCAGCATCCAACTCGTCGCCACCGACATGGACCTCACGCTGCTGCATGACGATAAGTCCATGCCGACAGGTATGGACGAGCGCATCGAGGCGCTGGCTCAGCGCGGCATCGTGTTCTGCGCCGCCAGCGGACGACCCCTACCGGCGCTGCGCGAATCGTTCGCGGACAGCTGGGAGCGCATGGCGTTGGTGGGCGACAACGGCGGCACGGTGTGGTACGAGGGCAAGACCATCTTCCGCAGCCTGATCGACGTGGCTCTCTACCAGGAGCTGTTGGGCCGCGTCATCGAGGACGGCCGCGGTATCCCGGTGCTGTGCAGCTTTGAGGAGGCCTACGTCCTCGAGCGCCACCGCGAGCACCACGAGGAGCTGTCGATCTACTACAAGAAGATCATCTACGTACCCAGCTTCACGGGCATCGCAGCGGACGCGAACAAGGTGTCCATCCTGTGCCCCGCCTGGAATAGCACCGAGCTGTTCCGCGAGGTGTTCGGACCGGAATTCGGCGGCCGCCTTTACGTGACCTGCGCCGGCGGCGAGTGGATCGACTTCATGAACCTCGGCGTGGACAAGGGTGCCGGCATCCGCCATCTGGCCGAGCACCTGGGCATCGAGCTCGCCGACGTCGCAGCCTTCGGCGACACCTACAACGACATCCCCATGCTCGACATCGTGGGCCACAGCATCATCGTGAGCAACGCCGCAGCGCATATGGAGGCCCATGCCCGCTTCTGCTGCCCCTCCAACACCGACGAGGGCGTGCCGGAGGCGCTCGACGCCATCATCGCCGCGCGGTAACGGGGCGAGCGCCCAGGCTACCCCACCGGTCCGGCGGCGCGACCATCGAATGGCGAAGTCCGTCGATACGCCGGAGCGGAACAAACGCCGGATCAGCGACGGTGACGGCCCGTACGCCAGCATCCGCATTGCAGGGGCCCGTGCACCTTACGCGTGCACGGGCCCCGCTCGTCTAACGGCCCTGCGGCACCATGTCGCCGCCCAAAGCTCCGCCGTGTCGACTCCGCATCCCCTACCCTCGCAGGTACCTCGACAAAAACTCGCGGGTGCGCGGGTGCTTGGGGTCGCAGAACAACTGCTCGGGCGCGCCCTGCTCGGCAATCACGCCTTGATCCATGAACACGACCTCGTCGGACACGCCGCGGGCGAAGTCCATCTCATGCGTCACCACGACCATCGTCATGCCGTCGTCGGCAAGGTGGCGCATGGCCTCGAGCACCTCACCCACGATCTCGGGGTCGAGCGCGCTCGTGGGCTCGTCGAACAGCATCAAATCAGGGTTCATGCACAGGGCGCGGGCGATGGCGACGCGCTGCTTCTGCCCGCCGGACAGCCGGCGCACATCAGCATGGGCGAATTCATCCATGCCCACCGCCGCCAGGTGCTCGTGCGCCACGCGCTCCGCCTCAGCCTTTCCCATCTTCTTGAGCGTCACGGGCGCCAGGGTGCAGTTGTCGAGCACGTTCATGTTGTTGAACAGGTTGAATCCCTGGAACACCATGCCAATATGCTCGCGCAGCCTGTTCACGTCGGCACGGCTGGCGGTAAGGTCGCGCCCGTGGAACCAGACCTGCCCGGCGTCGGGCGTCTCAAGCAGGTTGAGGCAGCGCAGCAGCGTGGATTTGCCCGAGCCCGACGACCCGATGATGGTAACCACCTGGCCGGGCATGACGGTGAGGTCAACACCCTTGAGCACCTCGTGGTCGCCGAACGACTTGCGCAGCCCCTCGATACGCATCATGGGCTCGGCAGCGGCGCCGGGCGCGGCTGCGGACAAGCTGGCGGAGGAATCGGCGGCCGCCGCGGACCCAGCGGAGACGGCTGCGGCGACCGTATCAGGGGTGCCGCAGGATACGGCATCGTTGTTGTTCAGCATAGCCATGGCGCTACTCCTTCCCCACGAGGGCCCGGTCGGACGTGCTGCCGAACGGCTCGGGCTGCACGTCGAAATGATGCGCGAACCGGCCGAGCAGCCAGGACGCCACCATCGTCAGGCACAGGTACACAACAGCGGAGATGATGCTCGGCTGCAGCTGGTTGTAATAGATGCCGGTCACCGTGGTGTTCGCGAACATGAGGTCGAACGTACCGATCACCGAGAGCACCGAGGAGTCCTTGATATTAACCACCAGCTCGTTGGACAAACCGGGGATCGCATGCTTGATACCCTGCGGAAACACGACGCGGCGCATGGCCTGCCACTGGGACAGACCCAGCGAGCGGGCACCCTCGGCCTGACCGGGATCGACCGCCTCGATACCGCCGCGCAGCACCTCCATCATGTAGGCGGTGGAGTTCAAGATGATGGTGATCAGGCCTCCCCAAAACGGCGTCCAAATCGCATTGACCTCGGTGGTGGACAGCCCCATGCCCTTGATCGCGCCGAACACCGCCGGGTAGATGACCATGGCCTGGATCATCATGGGCGTGCCACGCACGACCGTGCTGTAGCCCTTGGCGAACCCGCGCGCCACCGTCTTGATGAAGCGCGCGCAGTCGTTGTCGGCCGCGTCAACGGCCTGGATGCGGCAAAACGCCAACAACAGTGCCAGGAAGAACGCAACGATGGTGCCGATGACGGCAAGCTGCACCGTGGTTAGCAGGCCGGTGGCGAAGGTCTGGCGGTCGTGCCACACGATATAGAGGATGCCCTGCAGCAGGTCGTCCTGCGGGCGCGCCGCGGCGGTGGTCGCCACCTCCCAGGCCGAGGCGATGCCCATGACGATGCGGTCAGCTGCCAGGACAGCCGTGATGAGGCACGCCAGGTAGGAGCCGTAACGCAGCGCGCGCTTCGCAGGCGGGCGCGTGAAGGGCGCGCGGTCCGCATAGCGCTCACGGTAGACGAGCTTGAAGCCCAGCGCCACAACCGACAGCACGACCCAGGCGGCGAGCAGGTAGTACATCACCACCTCGAGCTCGTAATACGGGGCAAGAAAGCTCAGCGGCGGGCGCAGAGAACTCGACAGCGCCATGCCGATGCAGGCGACGGCGCTCGTGCCGAGCAAGACATACGGGTGGTCGCTGCGCACGAAGGCGGCGATGCGGCCGATACGCGATCGACCGGCAGGTTGGGCAGTCATAGAGACTCCTTCTGCTCAAAAGACGACGAGATGAGTTGATCGGGCGGTGCGCGGGGTGGGACGGCGGATCTGCAGCGCGCCGGCGGTGACCCGAACGGCTGCGTGCGCGCCGCTTCGGCGCCGCGACCGTGGTGGTCGCCGGATGCCGGTCCGGCGCCACAGCTGCGGGGAGGCAGCCGCAGGCCGGTCCGGCGCGCCGGGGCTGCGACGGCCGCCACAAGCCGCTTCGACGCCGCGACCGGAGCGCAGCCGCAGGCCGGTCCGGCGTCACAGCTGCGGCTGGAAGTCACAGGCCGATCGGGTGCCACAGCTGCGGCTGCAACCGCGGTCCGGTCCGGCGCCACGGCTGCGGCTGGAAGCCACAGGCCGATCGGGTGCCACGGCTGCGGCTGCAACCGCGGTCCGGTCCGGCACCGCAACTGCGACTGGCAGCCCGCGCCGCGCCTACGACGGCTGGCGGTCCATGCAGGCGTTCCAGATCTGCTGCCGCTCATCCTGGGAGATGGCGGCGATAACCTCGTTGATCGTTGCGAGCGCATCCTCATGGCCCTTGGCGATGCCCGCGTTGTCGGGCATGACCGAGCCCTCGAATGTATCCGTCATGGAAAGCTGGACGATATCGGGATACGTCTCGAGCAGCTTGGGCACCGAGAGTTTCGAATAGGTGATGACGTCGCAGGTACCCGTGGTGAGGCCCTGCACGACCAGGGGCACCGTCTCGGCGGGCGTCATGTGGTTCGCATCAGGGATCTGGTCGATCACCTCGTCGAACATGGTTGCCGCCTGACCCAGGATAGACGCGCCGGCCAGGTCGGCGAAGGTGGTGGCGCCGGCATAGGTGGAGCTCGCCAGGGTGAGCAGCGCGATGTCGTCGTCGATGTAGGAATCGGAGAAGTCGGCGCTCTGCGCGCGCTCCGCGTTCACGGACATGCCGGCGCAGACGATGTCGATCTGCCCGTTGTTGAGCGCGTCGATCAGCGCAGAGAAGTCGAGCTTGACGGCGACGGCCTCCATGCCGAGGGCGTCGGCGATGCGGCGGGCCACCTGCACGTCGTAGCCGTCGGCATAGGCGCCGGCTACGTTTTCGATGGGGATGGTGGTGTCCGAAGCGGTGGAAACCTGCCAGTTGTACGGGGCGTAGGCGGCCTCCATGCCCACGCGCAGGGTCTTGCCGTCACCGAGCGTAGACGAACCCGAGGTGCCCGCGGATCCAGCGAGGTCCGCCACGGTTCCCGGCGCGGCGGGGCCGCAGCCGGCGAGCGCCATCATGCTCCCTGCGCCCAGGGCTGCGAGCCCCGAAAGCTTGAGGAACTCCCTGCGTGAGCGCATCATAGGTGGTGCGGAGCCGAATGTATCGCGAGTCATGACGGTACCTCCTGTGTTTGTCTCAAGACCCCTTTCGCACGGCGCAACCAGAGGAGGCCCATCCCCCTCTCCCTTGCAACTTAATGCGTGAAAGTTCCGCGTGCTGTATATAAGGGTACCCCTTTTGCAAGAAAGCGTGGCGGGAATCGCCGCGATTGAAACACGGCGGCAACACAGGTACCTGTCTCTTATACACATCTGACGCTGCCGACGATACTCCTTGTGT
>CABRIF010000012.1 GCA_902470925.1 uncultured Collinsella sp. | reverse complement strand
TATAAGAGACAGTCCAAGTCCCTCATGGCGATGCGCATACCGCTGCCAAGCTCCTGGAATTCCGAAAGCGCGGTCAGGCGCGCGGTGGCCTCCTCGGTGAGCGGCATCTCCCCCGGGAACATGAAGTACGCGTACGCCTGCGTAGCCGACCGGCCCACGCGCCCTTTGAGCTGGTAGAGCTGAGCCAAGCCAAGCCGCTGCGAGTCCTCGATGATCAGCGTGTTCGCACTCGCGTTATCGATGCCGCTCTCCACGATGGTGGTGGCGATCAGCACATCGATCTTTTTGGTGGCGAACTGCACCATCACATCCTCAACCTCGCGCGGGCTCATCTTGCCGTGCGCCACGCCCACCCGGGCCTCCGGAGCCGCCTCGTGCACGCGCTCGACCGCCTCGTCGATCGTTTTCACGCGGTTGGACACGTAGTACACCTGCCCTCCGCGCCCCATCTCAAGACGGATCGCCGCGCTCACCACGTCCGGATCGTATTCGCCCACATGCACCGCGACCGGTCGGCGGCCGGTGGGCGGCGTGATGATCAGGCTCATGTCGCGCACGCCGCTCATCGCCATCTGCATGGTGCGCGGGATGGGCGTCGCCGACAGCGTGAGCACGTCGATCTGCTCGCGCAGGTTCTTGAGCTGCTCTTTGTGCTGCACGCCGAATCGCTGCTCCTCGTCGATGATCACCAGGCCCAGTTCATGCGGGTTCACGTCGGCCGAAAGCAGGCGATGCGTGCCGATCAGCACGTCCACGCGCCCTTCGGAAAACGCTGCCAGGGCGCGGCGCTGCTGAGCCGGCGTCCGGAAACGCGACAGCACCTCAACCTCCACGCCGAACGGCGCGAATCGCTCGAAAAACGTTTCGAAATGCTGCTGGGCCAAAATCGTCGTGGGGCACAGCACCATGACCTGGCGACCGCCGTCCACGCATTTGAAGGCCGCACGCAGCGCAACCTCTGTCTTGCCGAAGCCCACGTCGCCGCACAGCAGGCGATCCATGGGCTTGGGCGCCTCCATATCGGCCTTGATGTCATATATCGCCTCGAGCTGGTCGCGCGTCGGCTCGTACGGGAAGCTCTCCTCCATTTCCACCTGCGCGGCGCTGTCCGGCGGGCAGGGCACCCCCGTGATGGATGCGCGCCTGGTGTAGAGGTCCACCAAGTCGAACGCGAGCTTCTTGGCGCTTTTGCGCGCCTTCGTGGTCGCCCGTGCCCAATCGGCGGTGTTCAGGCGCGTGAGGCGCGGGCTGTCGCCATCGGGGCCCACGTAGCGCGTCACGCGATCGACCTGCTCGAGCGGCACATAGAGCTTGTCGCCCCCCGCGTACTCCAGCAGGAAGTAATCGCGTTCGCGGCCCGCAACCTCCTGGCGCACGATCTCGGAGAACAGCGCGATGCCGTGCGTGGCATGGACCACGTAGTCGCCCGGCTTGAAAGGGAAGGTGATCTCGGTCACGTCGACGCGCCGCCGCGTCCTGCCGCGGCGGGCGTCCATCCGCGCATTGAGGTCTGCCACGGAAAACACCGCGAGGTGCGCCGACGGCACCACCACGCCCGACGCGATGGGCGCGTCCACAAAGGTCACGCGTCCGCGCGTGATGGTCGGCACCGCCGGGGCGGCGTCACCGATCGCGCGCGCGTTGAGCTGATCGGCCTCGCGCTTGCTCACAACCGCTCGCGGAACCCGCTCGACCGTCCCCTCGTTTTCAGGTGCCGTCTGCAGGGACTCTTCGAACGCAATCCCCTCGTCGGTGAACGACAGCTCCATCGATTCGCGGGCCCCGCGGTCGGGGACGGCGAACACGCAGGCGAATCGGTTGTTGACGACCTCCTGGACACGGGAGAGAAACCGGGTATCAGAGCCCGCCAAACCGGGTTGTTCGATCTTGAGCTCGGCAGTCACCGCACCGCCCGCGCGGATAAGGCTCACGTAATTCAGACGCTGCTGGCGTCCGAAGTCGAGCTCCTGCGGGCGCACGTACAGCCCGTCGAGACGCGCCACCTTCGCCTCGCTGGCCCGGCGCTCCAAGTCATCGTAGGCGCGCGTGCAATCGTCGAACAGCGAACGGGGCTCAGACAGCACCACCAGCGCATCCGGGTGCACATGGCTAAGCGGGCTGACCGTGCGCTCGTACAGCAGCGGCAGGAACCGGTCGAGCTCGGGCGTGACCACGCGGGCCTGCACGAGCTCGAGCATGGCGGCCAGCTCGCTATCATCCTGAGCGGGCAGGTACAGCGCCGCCGAGATCCTGCGCACCGCCTCATCGGTCAGCGCGAGCTCGCGCACCGGGAAGATCTCGACCGACTCGGCGTCACCGATGGTCTGCCCCGTCGAAGCCACCATCGAACGGATGCGGTCGATCTCGTCACCAAAGAACTCCAAGCGAACCGGCGCCGCACCCTGCGCCGGAAACACATCGACCGAATCGCCATGCACGCGAAACAGTCCCGGTGCCGCCGCGTCATCGGAACGCGTGTACCCCATGCCCACCAACCGCTCGGGCACCGATGCGAACGGGATCTCCTCGCCCACCGACAGCACCGTCGAGGTCCAGTAGGCGCTTTCCCGCGGCGGGACGCAGCGCAGCAACGCACGAGCCGAGGCGACCATGATGCAGGCCTCCCCGCGCGCAATGCGACCGAGCGCCGCGCACCGCGAAGCGACCACGGCGTCATCCGGCTGGTCGCTTTTCCAGGGATAGTCCGCGCGCTCCGGAAAACGCGCAACATGATCGACGCCCACGTAGGCCGCGAGCGCCCGCGCGGCGCGGTCCGCCGCATCCTCCCCCGAGACGATATAGACCGTGGGGCGCGATCGGCGGGCAAACTGCGCCGCCAGCATCAGCGTACGCCCCGATTGCGAAACCGCCAGCGTGGCATCCGAACCGGCATCGAGCGCAGCCTCCACGGTCTGCAGGGCATCGTCCGTATACAGTTGCGCGGCTATGCGATGAATCAGCATTGAATCTCCCCTGGCGGTTCCGGCCGGTGTGCGAACGGGCACCCGATCCGGTCGGGCGGCAAGCGTCCGACCGGGCTCAAACGCTACAAAACACTACGATGCCTTCCATCCTATCCCATCCGGGCGCTCGGGCAGATATCGGCCAGCGGACACTCCCCGCAGAGGGGCTTGCGCGCATCGCAGATCTCGCGCCCCAGCATGATCCACTGGTGGTTGACGTCGTTCCAGTACTCCTTCGGCAGAATCTTCAGAAGATCCTGCTCGGTTTTCAACGGCTCCTTTTCATGCGTCTTGGGCGACAGCTTGAGACGATGGGCGATGCGGTTGACATGCGTATCGACCGCGATCCCCTCCACGATGCCATAGCCCACATTGAGCACGATGTTCGCCGTCTTGCGCCCCACGCCGGGCAGCTTGACGAGCTCCTTCATGTCGGCCGGAACCACACCGTCGTAGTCGGCGACAATCATCTGCGCGCACTCAATGCAGTGCTTCGCCTTTGTTTTGTAGAAGCCCAGCGACTTGATGACGCCCGACAGCTCCTCATAGGTTGCCTGTGCCATCGCCTCCGGCGTGGGCCAGCGCTCAAACAGGGCCGGCGTCACCTTGTTGACCTGGGCGTCGGTCGTCTGGGCAGACAACAGCACCGCAATCACCAGGCGGAATGGGTTGGCATGGTCCAAAAAGCACTCCACCGGTCCGTAGCGCTCATTGAGCCGCCGGCACACCTCGATGGCGCGCTCCCGCTTGGCTGCATTCGTCTCCCGTGGCATATCCTGCATTCCCTCCCGTTCGCTATGCGCCCTCAAGCGCCGCTTCCTCGGACTCCGGCATCGCCCCGTGGATGCCCGCCGCATCGTCGTCCGATGCGGCCGGGCCTGCCTCGATTCCCAGCACCTCGACCGCCAGCGCCTCGTCCTCCATGGCGGTGACGCCCTTGAGCTTGCGCGCTATCACGTTCGTACGCGTGTTGATGATACCGTCCACCGTCTTCCCAGCCGTCTCTATCTGCCTGAGCGCCCGGCGCAGCTCTGCCTGGTACTTGGGGAATTCCGCCTTCACCGCACTCAGCACCCGCTGGATCTCGTCGGCCTGACGCTGGAACGCGAACGTCTGATAGCTCATCTGCAAGCTGTTGAGAATCACCGCCATGGTTGACGGGCCCGCAACGTTGACCTGGTAGTCGCGCTGCAGGCACTCGATCAGGCCGGGTCGATCGACCACCTCGGCATACAGCCCCTCGAACGGCAGGAACATGATCCCGAAGTTCGTGGTCTCCGGAACGCTCAGATATTTGGTGGAGATGTCCTTCGCCTCGGCTTTGATGACCTGCTCAAGCGCGCGGCGCACCTGCGCGATACCGGCCGCATCGCCCGCATCCATCGCATCGCGCAGATGCTCATAGGTATCGCCGGGGAATTTCGAGTCGATGGGGAGCCATACAGAACTTCCTGCCTCCTGCGGCAGCTTCACGGCGAACTCCACCCGTTCCGAGCTGCCCGGCTTGGTTGCCACGTTCTGCGCGTACTGATCGGGCGCCAGGATGTCAGCCAGGATGGCGCCCAGCTGCACCTCACCCAAGATGCCGCGCGTCTTCACATTCGACAGGACGCGCTTCAGATCCCCCACGCCGGCAGCAACGCTCTGCATGTCGCCCAGCCCCCGATACACCGCCTCGAGCTGATCGCTTACCTGCTTGAACGACGCACCCAAGCGGTCGTTCAACGTGGTTGCCAGCTTCTCGTCCACCGTCACGCGGATTGCCTCGAGCTTGCGCTCGTTGTCGGAGCGAATATCCCCCAGCTGGCGCTCCACGGTCTCGCGCAAAGCGTCGATGCGCCCTTCCATGACATCGCGCTGGTGGTCGAGCCGCTGCGCGCTTTCCTGACGCGACGCATCCACGCGCACACCCAGCTGATCCAGCGACCGCATGGTGCCATCGAATCGCTGCTGCTCGGAAAGCTGGAGCGCAGACGTGCGGTCCTGCAGCGCGCGCACCTGCGCACCCATCTGGTCGAGCGCGCCGCCGACCTCTTCCAGCGCCCCGCGCAGCGCCTGCAGCTCGCGCATGGTCGCCGCTCCTTGCACGCGCGCGCCGCGCAAGCCCGCGACCAGCAGTATCACGACCACCAGCACCACGCCGGCAAGCGCCATCGCAACGATTCCCGTATCCACTCAACACCACCCACATCCGCCGATAATTCAACAGCTCCATCATACCGAACTGCGCGGACATATGTTCGCGCAGAAATCCCGACGCCCTACCCTGCAGGCAGCATCGACGTCCACTCTGCCACCAAGCCTTCGGCGCGCAGCGCCAGGCTCCGCAGCGCAGCCAGCAGCTCGTCGGGAGTTGCACCGTTTAGCACGTAGGTCAGCGCATAGGCGGCGATGAACACGGCCACCACCGCCACTGGGACCAAAACGATATACGCAAGCACCCGAATCGCCTGCATGGCCTTCCAGCGCCGCATGCGGCCCCTGTCGTAGGCAAGCTCCCGCCGGTAGGCCTCGCCAGCAATCGAGTAGGGCTCCGGCTCATCCAGGTCGAGGGCCCCGGCCGCCGGCCCCTGCTCAGGCGCCATCGCAGCCGAGCGCGCGCCTCGCGCCGCATCGGACACCGCAGGCGCCCCGTCTGGGGACGCGTGCGGCCCGCCCATCGTCGGCGCCGAACCCGAGCGCCCACGCGGCGCATCGCCGCCCGCCGCTGCGCCCGACCGCACGCATGGCGCATCACCAGCTCCTGATGAGGCCGCCGCGCGCCGCGAACGGACGGCGCAGCGCGGCGGCACCTCCCCCTCACCATGCGCTTCCGGCACCTCGACCGGCCCACCACCAGATCCCGAGTCAACAGATCGATAGGTTTCGAACCGCTCCCAGCGCTCCGAGCGCCGTGCCGCCTGCTGCGGCGTTTCAATAAACAGGTCCATGCGAACATCCACCCCTTGAGCGGAGGCACGTGCGAGGAAAGAGATCAATAGCATGGACCCCTCGAGAACGCACGTCAATCGAAACGCGCTTTCTTTGCAGACTTCCGCTCAAAATGAGATCGTCCGACCGTTCATACGCCATGCTACCTGCGCATATGAAACACTCATGTCAATGCGTGGGACCTGTCAAGATCCTTGCTGCAAACCGTCTCATAGCTTGCGAAAATCATACAGACAGACACCCTCTATGAAAAAGCCGGTGCCGACATATGCCGGCACCGGCTCCCATCCTGTATGCCTGACGGCATGCAGCGGCGTCGCCTTAGTAGTTGACGACCTGCTCCTCGAAGTAGCTCTGCGGATGAGCGCACACCGGGCAGGCGGCAGGCGCCTCGGGACCCACGTGCAGGTGGCCGCAGTTCAGGCACTTCCACACCTTCACGCCGGCGCGGTTGAAGACCTCGCCCTTCTCAACGCGCTCGGCGAGCTTGTTGTAGCGCTCCTCGTGCGCCTTCTCAACAGCACCGACACCGCGAAACTTGGCGGCGATGGCGGTGAAGCCCTCCTCGTCGGCGGTCTTGGCGAACTCGTCGTACATGGTGGTCCACTCGTAGTTCTCGCCAGCGGCGGCGTCACGCAGGTTGTCCAGCGTGCCCGGCACCGCACCGCCATGCAGCTCCTTGAACCACAGCTTGGCGTGCTCGGACTCGTTTAGAGCCGTCTCCATGAAGATGTTGGAGATCTGCACGTAGCCGTCCTTCTTAGCCTTGGACGCATAGTAGCGGTACTTGGTGTGGGCCTGGGACTCGCCGGCGAAAGCGGTCTCCAGGTTCTTCTTGGTCTGAGAGTTCTCGAAATCCATATGCCCTCCTTGTGCGGTGTGAGGATACGAACCGCCGCGATACACCATACCGTGGCGGCATCCTTATTGTAGATTCATTCCTAATAAGGAACAACTCCACAAAAGCTATCTACCCGTTTTACATGGCCTGCACACAGGGATTTTTCGGCATACAGCAGCACAAACGCGCTTACGCGATACGCCAGGAGCCGCCCTGCTCACAGCAGAATCCCTCGCGTACCAAATCATCCAGAATGGAGCGGACCTCATCGCGCGCCACCGCCGCCCGCCCCGACGCCCGCTCAAGCTCATCCAAGCGCTCGGATACCTCGGAAAGCGCCAACCCCGAGGACGCCGAAGCCTGGGCATCGAGCAGCATCCGCACCACCGCCGCCCGCTTCTGACGCCGCGATCCTTCGAATTTCGACTGCCGTGTATAGGCCTTCGAGCGCCGAGAGGGGTTGGGCACGGTCTTCTTCAGGTAGAAGCCATAGTCGAGCAGTGCATAGTACCAGGCGCGCGGGGTGTCGTCGGCATCCTGCGGACGCGCATAGACGCCAGCGTCCTTCTCGCCTGCACCCTGCATATCCCGTCCGGCCGGGCAGGCCGCCTCTACAAGCGGAACCAGCTCCTTGTCCGGAACCTCCGGCACTTCGGGGAACAGATGGTGCAAAAACACGGTCCGCACGTTGGTTTCCAAATATACACCGGGAAGGTCGAAGGCAAACGAGCGAATGCCCTGCGCCGTCGCCGGCCCGATGCCGGGCAGCGCCACGAGCTCCTTCACACCCGAGGGAAACACCCCGTCATAGGAGCGCACCACCTCTTCTGCCGCCGCTTTGAGCGCCAGTGCGCGCCGGTTGTACCCCATACCCTGCCAGACGGCGAGCACCTCGCTCGTGGAAGCCTCGGCCAGGGCAAATACGCTGGGGAACCGCTCAAGCCACTCAGGCCAACGCCCCTCCACCCGCGGCACCTGCGTTTGCTGCAGCATGACCTCGGACAGCCAGATTTCATAGGGGTCGCGCGTGCGGCGCCAGGCAAGATCGCGATACAGGCGAGCACCCTCCGCCCGAATCAGACTCCGAAAGGACTCCTGCACCATCTTGCCTCCTCACCGAACCCGCATCCGCCCGCTTCCCGACACCGGACATGCCGGCGCCGGTGCGTTCCTACGACAGCGCCTGGGTGCACCGCTCACCGCACACCGCATATTCCGAAAACCGGTCGCGGTCGGCGAACTTGGCATCCACTGCCGGATTCTGCCGCCGATTGACCACATCGTCCAGCGTGACCGAATCCAGGTAGTCGTGCATCAGGGCCTGCGCACCCACCCAGATCGGATGGTAGCAGCACCCGCTCGAACGGGGGCAGACGACATCTTCCGCCGTGCAATCGTTCATGACCAGCGGACCCTGCACCGCCTCGACGATCTGGCGGATGGTGACCTCGGCGGGATCGACCTTCAGACGCATGCCGCCATGCACCCCGCGCAGGCTCTCGACGATACCCGCCTGCACCAGGCCGTGTTGAATCGAGCGCGCGAAGGAATAGGGCACGTCCACCTCCTCTGCGGCGGTGCGCACGGAGAGCAGATGGTCCTCCCCCTGCACGAGCATGGCCAACATGCGCAACGCGTAGTCGGTCTTGCGTGAGATATCCATGTCAATCAACTCCCCATCGAGTCCTGCGCGCCAACGGCCCGGCAAGGCGGATCGTTCCTCCATGCATGGAAGCACCCCCGGGCATACGTTCGAAAACCTTTGCAGCCGAATACTATATCGCATCTGTCCATAAAAGCATGCGCTTCTTGTAGCAATTTACAGGTTGCGCGCCATCTTGGCTACGCCGCTCCTGCGTACGGCACCCTTTTATACGCAAAAAGCCCCGTCTGTACGACGAGGCTTTGATTGCGATGGCGGGAAGTACGGGGCTCGAACCCGCGACCTCCGACGTGACAGGCCGGCGCTCTAACCAAACTGAGCTAACTCCCCAGGCAGCAACTGCTGCGAGAGCTAGTATACACAGAAGTGCTCCGTGTACGCAAGAAGAATTTTGAATATTTTTCCATCCGCCGTTTTCCCAGCTCACAGCCGCAACACCGAGGGTTGGACCAGGCTGCGGACAGAAGCCCGATCCTCGCACCATAGCCGTCGCCGCAGACGGGCCCTACAGGTCGACGATCTCGGCGGACAGCACCCGGCCATCCTCGACCACAAGGCGCGCGATGGTGGGGCCGCGCTCGCCACGCGGGCAGGACGCAGAACCCGGGTTCACCACCAGGCACCGCCCCTCATGGACGATCATCGCCCGATGCGTGTGCCCGCACACGGCCACATCCGAGCTGCCGCACGGCAGCTCATCGCGGTAATGCGCAACCGAGATACGCAACCCCTCGTAGACGAACACCGCTAGGCGCTCCACGGCGGGGCCGTAGTTGTAGTAGTACCCGTCGTTGTTGCCCAGCGCCCCATGCACCTCGGGCGCGATGGCCTCAAGCTGGGCCCAATCGGCTTCCGAGGTGATGTCGCCTGCATGGATCAACAGGTCGCAACCGTCCAAGGCCTCCAGCAGACGATCCGACAGGCAGCCGTGCGTGTCGGACACGATATCGATGCGCTTTGCCATCTTAGATATTCAACGCTTTCTTCAAGGGGACCACGCGGCGGCGCGACACCGGGATGCGCTCGTCCAAACCGCTGACGCCCAGCTGGATAGTACCCGCCTGGATCGACTCCACGTCCTCCACGCATGACAGGTTCACGATGTAGCGCCGGTGCACGCGGAAGAACCCGAACTCGTTGAGCTTGGCCTCGAACTGCGCCAGCGAGGTAGTAGAGAGGAACCGGTCGTCGCCCGTGAAGATGCAGGAGTAGTCGTCCTTGGCCATGATGAAGCGGATCTGATCGATCGGGATCAGCACCTTGCGGCCGCTTTTCTCCACCGAGATGCGCTCGATCGCCGAACCCGACAGCGTCGACGTCACCGCGTCCGACCCGGCGACCCCGCGGGCGAGCACCTTCTCGATCGCTCGATCGAGACGCGCCTCCTCCACAGGCTTCATCAGGTAGTCGACGGCATCGACGTCGAACGCCTCGACCGCATGATCGCTATAGGCGGTCACGAACACGATCGCAGGCGGGGTCTTGAGTTTATAGAGCGCCTCGGCGAGCTGCAACCCCGAGGCGCCCGGCATGGAGATGTCGAGGAACACCACGTCCACTCGCACATCCATCAGCATCTCTATCGCGGAGCGGACGCTGGTCGCCTCGCAGATCGAGCTGATCTTGCCCGTCTGCTCAAGCAGGTAGCGCAGCTCAGAGCGTGCTGGAGCCTCGTCGTCGACGATCATCGCACGTAGCATAACCACAGAGTACCTTTCGATTCGAATCGCGCATGACCCGGCTCAACTGAGCCGTCCGTACGGTCATGCCCCTATTCTATCCCTCATCATACATACTTCCCTCTAAATCGAGATGCAAAACAATCGTCGTGCCCGAGCCGGGAAGCGATGTCACCGACGTGCTCGATTTGGGTCCGTAGAAACGCTTGATGCGCTCGGAGATGTTGTGCATGGCAACGCCGGCGCCGCCGCCTTGCGGGGCCGACGCATCCGGGGCACCGCGCGTAGGGTCGAACAGGCGCGCTGCCGTGGCCTCGTCCATGCCCTCACCGTCGTCGGCCACCGTGATGTCGACCGCACGCTCGCCGGCCAGGGCGATCGAGACGTCGATGTGCAGCGCGCCCTCATCCGGCATCGCGTGGCGCACGGCGTTTTCAACCAGCGGTTGGATGACGAAGGCGGGCACCTGGACATCCCGGACCGCCTCGTCGATCGTGAAGCGCTCCTGGATGCGATCGTCGCCGAAACGGGCCTTCTCGAATTTGAGATAGCGCTGGGTTTGCGAGACCTCGCGCGCAACCGGGATCAGCGAGCCGGAGTTATCGAGCGTGGCGCGGTAGAACTGGGCGAACTCCCGCAGCAGCTCGCGGGCGCGCAGGGGCTCGGTGCGCGTGAGGGCCGCGATGGTGTTCAGCGTGTTGAACAGGAAGTGCGGGTTGATCTGGGCCTGCAGAGCACGCAGCTCGGCGCGGGCGGTGAGCTCGGCCTGACGCTCCAACTCGTGGATGGTAAGCTGCGTGGATAGCAGCTCGGCGAAGCCCTGCGCGAGCGCGAACTGCGTCCGGTTCACGTCGTGGGCGCTGCGATAGTAGAACTTGAGCGAACCGACCGCCTTGCCGCGGATCTTGAGCGGGGCGATGATGCCCGCCGGGATGTGATGGCGCGAACCGCGCTCCCCGTACTCGCCACGCACGTCCTGCGCGCTGGTGAACGACTGGACGATGCCGCGGTCGATCGCGTAGCGCGTGGCCGGCGTATGGATGGGGGAACCGGGCGGGAAGTCGCCGGCGAGCTCGCCCACGCAGGCCAGCACCACCGATTCATCCGTCACCGCGATGGTCATGGCGCGCGTCTCGGGCAGCAGCTGGCGACAGATGGTGTCGGCGCTCTCGCGCGTGAGGCCCCCGGTGATGTCCTCGAGCATGTCCGAGGCGATCGAGAGGGTCTGCTCGGTGTACTGGGTGCGCAGGGTGTCGGGGCTCAGGCACAGATAGGCGAACACGAACAGGAAAACGATCAGCAGCGCGATGGCCGCCGCCGTGGTGACCGGCTCCATGCCCGTCACAGCGGCATAGCCGAAATACACCGCGAGCGCGAGCGCCAGCACGACCGCCATGCCGCGCCCAAGCGACACGGATCCGAGCAAGCGCTCGACCACCGATCCGGAGGGGCGCCGGTCGCGCCGCGGGGCGCTCACTGCTCCTCCAGCACCGCACGCAGGCGCTCATCGCGCCACAGGCCGTCCATGATGCTCGGCCAGAAACTCTGGAAGCGCAAATAGCAGCTTTCGTACTCGCGCGCGTAGCGCTCCGCCTCCTCGATGCCGTCCCGCCAGATGCGGCGGTAGCCGGCATGCTCGCGCGTGAGCAGCGAGCGAACCAGGGCGGTCTTGCGCACGCGCTCGTCGAGCCCCGCGGCGATCCAGGGACCGGGATAGGGCATGAGCGACGCCGGCGTCACCGGATTCAGGTCGTGCCGGCGGGCGGCGTAAGCGAGCTTTGCGCGCTCATAGAACCAGCGGTAGACGTTCTGCATGAACCGCGGCGACTCCTCCGGCTGCGCCGGGGGCAGGTGCTTGACCGCCCAGGTGTTGTCGAACCACACATCCATGCCGAACAGGCGCATGTTGAACAGGTAATCGAGGTCCTCGCCGCGCGTGATGTACGGGTCGAAGGCGACGCGCGAGAACGCGCGGGCATGCAGGGCGAAGCAGCCGCCGCACACATAGTTCGACCGCGAGATGCGGGTGGCCTTGAGCGCCTGGCTCATCCAGCGGTTGAACTCGATGCGCTTGGTCCACCAACGGCTCGTGATGCCGCATTTCTTGGAGGTATCGGCCAGGGGGGAGCCGGCTGCGTTGTAGAAGTAGCCGCTCTTGGCCAGGATCGGCAGGCCCTGGCGCGTCTGCTGGCCCAGGCCGTACAGGGCCCGCTCCATGAAGTCGGGGCCCAAAACCACCTCGTCGTCATCGAGAAACACCACCGCGTCGTGGCCCAAAACCGCCGCGACGGCCAGGCCCATGTTGCGGATGGCGCCGTAGCCGCGCAGCGAGATGGCCTCGCCGCGGATATTGGGCGCCAGCTCGGCCACCCGGGCGACGATCGCCGAGGCGGCCCGATCGGTCACCAGCGTCACCTGGACGCGCGGATGCTCAGCCGCCAGCGCGCGCACGCGGCGCTCCACGGCCTGGACAGCCTGCTGCGGGCACACGAGCAGCACGATGACGCGCGGCAGGTTGCGCACCTGCTCGAGCGACGCCAGGCAGCGCGCGAGCTCGGGGGCGGGGTTGTCAGCCTCGCAGGCGTGATCATAGGCCCCCGGCGAGGCAAGATCCTCCCGGTCACCGGCCCAATAGGACGGAATCACGATCGCGGGATTCACCGGTCCCCCTTTCCCAGAGCGGCCCGGTGTGGGCAACCGAACCCCTGCGCCATATACAATCGCCGCCGCAGCCCCACGGGGCCACGGCGGCGATACGGGAGCCTGCGGTGATGACGGTGCAGCGCACCGGCGGACACCCCGCATCTTCTACTTGCTTGTACCCTCCTGCTGCAGCTCGCGTGCGATGAACGGCGTTTTTGCCAGAACGCGTGACAGCGGAAGCGCCAGCACATACATGATAACCGCTTCGCCCGCACCCGTGGTCACCAAGCCGAACAGATACATGAGCGGCCAGGAGGAATCCAGCGAGATGGAGGTGAACGGGATGGTGTAGAAACCGATACCCTGCAGCAGCAGGGGCAGGTACGCCGGAACGATCAGGGCGTTGGCGATCACCGGGCCGAGCAGGGCAAGCGCCGGACGCTCGCGGAGCTTCCAGGTGATGAGCGCGCCGATGCAGGTTGCCAGCGAGCCGAAGACCACATCGAGCATGCCGAGCACGCCGGTACCCGAAAGCACGATGTTGGCCACGTTGGCGATCACGCAGCCGAGCGTGAGCCCGGGGATAGCAGCGGGCGTGAACAGGGCGAGCACGCACAGCGCCTCGGAGACGCGGAATTGGATGGGACCCCAGGCCAGGCTGCCCAAAAAGAGCATGGTCACGAGCGTGCACGCGGCATAGGCCGCCGCGATGACGCCCACGCGGGCCAGATACTGGGAACTGTTGTTCATGTTCGGTCACCTTTTCTTAGAACGGAGGGCTTTACTGCGCCAGCAAAGCCCTCCCAAGGTGACGAATACGCGGAAGGCGCGCCGCTAGGCGGCCACCGCGGGCATCTTGGAGAGCTTTACTAACATGACAAGGCCCGCAACCAGCAGAATCCCGATGGAAAGCACTCCTAAAGAAGGATTCCCCGTGAGCGATGTCACGACAGATACTAGCAGAGTTCCCATCACAGACGCGTAGCGACCGAAAATATCGAAGAAGCCGTAGTACTCGTTCGCGCGCTCCTTGGGGATCAGCCGACCGAAATAGCTGCGCGAAAGCGCCTGGATGCCGCCCTGGAACATGCCCACCAGCACCGCCAGGATCCAAAACTCCACCGCCGTCTTGAGGAAAAACGCCGCGAACAGCACGATGCCCACGTAGGCGGCGACCGCGACGATGATCATGCGCAGGGTGCCGAAGCGGCCGGCGAACCGCCCGTAGGCAATGGCCGAGGGAAACGCCACGAACTGCGTGACGAGCAGGGCGAGCACCAGCTGCGTGGAATCGATGCCCAGGCTCGAGCCGTAGCTCGTGGCCATGGAGATGACCGTGTGGACGCCGTCGATATAGAAGAAGAACGCGACCATGTACACGAGCAGCACCCGGTCGTGCGCGATGCGGCGCATGGTGGCCCACAGGCCGCGGAACGTGTTGGCGATGTTGCGCCGCACGCCCGCGCCGCTCTCGCGCGGCTTGCCGAACCGCTGCTTGTAGGTGCGCAGCAGCGGGATGGTGAAGGCCAGCCACCAGGCCCCGGTGATGATAAACGACAGACGCGTGCACAGCATGGTGTCGAGCCCCAGCAGGGCCGGGCCGCCGAAGATGAGCGCCAGGCACAGGATGAACGGAATGGTGGAACCCACATAGCCCCAGGCGTAGCCCGAGCTTGACACCGCATCCATGCGCTCGTCGGTGGTGACGTCGGTGAGCATGGCGTCGTAGAAGGTCATGGACGAGTTCAAGCCGATGGTGCACAGCACATACACGATGAGGAACGGAAGGGCGCCCATGGGGATTGCCTGCGCCAGGCACAAGATCAGGCCCGTGAGGAAAAAGCCGATGAAGAACTTGATCTTGTTGCCCGCGTAGTCGGCCAGCGAGCCCAGCACCGGCATCAGCAGGGCCACGGCAAGCGATGCGATGGTCTGCGCGTTAGCCCAGGCGCTCACCAGCTCCGCCGGGTGCGCGCCGGTGTTGATGGCATTGAAGTAGATGGGCACCACCGACGTGCTGAGCAGCACGAGCGCCGAATTGCCCACATCGTACATGACCCAGTTGCGTTCGAGCTTGGTGTATTTCATTGACCGTTCCTTACCTGTTGCCCACGTGCCCTCTCCCCGCGCACATGCCCGTAATGATACGGCAGGAAGCGAGCGTGCGTATGTCAGGATTCGGTTAGGGGTTCGGTTTTCCGGGCGCGCGCATGTGGCGAACCACTCGGGGTATACTCCTTGGGGAGTATAGGAGGAGCCATATAGGAGGAGCCATGCATCTCTACCACGGTTCGCACCACATCATCGAACAGCCCGCTTTCGGCAAAGGGGGCTCGCACAACGACTACGGCCGGTGCTTCTACTGCACCGAGCAGCTTTCCATGGCGCGCGAATGGGCCGTTGAGGCCGATCGCGACGGATACGCCAACGTGTATGACTTCGATGCCGACGGCCTGTCGGTGCTCAGGCTCGGCAGCGACAGCTATTGCATGCTGCACTGGCTGGCGGTCTTGCTGGAAAACCGCGAGTTCGACGCCGTCGGCCCCTTGGCCATCGAGGCAAAAGCGTACCTGCTCGCCAACTTTCTGCCGCCTTATCGCGACGCAGACGTCATCGTCGGGTACCGGGCCGATGACAGCTACTTCTCCTTCGCCCAGGACTTCATCAACGGCGCCATCTCATATCGGCATCTGCGGCAGGCCATGCACCTGGGTAAGCTCGGGCAGCAGGTGGCACTCAAAAGCAAACGGTCCTTCGAGCGCCTGCGATTCATCGAGGTGCTCCCTGCGAGCAGCTCCGAATGGTTCGCGCGCAAGCAGGCGCGCGATCAGACGGCGCGCCGCGCATACCGGGAGTTGACGCAGCAGCGGAGAAAACGCGACGACCTGTTTATCCTTCAGATTCTTAATGAGGAGGTGATGCCCGGTGACCCACGCCTACGATGAGTCGTACGTACGGCTTGCACGCGCATCTCTGGCCCGCGCATTCGACTACGCCGTCAATGATGAACAGCTGGACCTCGATGTGTTCTGCTCCCTGTTTGTCAGCTCCGGCGTGGCCCGTCGCTTCCAAAACGGGGACGCACGGACCATTGCCGGCCAATCGGGCGTGGAGCTGGCACGCGAGACCCTTGCCGGCACACCAGGCTACCGGCCTGCGCCCGCCCGCTATGCAACGGGACGGAGCCCGGAATACTGGACGGGATGGGCACTCGCGTATTACCAGTGGTTCGCCGGGCTCTCATTTCGGCGGATCTTCTCGGCCGTCCCCGCCAGCACGATCATCGACCTGTACCACCCCTACCATGAAATGGACATCGCGCATTTCGTCGAACGCATGGGGGCGCTCATGCGCGATGCTGAACGGCAGCCCCGCCTTGCATGGTATCGGCAGCGCATGGGTCTCACGCAGCGCGAGCTCGCCGAGCGGTCGGGCATCCCCGTGCGCAGCATCCAACAGTACGAGCAGCGTCAAAAGCATATCAATCGTGCCGGATTCGAAACGGTCATCGCCCTTGCTCGCGCCCTGAACTGCACCGATCCCTGCGACTTGCTGGAGCTGGACCCCGTGCCGCCAGTGCGGGCTGCGCAGTAGCCGCCGCGCAGGGCGCTCGGCACAAGATGAGTTCCCTAGTGTAAATCCGTCCTTAACACCATTGCACCTCACCTGCAACCAAGCGCGAACGAAGCACGCAGCGGATCGGGGCCTATTCGTCTGAGGTGGCGAACTGAGAGCGGTAGAGCTCGGCGTAGGCGCCGCCGGCGGCGACAAGCTCGTCGTGCGTCCCGCGCTCGACGATCTGGCCGTCGCGCATCACCAAGATGCAGTCGGCGCCGCGAATCGTGCTCAGGCGATGCGCCACCACGATGCTCGTCCGCCCGACCATGAGCTCGTCGAACGCCGCCTGCACCTGGAGCTCCGTACGGGTGTCGATGCTCGAGGTCGCCTCGTCGAGCAGCAGGATCTCGGGGTCGGTGAGCATCACGCGCGCGATGCAGATGAGCTGCCGCTGGCCCTGCGACAGCGAGCCGCCGCCTTCGGGCAGCACGGTGTCGTAGCCATCCGGCAGCGATCGAATGAACGCGTCGGCGCGAGCGCGGCGCGCGGCGCGCTCAACCTGCGCACGCGTGGCGTCGGGGTGCCCATAGGCGATGTTGTCGTGCACGGTCCCCTCGAACAGCCAGCTCTCCTGCAGCACCATGCCGAACGCGCGCCGCAGCCCCGAGCGCGTATAGGCGGACACCTTGTGGCCGTCCACCAGGATCTGGCCGGCCTGGATGTCA
Organism: uncultured Collinsella sp.; assembly: GCA_902470925.1. GTDB lineage: Bacteria > Actinomycetota > Coriobacteriia > Coriobacteriales > Coriobacteriaceae > Collinsella. The sequence goes on along the minus strand of CABRIF010000012.1, from coordinate 17,765 downwards.
TAGAAGCGCAGCAACAGGCCGATCAGCGTCGTCTTGCCGCAACCAGTGGGCCCCACCAGCGCCAGGCGCATGCCGGGGCGCGCACGGAAGGAGATGTCGCGCAGCAGCGGGCGGTCCGGCACGTAGGAGAACGCGACCGCGCGGAACTCGATCTCGCCGGCGCCGGAGGTCGTCGCAAGCGCTTCGGGCGCATCCGGCAGCTCGTTGGCGGCATCGAGCAGTGCAAACACCCGGCGGGCCGAGGCAAACGCCGTCTGAATCTGCGCAACCACGCTCGTGACCTCGTTGAACGGCTTGGTGTATTGGTTGGCATACGACAAGAACAGCTGCACGCCGCCCACCGTGAGGGGCGCCGGCGCCCCCGTGATGACGCCCGCGCACCCCACCACGGCAACGACCGCGTAGATGAGGTTGTTGACGAAGCGCGTGCCCGGGTTGGACAGCGAACTCAAAAACTGCGCCCGCTCGCCGCAGGTGTACAGCGCGCGATTCAGCCGCTCGAACCCCTCGTGCGCCCGATCGGCGTAGGCAAACGCATCCACCAGGCCCTGCACGCCCACGTACTCCTCAATGTAGCCGCCCAACTCGCCCTGCACGCGCTGCTGCACCGTGAAGCTCTTGCTGGACAGCCGCGCGATGGCAGAAGCGGCGCCCAGCGACAGCGGCGTCACCAGCATCACCACGAGCGCCATCGGCACCGAGGAGGCGAACATGAACGCGAGTGTGCCCACGATGGTGACGATGCCGCCGAACAGCTGGGTCACCCCCTGCAGCAAGCCGTCGCCCACCTGGTCGATGTCGTTGACCACCCGCGAGATGAGATCGCCGCGCGCATGGGTGTCGACATAGGACACCGGCACGCCGAACAGCTTGGCATCGGCATCGACACGCAGGTCGCGCACGGTGGCATAGGTGAGGCGCGCGATGAGGACCCCCTGCAGCCACTGCAGCGCCGAGGCGGCGGCGACCACCAGCGCGAGCTGCGCCAGCAGCGGGGCCAGCCGGGCGAAATCGACCAGGCCGGCGCCCACGATGCAATCGATGCCGTAGCCGATGAGGACGGGTACGAACAGCTGCAGGCCGATCGATGCCGCGCTCGCCATGAACGCGCCCGCCAGCAGCGCGGCGCGGGGCCGCACGTAGGGAGCCAGGCGCTTGAGGACCTGCACGGCCGACAGGGGCCGCACGGAGCTGCCGGGACCGCGGTCGCCTGGCGCACCGGAGCCCGAAGCGCCCGAGACGCTTGCGGTCACCGTCGATACCGAGCCGGTGGAGGCGTAGGGGTTCATCGGGCGCTCCCTTCGTGTGCGGCAGACGGGTTGGCGAGGACACCTGGGGCCGAGGGCACTTCCGAGGTAGACGGCGGCATGGCGGCATCCGAGGCGACCGCATCGAGCGGCGCGGGCACGGCCGACGGCCCCACCTCCTCCTGCGTCAGCTGCGAGGCGCAGATCTCCCGATAGATCTCGCAGCCCGCCACCAGCTCCTCATGGGTCCCCAGGCCGGCGACGCGCCCGTGGGACAGCACGCAGATCAGGTCGGCATCGCGCACCGAAGACACGCGCTGGGACACGATCACAGTCGTGGCGGGCACCCGCGCGACCGCAGGGGCGGACGGCTCTGCCGCAGCCACCGCACCGAGCGTGTCTCTGCTGTGCAGGGCCCGACGCAGGGCCGCATCGGTTTTAAGGTCGAGCGCCGAGGCGGCATCGTCCAAGATCAGCAACGCCGGGTCCCCCACCAGCGCGCGGGCGATCGTGAGGCGTTGGCGCTGACCGCCCGAGAAGTTGGCCCCGCCCGCCTCGACCGACGCATCGAGCCCGTCCGGCAGGTCGCGTACGAACGGGGCGGCCTGCGCCATCTCGAGCGCGCGCCACAGCTCCTCATCGGTTGCCTCGGGCGCGCGCCACCGTAGGTTGGAGCGAATCGTTCCGCTCAGCAGCTCCGCCTTCTGCGGTACCATGCCGATGCTGCGCCGCAGCTGCGCCACCGGCCAGCAACGCACATCGGTGCCAAGAACCTCGACCGAGCCCGCGCTCACCTCGTACAGGCGCGCCAACAGGGAGACGAGCGTCGATTTGCCCGAACCGGTGCCCCCGATCACGCCGAGCGTCTGCCCACGGCCCACCGCAAGGCTCACGCCCTGCAGGGCCGCAGACGACGCACCCGCGAAGGTGAAGGACACGCCGTCCAGGCGCAGCGCGGGCGCGGCCCCATCCGGGCTGACCGCAACCGGCAGCGCACCGGCATCGGTGATCGAAGGAGAGCAATCGAGCACCTCCCGGATGCGGTCGGCGCTCGCCTCGGCGCGGGTGAACACCACCACGAGGTTCGCCACGTACACGATGGACAGCAGCGTTTGGGTCATATAGTTCACGAACGCCACGATCTCACCCTGCGTGAGGCCACCGGCGTTCACCGTCTGACCGCCGGCCCACAGAATCGCGCACACCGCGAGATTCATCACCAGGAAGGTCGCGGGGTTCAGCACGCTCGACAGGCGCGCCGCCATCGTGGCCACCGCCGCCTGCATATCGGCCGCCTCGCACAAGCGCGCCCGCTCGTGCCCCTCGCGCACGTGCGCCCGCACCACCCGGGTGCCCGCCAGACCCTCGCGCACGATCAGGGCGATGCGGTCGAGCTGACGCTGCATGGCTTGATACAGCGGGACGCAGCGCGCCATGATTAGCCAGAACAGCCCGCCGATCAGCGGGGTGGACACCAGAAAGATCACGCCCAGGCGCAGGTCGATCAGGCAGGCCGCCGCCATGGAGCCCACCGCCAGAAACGGCCAGCGGATGAGCTGGCGGATGGCCAGGGCAACGGCGAGCTGGACCTGGTTCACGTCGTTGATGATGCGGGTGGTGAGCGAGGGTGTGCCGAAGCGGTCCACCTCGGTGCGAGAGAACTCGTTGATGTGCCGGAACAGCGCATCGCGCAGGCTCGTGCCCACGCCCTGGGAGGCGCGCGAGGCCATCTTTTGGCACACGAGCGCAAACCCCATGCCCACGACCGCCATCCCAACCAGCAGCGCGCCGGAGATGAGCACCTCGCGCATGCTGCGGGCGCCGACGCCCGCATCGATCATGCGGGCGATTACCAGCGGCGTCATGAGGTCGAACAGCACCTCGAGTAGCTTGCAGGCGGGGCCGGCGATCAGGTTGAGGCGGTAGGGACCGCCGAAGCGTTTGAGCAGGTCGATCATGGCTGCTGCCTCCGCATACGGCTCGGCGCACCGCGCGGGGCGGCGCACGGGGGCGGACAGATGTCGCCTATCATACGCCTCCCGCGTCACCCGCGCACGACGGGACACCTGCCGGAAACAACGCGAGCGCAGCCCCGATCAAAGCTGCGCCCGCGGTTCCACGGTATGTTGGAGGCGCCTCATCGCGTGTCGGCGGTAGCCCGCGCAGCGCTGCCGTGACAGCGTGTGTCCGCCTTATGCCGCCGGCGCATCCTCGTGCGGGCGCAGGGCCTCGCGCACGCCTGCCGCCAGCACCGCCGCGCCTCCGAGCACCGCGGCGGCGATGCGCCCCGCGCCCTCATCGGCCGTGCGGGGCAGCCGCTCCGTGCTCGGATGCCGCGCGCCGGAACCCGAGTTGGAGTCCGTGCCCGACCCCGTGCCGAAGCCCGTGCCGGAGCCCGTGCCGGCGCCGCCTGTACCGCTCCCGCCCGCAGCGGAGCCGGAACCGGAGCCGGTGCCCGCATCGGAGCCTCCGTCTCCGTCGGAGCCGCTACCGCCGTCGGAGTCACCGCCGGTACCGTCCCCTGCGCCCGAACCGTTGCTGTAATCCGGATCGACCGCATGCGCGGCGAAGGAGAATGCATGGTCCTGTGCCACATTATCGTCATGCGACAGCGTGAATAGGGCGCTGTGCACCATCTGCGTCAACGAAGCCGGCAGCGCGCCCGCCACGAGCGCGCCCGCATCGACCGCGGGCGCGCCTGTCCCGTCACCCGCCAGCAGCTTGAGCAACGCGCCCACATGCGGGACCATCCCTGCCACGATGCCGGGCACCAGCGCGCCGATCAGCGGAATGTCACCGGCCTGGAGCAGCGCCTTGATGTCGAGTGGAATCGCGGTAGCCAGCGTCTGTACCTGCTCGCTCGCCAACGTGCCGTTCACGGCCTGCGCGACCGCATCTCCCAGCAGGCCCGCGCCCCCGATCGCCTCGATAGCCTGATCGGTCCACGCCTCGATATCCTCGCACCCGCGCAGGTGGGCCTGATAAGCCGCGTTGGCCAGCGCAAGCACATTGTGGGCGTCGTCAACCGGCGCCTCTAGCAGCAGCCGAACCGCCTCCGCCGCACACGCCACCGTCTGCTGACGACCCGGCTCGGCCAGCACCTGCGCATCGAGCGCCTGCCACAGCGCATCGAGGAACGCCGACATGCTCGCGGCGTCCACGTAGGCCAGGCACACCCGATCCGCCCGTGCCGCACGCGGCGCCTGCCCAAGACGCTCCTCCGCAGCCGCCGACAGGGAGAGGTTCATCAGCGGAGTCGCGGAGAGGCTCTCGGCAGACACCTGGTCGATGCGGATACGCCCGGCCCCCGCGTCGAGCCACACCGACGCCGCGAGCGAGGAGCCGATCGCGATATGCAGCCCCTCCTCACGCGTGGTGGGCAGCACCCCCGACGCGGCGAGCATGCCCCACAGCGCCGCGTTGAGGCCCGCCGGCTCGACACCGAGCGCCTGCGCAACCGACGCACGCGCGCCCGCCTGCGCCGCCTGGGCAAGCATCGGCTCCACGAACATGCCCGCACACATCGTCTGCACGGACAGGACGCTCAACGTGCGCTGCGCGCCGTAGGCCGTGATCGCCTGGGAGGTACCGGGCAGCCCGCACCCCTCGAGCACCGCCTCGCCCAGATCGTGGATGTCGACCGACAGCGTGGCCTCGACGTTGGCGCCGCTGCGGGTGAACGCGAGCGATCCCGTGCGCATCCACGACGGATAGGTCACCAGCGAGCCGGTCTCGATATCGTAGACGGTCGCGTCGCCGTAGGTTGCCGCGGCGATGTCGTTGGCATGCATATGCCCGGTGAACACGCAGGCAATCCCCGCTTCGGCGTAGGCACGCGCCACCCGGTCGTAGTCCTCCACCAGATATTCCGCCATCAGGGTTGGCTCGTCCCCGAAATGCGGGACGATGCCGTGATGCTGCATCGCCACCACCACGTCGCCGGCGGCCCGAGCCTGCTTGGCCTGGTTGCACACCCATTTCAGCAGCGCATCCCCCACGCGCCCGGCCGTTGCCTGGGCAAGCCCGCTGCCGTCGTCGCTCGGCTCGTTGTAGCGGCAGGTGTCCACCGCGATAACCGTCAAGCCGGGAACGGGGCGTGCCACGTAGCTCAAGCTGCCGTCCTGCGTGCCGCCGGCATCGAAAACGACCGCGCCCTCGTAGCCGTACTCGCGCCACAGGTCCTTGTACGCCACGGGGTCCGTACGCTCGGCGGCCTGCGCAGAACCGCTCGAGAAATCGAGCGCCGCATGGTTGTTCAGGTCATGGTTGCCGTTGATGAACAGAAACGTCGTGGTGACGCCGGCGGCGGCCAGCTGCGCGCGGGCGCCCTCGAACAGTGCATGCAGCCCCCGATGGCCCACGAGCTCGCCGTCTTTGGTGAGGTCGCCCGGCACGAAGACGATGTCGGGCTTGGCCGCCACCACGTCGGCCAGCGCCTTGGCGAGGATGCTGGCGCTCTCGCGGAACATCTTGCGGTCGGAGTTCTCGGCCTCCGCGTAGTCCGCGCAGTCGCTCCACAGCTCCGGCGCGAAGTAGTGCAGGTCGGACATGATGCAGAAGGTGACGGGGCGCTCGGGATATGAGCTGGTCGACGCCTCCTCCTGCACCTCGGCAGAAGCGGGCACGGCAAGCGCCGCGGCACCCAGCGCCAGGCTCAGGCTGAAAAACCCGCGTCTGCTCACCCCGCGTCTGCCCACCGCATGGGTGCGAGACGGCCGAAGCGCGGCGCCCTCGTGCGCGGGCAGGTCGGCCATGCGGAAGGAAACCGGGGCAGCCAAGTTTCCGAGTCCGCAGCTGCACCCCGCCTTCGTCCGCGCGTCCATCGCACCCGTCGCGTTGCGGCGCGGCGGCCGCGTCCCATCCGCTTCAAACCCGTTGGTCTCCTGCTGCCCCATGGCATCCCCTCTCGTTCGGCCACATCGGGCCGATCAGGCATCACTCCCTTGTCAGTTCCATGATGGCGAGGGCACATCAGCTGCGGGTAATGCCCGGTCAAGACTTTTGACAGCGGAGGGTAAGGCGGGGCGAAGGGCAAGGTCGGAGGCGCGGGCGGACGGAGGGCGAAGCCGGGGGCGCGCGGTGCGTTCGCGCCCAGCGATGCGTGCCGAGACTGTGACGAGCATCTGCGGCGAACATGCAGGCGCGGCGGGGCCGAAGGCGAGCGGCCACGCAGGGACGCTGGAGCCCGAGACGCGCGCGGACACCATAGCGCCGCGCCACACAAAAACGCCCCGTGGACTCGATGGGAACGGGTGCCCGGCAGAGGCTCCTTATGGCTGCTTCCTTCCGGACCTGACCAAGTTCGGAACATATCGTCACCCGAACCCATCGAACGCGCGAGGCGTGTTTGACTATAGTAGCCGGTTGGCCCGGCTACGTCCAGCGCCATTTCGCGGTCGGCATATGTCGCCGCCCCGCGCGACGTGCAAGTCCCGTGCGACGCGCAAGCCGCGCGATTCACGGGATCGATTCGCAGCTAGGTCCGGTGCAACGGGCCGCACGGGACTCGAACGCCACCAGCGCGGCATGCGATCGCAACGGGCGCCGGCACGCGAGCGCAGTGCGCATCGTGCCCCGTCTTTGGGCGTAAACGGGAGCATGTGCAGAAGACAACACCCTGTCAGACGACCGACGACAGAGGCCCACGCACGCCCGAAGCTGTTATGGTGAACTCCCGCTATCGGCCCGACGCACGCCCTTTGCGGCATCTTCGCACCTATACTGCCCTATACCGGCCTCCGAGCAACGCGCGGACGCCGCGTTTGTTTGTCGCTCGCGCCGCCCACACGCGGCCTATCTGCAAGGAGACCCATGGAAGCCGCTTTCATCGACTTCATCAACGCGTTCGGCTACCTTGCCGTCGCCGCCCTCATCTTCCTCGAAAACGTGTTCCCGCCCATCCCCAGCGAGCTCGTCCTGCCCATGGCGGGATACCTCACCCACGAGACCGCCATGGAGCTGCCCGGCGCCATCATCGCCGCCACCGCAGGCTCGGTACTGGGCGCCTTCGTGCTCTACGGCATCGGGCGGCTGCTGTCCCGTGAGCGCCTGGAGCACTTCTTCGAAACGAGGCCCATGCGTATGCTCGGCTTCAAGGGCGATGACATCTCCAAGGCGATTGTCTGGTTCGACCGGCGCGGACAGCTCACCGTTCTGTTCTGCCGCTGCATCCCGGTGGTGCGCAGCCTGATTTCCATCCCCGCCGGCACCGCCAAGATGAACCCGGTCCGTTTTGCGCTCTACACCCTGGTGGGCTCCGCCGTGTGGAACACGGTGCTGTGCTCGCTCGGTGCCGGCGCGGGCTCAGCATGGCGCACGATCACCGCCGAGGCCTCCTGGATCTCGGATATCGTGAAGATCGTGCTCATCGTGGCCGTTGTCGCCGCGCTGGTTTGGTGGGTCGTCAAGCGCATCGTGCCGAACCTGCGCCGCGACCGCTAAGCGCGCCGGAGCGCCCAGCCGAGCCCTCTACAGCACCAGTCGGACGACCGTCTCCGCCGCGCACGCCAGGTTGCGATGGGTCTGCGAGGCCTCAAGCGCCTGCTCGAGGGCCATGGGCCGCCGCAGCACCGGAACGACCGCATCGATGCCTGCTTCGTACACACGCTCCAGCTCGTCGGCCCGCGCGCCGCACAGGGCCACCACGCGCACGCCCGGGCTCACGCGCTTCGCCCGGCGCGCCACCCCGACAGGCGTCTTTCCAGCCGCGCTCTGGGCATCGACCGACCCTTCGCCCGTGATCACCAGGTCGACCTTGCGCGCCCGGTCGTCGAACCCCACCAGATCGAGCACGGCGTCGATACCCGGCACCAGCTGCGCGCCGAGGGCCAGCAGCGCAGCGGCCAGCCCGCCGGCCGCGCCGGCACCCGGTACGGCCGGCAACGAGCGAAACACCCCGATGCCAGCCGCCTGGCGCGCGGCGTCGAGCGCACGGGCGTAAGCGAGCATCCAGCCGTCGTACGCATCCAGCCCCGCCTCGTCCAGGCCCTTCTGCGGACCGAACACCCGCACCGCACCGCGCGCGCCCACCAGCGGGTTGTCTACATCGGACAGCACCGTGAGCTCCACGCCCGCAAGCGCCTGCAGAGCCGGTCCGATATCCACGCGCGACGCTGCAGCAAGCCCGGCAAGCCCCGGCGCCACCGCGCGCCCGTCCGCATCGAGCACCCGCGCGCCGAGAGCCTGCAACATGCCGACGCCGCCGTCGGTTGTGGCGCTGCCCCCCAGCGCCAGATACAGGCGGCGCGCCCCCTGTGCCACGGCGGCGAGCATCAGCTCGCCCACACCCCAGGTTGTGGCCGCCAGCGCATCGCGCTGATTGCGCGACGTGTAGCCCAGCCCTGCCGCCTCGGCCATCTCGATGAGCGCGAAGGAGGGCCCGGCGGGCGCAGGGTCCTCGGCCAGCGCCGGCCCGTCTGCGGGCGCAGAGGCCGCAGGGGGCTTTGGCTCGCCAGCCAGCAAGAATCGCGCATCAACCGGGGTTCCAAGCGGACCGCGCACGCGCACGGTGCGCACCTCCGCCGCGATGGCGGACGCCACCGCATCGAGGGTTCCCTCGCCGCCATCGGCCACCGACAGACACTGCACTTGCGCGGCCGGACAGGCGCGGTGCACGCCCTCGGCCGCCCACGCGGCGGCCTGAGCGCTCGTTGCCGACCCCTTGAACGAATCGATCGCAAGCAGCACGCGCGGGGCTCGGGGCGCCGGGAGCTGCGCGCGGGCTTCACGCAGCTCCCGGCGCGCGGCGGCGGCCTGCGCTCGCTCTTGCTCGACCTCGCCCTGCTCCGAGCTGCGCTGCGCGCGCACCTTGCCGAAAAACGCCCGCAGCTCCTGCGCGCACGCGTCCTGCAGCACGCCGGGTGTCACCGCGAAAGCGTGGTTCAGGCGCGCATCATCCTGCAGGGTGTAGAGGGTCCCCAGCGCGCCGCCCTTCGGATCGGGTGCGCCGTACACACAGCGGTCGATACGCGCGTTCACCATAAGGCCCGCGCACATCACGCACGGCTCGAGCGTCACGTAGACCGTGCAGCCGAACAGGCGCCATCGCCCCAGGTGCCGTGCCGCGGCAAGCAGAGCGGAGAACTCCGCGTGCGCCGACGGGTCCCCGTCGAGCTCGCGGCGATTGTGAGCGCGCGCGATCACCTGGCCCTCGTAGACCACCACGGCCCCGATGGGGACCTCGCCCAGCTCCGCGGCCCGGCGCGCCTCGATGAGGGCCTCCCGCATGAACCGCTCGTCGTCCGCAGCCGCTTGCGCGGGCGCGGCGCTCCGCTCATCCTGCATATCAGCACCCCTTTCTCCGGGCGACCATGTACCTTTCGGCATCCCAGGCCCCGCGACAATATCGGAGCCCCCCTGCGTAAACAGAAAACGCCCCCTGATCTGCAATAACTCAGGGGGCGTATCATTCACACTGGCGGAGAGCTGGGGATTCGAACCCCAGATGCGCTTTGCGGCGCATACTCGCTTAGCAGGCGAGCACCTTCGGCCTCTCGGTCAGCTCTCCGTAGCAGCCCTAGCATGATAGCGCATGTTCGCCTGCGATGACAAGCTCGTCCGCAAGTTTGTTGGAAAACGCCGCCGGACCAAGCGCCGCCAGCCCACCCGATACCGGCCCACCGCGCATCCATCCGAAGCCGCCCCGCAGCCTTCATGCGCTCCATGACAGCGCCTCCCGACCCAGCGCGGTCCACTTCGACGCGCCGACGCAGACGGCCCCCGCCGCCGGACCGCCGCCTATCCGCTCGACGCCATCACAGCAGACGCATCCACGGCGCGACAGGACGGCACGGCATCCCATGAGAACGCATCGGCCAGCTCGTCGGCCGTGCGCGGGCGGGCGTCCGGCACCAAACCCGCCGCGTGGGCCACCGCGCCCAGCAGCCGCCCGGGCGTCCCGAACACCTTCCGCAGCTCACCCATGTCGCAGTCGCGATCGCGCTTCGACAGGCGCCGCCCATCGGCGGCAACCATGAGCGGTACGTGAGCATAGGCAGGCGTCGCATACCCGAGCAAACGCTGCAGGTATATCTGCCGCGCCACCGAGCTCATCAGATCGCAGCCACGCACCACCTCAGTGATGCCCATGGCAGCATCGTCCACCACCACGGCAAGCTGATAGGCAAAGACCCCGTCGCTGCGCCGCACCAGGAAGTCCCCGCAATCGCGCGCGAGGACCTCCCGCTGCGGACCGAATACGCGATCGGTGAACGCCACTGCCCCCGCCGGGTCATCGGCCGTGGGCACCCGCAGGCGCCACGCGGGCGGGCGCTGCGCACGGCGGCGCGCCACCTCCTCCGCCGACAGGCTGCGGCACGTTCCCGCATACACGGGCGTGCCGTCACTGGCGTGCGGGGCGCTGGCCGCATGCAGTTCGGCGCGCGTGCAGAAGCAGGGGTAGATCAAGCCACGTGCGTCCAGCCGCTCCACGGCCTCCCGGTACAGCCCGATACGCTCACGCTGATAGTAGGGCCCTTCGTCCCAATCGAGGCCGAGCCAGCGTAGGTCCTCCATGACGAGGCTGGTCCACGGCCCGCTTTGGGTGCGCTCGTCGAGGTCCTCGATGCGCAGGACCATCCGCCCGCCGCGGCTGCGCACCGACAGCCACGCGAGCAGGGAGGCGTAGATGTTGCCGAGGTGCATGCGCCCCGAGGGCGACGGCGCGAAGCGGCCGACCGGGCGCTCGGGCATCCGAGCAGGCCCCGCATCGGCCACCGGGGGCACTGGGCACGCGGCCTGCCTGCCGGAGACGGCTGCCTCCGCGGCAAGGCCGCTCTGCCCGTCTAATGCCACGGATCCTCCTCAAATAGCGGCTCAGCTGCGGGCCGCCGGTCGGAATACGGGTCGTATCCGTCGTCGTCCTCGTTTTCCGCCCGGATGCACGAATCGGACGCGTTAGGCTCCGGATAGGGCGCCGACACCTGTGGGCGCTCGCGCGTCTTTTCTGCATCGCACATGGTGCAACCTCCCTGGTCGTTGGACCGCCTGGCGACCCCGCGGACCGCCACGTATATCGAATCGAACAAAATCCTAGCACGGATCGGCCCTGTTCCTCGGTGCGGGGCCGGCCCCGTTCCTCGGCGCGAGGGGCTGGCCCTCGGCCTGGACCCATCCCTCAGCGTGGGGCCGCTCCTCGGCCTGGACCTGCTCCTCGGTGCAGGGCTGCTCCTTGACCGGCGGGGCAAGTGGAGCCGCCGCGAGAGCGTCGTGGCAGCGCGACTGCAGCGGCACCGTCGCGGCGACGCGGCCACAGCAGCGTGGCCGCGGCAGCGCCGTCACGGTGGCATAATCGCGGCAACCCACCAAGCGTGTCGTTTTTTATTGAACGCCCACTTCGCATGTTCGCAAATTGATAGATTAGGCTAACTTATTGCACCGGACGAGGCGCGAGCCCCTTCCCGCTTCGGCCACACGCCCGCCCCAGCAACCTGAAAGGACGCCCGTGACCGCCATCCTCATCGCAGAGATCATCGCCGCCCTCATCGCCCTCGCCTGTCTGAGCCTGCTGGCCGCCGACTTCGTGCGCTTCCTACGCGCCGGCGGCCAGCGCCCCGCACGCACGCCCGTCACGAGCGGTGCCGGTCACACGCTTTGCGGCCTCGCGCTGCTCGCGAGCGCGCTGGTCCACGGTATCGCCGCCACGGCCTACGGCTCGGGCGCGCCGGGGGCCGCCTACGCGTTTGGCTGGCTGTCCCTGCTCGCCTTCGCCGCCAGCGGCGCAAGCATGATTCCCTGCGTGAAGCGGCGGCTCCCTCAGCCCCGCGCGTGGCACATCCGCCTGTTCTGCACCGGTATGGTGCTGTTCTGCGCCCACGTCGTCGCCGCCCGCCTGTAGCGCGCCGCCCGCCGGCACCGCCGCTGGTGCGATTCCGCACGCGCGTACAAGCGGCCCCTCCCATTCCGCGCATACGAATCGACCCCGTCCCCAAACCGGCAGCCGCACACGCGTACGAATCGACCCCGTCCCCAAACCGGCAGACCCCGTTCCCATTCTGCATATCACCGCTCGGCAAGCGATTGGTAAACATCTGCTCACGTCTTTGTGAAAGCAGGCTGGCACCCCGCGTTTTGGTATAGAACACGCCACCGGACCCATCCGGCGACGCAAAAACTTGATACCATGTGAGCTGTATTCGCCCCACCCGTCCAGGCGGGGCATGGACCCTCTTTTCGGCACTCAAGCGAAAGGATTCACATGAGCAACGTATCCAGCCACCACCTCTCCCGTCGGTCCTTCCTCGGCCTGGCGGGCGGCGCCGCGGCCATCGCGGGCCTCGGCCTCACCGCCTGCGGTGGCAACGATGCGGGCGCCGGCTCGGCCAGCGGCTCCGACAGCAAGACCATCGACGTCCTGAAGGTCGGTTTCGTGCCGTCCAAGGACCCCGAGGAGATCGTGACCGCCACCGACCCGCTCAAGCAGATGCTCATCGACCAGCTCGGTGACCTGGGCTACAAGGTCGGCGAGGTCGAGATCACCGTGGGCACCAGCTACGAGGCCGTGGGCGAGGCCCTGTCGGCCGGTACCGTGGATGTGGGCCTGATCCCGGGCGGCACCTACGTGCTGTACGACGACGGCTGCGAGGTTCTGCTCACCGCCACCCGCAACGGCCTGTCCATCGACTCCGACGACGCCAAGGACTGGAACGACAACAAGCCCACCGAGCAGACCACCGACCAGGTCACCAGCTACCGCGCGCTCATGATCGCCGGCCCCTCCGACGCCGGCCAGGCCGTGGCCAAGAAGGTCAACGACGGCGAGGACATCACCTGGGACGACCTGTCGGGCCTCAACTGGAGCGTCATGGGCTCCTCCTCCCCGGCCGGCTACATCTACCCGTCCCTGTGGCTGAAGGAGCAGTTCAAGCACACCATCACCGACCTGCCGCACGCCGTGCAGTCCGACTCCTACGGCAGCGCCTTCGCCCGTCTGGCCTCCGGCCAGATCGACGTGCTGTGCACCTACGCCGACGGCCGCATCGACTACGCCGACAAGTGGCAGTCCGAGTACGCCCGTAGCGCCAGCGTGTGGGATGAGACCAACGTCATCGGCGTCACCCCGGCCATCTACAACGACACCGTGAGCGTCTCCAAGAACTCCAAGATCATGTCCGATGACTTCAAGGAGGCCCTGGCCGAGGCGTTCATCAACATCGGCAACACCGAGGACGGCAAGAAGGTCATCGCCATCTACAGCCACAACGGTTACCAGAAGGCCAAGGATTCCGACTACGACTCCGAGCGTGACGCCCAGGAGATGGTCCAGGAGCTCAACGCCTCCTCGAACTAGCAACCGATCCATACACGCACGAAGGGGGAGGCTCATGCTCCCCCTTCTTTGTTACAAGGGTACTCGATGATTGATTTCTCCCATGTGTCCATGCGCTACCCCAACGGCTACGAGGCGCTGAAAGACATCAACCTCAGCATCGAAGACGGCGAGTTCGTCGCCATCATCGGCCGCTCGGGCGCAGGCAAGTCCACGCTGATCCGCACCATCAACAAGCTCTATGACACCACCGCCGGCACCATCACCGTCGACGGCACCGAGGTCGGCGGGCTGCGCGGCGCGGGCCTGCGCGCGTTCCGCCGCGAGATCGGCATGATCTTCCAGTCGTTCAACCTCATCACGCGCACCACGGTCATCAAGAACGTGCTCACCGCCTTTGCCCCCGTTATCCCCTGGTACCGGGCGCTGTTCGGCATCTTCACCAAGGAGGAGAAGATGCGCGCGCTCGAGTCGCTCGACAAGGTGGGCATCCTCGACAAGGCCTACGTCCGCGCCGACCAGCTCTCCGGTGGCCAGCAGCAGCGCGTCGCCCTGGCGCGCACCCTCACGCAGAGCCCGCACATCATCCTGGCCGACGAGCCGGTGGCCTCGCTCGACCCGGTGACCGCCAAGCAGGTCATGGACGACCTCAAGCGCATCAACCAGGAGACCGGCATCACGGTGCTCATCAACATCCACCACGTGGACCTGGCGCTCGACTACGCCACGCGCGTGCTCGGCATCCGCGCCGGTGAAGTGGTGTTCGACGGCCCGGCCAGCGCGGTTACCCAGCAGGTGCTCGACCAGGTATACGAGGGAGCCTCCGCCGAGGAGCGCCCGGGTGCCGGGACGGCCGGCGCCGCACAGGAGGGGTAGCCGATGGCGCACACCAAGCTTTTCGACCGCGTGTTCAAGCCGCAGCGCATCGAGCTCGCGAATGGCAAGACCGTCGACCGGCCGCGCTCGCGGGCGCCGCTGGCGGCCATCGCCATCGTGGCGATCGGGGCGCTGTCCGTGCACATCACCGGCTTCAACTTCGAGACGCTCGCCACCAACGGCCACCAGTTCTTCGCCATCCTGGGCGCCATGTTCCCGCCCGACCTCAGCTACATGCCCCAGGTGTGGGAGCCGCTGTTCGACACCATCAAGATGTCGCTTCTGGGCTCGGTCATCGGTTCGCTGCTGGTAATCCCGTTCGCCGTGGCGGCCTCCACCAACATCGTGCACAGCAAGGTCGTCATCGGGCTCATGCGACTGCTGCTGAGCGTTATCCGCACCCTGCCCACCATCGTGTGCGCGCTGATCGCCACCTACATCTTCGGCCTGGGCACCCTGGCCGGCACGAGCGCCATCGCCGTGTTCACCTTCGCTTACGTGGGCAAGATCCTCTATGAGGAGATCGAGACGGTGGACATGGGGCCCTACGAGGCCATGGAGGCCATGGGCGCCGGCAAAATCCGCAGCTTCGTGGCGGCCATCGTGCCGCAAGTGCTGCCGAGCTACCTGTCCAACTGCCTGTTCTGTTTCGAGGGCAACGTGCGCTACGCCTCCATCCTGGGCTACGTGGGCGCCGGTGGCCTGGGCTTGATCTTGAACGAGAAGATCGGCTGGCGCATGTACCCGCAGGTGGGCATGATCCTCATCATGCTGTTCGCCACCGTATTCGTCATCGAGACCATCAGCCGCGCTGCGCGCCGGCGTCTGACCTAAGGGGGCGCCATGAATCAGAAGATCGCCGAGGCCTACGAGCGCAGGCCGCGCACCTATTGGTACAACATCGCCATCGCCGTGATCGTGGTGGGGCTGCTCATCTGGAGCGGCAGCGCCACGCAAGCGCAGGGCACCGGGCAAAACGGCGGGCAGATCGCGTTGAACATCCTGGCCGGCATCGCCCAGCCCGACCTGGAGATGCTGTTCGACCTCACCACGCAGGGCGTACCCTACCTGCTGCTCGAAACCATCTGCATTGCGTTTCTGGGCACGGTGGTGGGCGCCATCATCTCCATCCCGCTGGCGTTTTTGGCCGCCTCGAACCTCACCGGCCGCGTGGTATCCAACGTTGCGCGCCTGATCATCATGGCGGTGCGCACCGTGCCGCCGTTCGTCTACGGTCTCATGTTCGTGCGTGTGACCGGCCCCGGCCCGTTTGCCGGCCTGCTCACGATGTCGCTGTGCTCGGTGGGCATGGTGTGCAAGATGTACATCGAGTCCATCGAGGACCTCGACACGCGCATCCTGGAGATGATGAGCGCCGCCGGCTGCACCACCTGGCGCAAGATCCGCTTCGGCGTGGTGCCGCAGCTGGCCTCCTCGTTTGCCTCCACGGCCATCTACCGCTTCGACATGAACCTGCGCGACGCCACGGTGCTGGGCCTGGTGGGCGCCGGCGGCATCGGCGCACCGCTCATCTTCGCCATGAACAGCTATCGCTGGAACGAGGCGGGCTCGATCCTGGTGGGCCTAGTGGTGCTCATTTTGGTGGTGGAGTTCATCTCCACCAAGATCAGGACCTACCTGGTGCGCGGATAGGCGCGGGCGGTGCGCGCGGCGAGCCTGCGCTGAGGTGCATGCGCCCCGTCCATCCATGGTTTTCCTCCGCGGCCGCCTTCTGTGGGCGGCCGTGCCACATGAAAGCAGGTTATATGCAACACGCTTCACCTTCCCCCGGCGCCAATGCGGCGAGCGCCGTGGAGCGCGCCACGGCGCTTTCGATCCTGTTCACCTCCGACACGCACGGCTGCCTGACACCCGTGGACTACGCAACCGGAGGCATCGGAGCCGCCTGCGTGGCCGACTTCTCCGGCGAGCTCGCCCGCATGCGCGCCGCGGGCCCCAGCCTGTTCCTCGACGGCGGCGATTCGCTGCAGGGCACGCCGCTGCTGCGCTACTGGCTGTCCGGCCCCGCCGCAACCGACGAGGCCGAAAACCCTGTCGCGGCCGTATTCGGCGAACTGGGGCTGGATGCCTTCACCCTGGGCAACCACGATTTCAACTACGGGCGCGACGTGCTTGCCGCTCATCTGCGCGCTATGGAGCGCGCGGGTGCCACGTGCGTGTGCGCCAATGTGCACGACGCACGCGGCGAGCTTGCCATCCGGCCCCATACGATCGTTGAGCGGGGCGGCCTGCGTGTGGGCATCTGCGGCATCGTGACCGACTACGTGAATGTTTGGGAAGCAGCCGAGCACCTGAGCGATCTGACGATCTCGGACGCGCTGGAGGCCGCTCGCGAGCAGGCGGCGGTGCTGCGTGCCTCATGCGATGTCGCCATCTGCCTCTACCACGGTGGGTTCGAAGAGGACCTTGCCAGCGGTCGGATGCTATCCGACTCCAAGGAGAACCGCGCCTGCGCGATCGCCCGCGAGCTGGATTTCGACATCCTGCTCACCGGTCACCAGCACATGGCGATACCCGAGGCGCGCTTCGGCTCCACGCTCGCCGCGCAGCCGCCCGCGAACGCCTTCGCCGCCGTGCGCGTCGACGTGCAGGGCGGCCGTGTGGAAGCGGGCGGCGCGGGGCGGCCGTGTTCGGCATCGCGCCTCGTCAAGCCGCAGGCAGAAGCTCGCACTGAAGAGGGCAAGAGTGCCATCGCACGCGTCGATGCACTCGACCGCGCCTGCGCCGCTTGGCTCAACGAATCCGTGGGCACGCTGGGCGCCGCCATTCCCGCTCAGTCCAAGCTCGATGCTGCCCTTCGGGGCGATGCCCTGGCCGACCTCATCAACGAGGCCCAGCTTTCGGCAAGCGGCGCGCTCGTGTCCTGCACGAGCCTGAGCAACGACGAGGTGGGGCTGCCGCGGGAAGTGACGCGGCGCGATGTGTGCGCGGCGTACCGCTTCATGAATACGCTCATGGTTATCGAGGTGACGCCGATTCAGCTCAAGGAGGCGCTCGAGCGCTGCGCGTCCTATCTGGAGCTTGACGAACAGGGCGCCCCGCGCGTTGCGCGCGCGTTCCTGGAGCCCAAGATCGAGCACTACAACTACGATTTCTACCGCGGCATCTCCTATACCGCCAACCTTGCGCGGCCGATGGGCGAGCGCATCGTGCGGCTTACGTGCGCCGACGGCAGCCCGCTGCCGGACCGGTTTTCCCTTGCGCTGAACGACTACCGCGCCAGCGGGACCGGCGGCTACGAGGTGTTCGCCGCCTGCAAGTTGCTCAACACGATTTCCGTGTCGGTGCCGGTGCTGCTGGAGAACTACATCTGTCTCTTATACACATCTGACGCTGCCGACGATACTCCTTGTGTA
>CABRIF010000011.1 GCA_902470925.1 uncultured Collinsella sp. | reverse complement strand
GG
This sequence comes from uncultured Collinsella sp., assembly GCA_902470925.1. Classification (GTDB taxonomy): domain Bacteria; phylum Actinomycetota; class Coriobacteriia; order Coriobacteriales; family Coriobacteriaceae; genus Collinsella. Next base: position 35,767 of record CABRIF010000011.1, on the reverse strand, counting down.
CGTAGGGTCGCTTGGGATCGTGTGGGGCGTGGCGCGGGCGCGCAGGCCCCACGGCGCCCCGGTTCGCGCCGCGGGCGTGGCGGTAGGGCGCGGCGGCGGACGCGTGCTCGGGCTGCCGGGCCGCCGTGCCGTGCATTGGCGGCGCGCGCTTGGCCCGACTCGCTGGCCCCGTGCTGAGAGTCGCGGCGCCCAAAGGCTGCGCAGGCGATGCAGCTTGCGTGGTGACGTGTAGGTATCTGAACAACTGAGTGCTCGGTGAGGGCCCGTGCGGCGGGTCCTGGAGGCACCTGTGCAAAAAAGGAGAACAACCATGGAAAAGCTTCCGATCAAACGCGTGGTGGACGGCCTGCTCAAGCTCAAGGAGACGGGGGAGTCGGGCACGCTGCTGGGTATCGGCCCCATGTCGAGCAACCTGCTGCGGGCGAGCTTCGAGCTGGGGCGCGACCTGGACGTGCCGCTGATGTACATCGCCAGCCGCAACCAGGTGGACGCCGACGTGCTCGGTGGCGGTTACGTCAACGGCTGGGACCAGCAGCGCTTCGCCCGCGACATCCAGGCCATCGCCGACGAGGTGGGCTTTGAGGGCATGTACTACCTGTGCCGCGACCACGGCGGACCGTGGCAGCGCGATAACGAGCGCCTGGCCCACCTGCCGGAGGACGAGGCCATGGAGCTTGCGCGTCGCTCCTATGTTGCCGATATCGAAGCCGGCTTCGACTTGCTGATGATCGACCCCACCAAGGACCCGTTCGTGATCGGCAAGGTGATTCCGCTCGACGTGGTGCTCGAGCGCACCGTGGACCTCATCGAGTTCTGCGAGCGCGAGCGCATCGCCCGCGGCCTGCCCGAGATCGGCTACGAGGTGGGCACCGAGGAAACCAACGGCGGCCTGACCTCAACCGAGAAGTACCGCGAGTTCATCGAGCGCCTGAAGGTCGAGCTCGATGCGCGCGGCCTGCCCATGCCCACGTTCATCGTGGGGCAGACCGGAACGCTGACGCGCAAGACCGAGCAGGTGGGGCACTATAACTTTGAGAACGCCCGCAGCCTTGCGCGCATGGCGGAGAGCTACGGTGTGGGCCTGAAGGAGCACAACGCCGACTACATGGACGACGTCACGCTGCTCGAGCACATTCCGGCCGAGGTCACGGCGTCCAACGTGGCGCCGCAGTACGGCACAGAGGAAACGCGCGCCTACCTGAAGCTCGTGGCCGTCGAGCAGCTGCTGCTGGACGAGGGCGTCATCGAGCGCGCCTCCAACCTGCGCCAGACGCTGCTGGTGAAGGCCATCAAGACGGAGCGCTGGCGCAAGTGGATGGTGGGCGATCAAACCGAGCTGACCGTCGAGGAGATTTTGGCCGACGAGGCGCTCGCGCTCGAGGTGCTCGATATCTCGGGGCACTACGTCTTCAACGATGAGGAGGTCAAGGCCGAGATCGCCACGCTGTATGCGAACCTCGCTTCGGCGCACATCGACGGGCAGCGGTTCGTGGTCGACCACATCAAGCGCCCCCTGCGCGCCTACATGGAGTGCCTGAACCTGGTGGGCGTGGGCGCGCGCATCGCCCGGGCGCTGGAGGCCTAACGGGCCCTGCGTCCCGGATGCCCGGGCTGTCCGAGCGGTTGAGGCCGCTTGGGATAGCCGCGGGTGTCCGGGGCCGCCGGGGCGCATCGGATGGCGGCGGTCGTCTGCCCGGCCCGCGGGGTGCCTCGGACGGTGTCTATCTGGGGCACCGAGGCGTCTGGGTGCTTGCGGCTGCGCGGGCGATTGTGGCCGGCGCGTGGCCGCGGCCCCGCCGTTAACGGGCCGCTGTTTACCGTTTACCGAAGATAAAACGTTTTATCGCTTGCAAAACAGAGAAAACAGGTACACTGGGGCCAGATTCGGAACCAGACTGTTGAAAGGGGTTCACCATGAAGTTCTTCATCGACACCGCCGACCTGGACGAGATCGCCGAGGCCAAGAGCTGGGGCTGCCTGGCGGGGGTGACCACCAACCCGTCGCTGTACGCCAAGACCGGCGGCAAGCTCGCCGACTTCGAGCCGCACATGCTCAAGATCGCCGAGCTCTGCGAGGGGCTGCCGGTGTCGGCCGAGTCCACCGCCGACACGGCCGAGGGCATGGTCGAGGAGGGCCGCCGCCTGGCCGCGCTCGCCCCCAACATCGTGGTGAAGCTGCCGGTGTGCGCCGCCGGCCTCGCTGCCTGCCGCGCGCTGGCCGACGAGGGGATCCGCGTGAACATGACGCTCGTGTTCTCGGCCACCCAGGCCCTGCTGGCCGCCAACGCCGGCGCGCGCTACATCTCCCCGTTCGTGGGCCGCTTCGACGACATCGCCGAGGACGGCATCTCGCAGCTCGCCGACGTGGTGGCCTGCATCGGCAACTACGACTGGTCGGGCAAGAACGCCGACGGCCGCGTGGAGATCATCGCCGCGTCGGTGCGCACCCCGAACCACGTCACGCAGGCGGCGCTGCTGGGCGCCGACATCGCCACGGTGCCCATGGCCGCGCTCAGGAAGTGCCTGCGCCACCCGCTGACCGACGCGGGCCTGGCCTCCTTCGAGGCCGACTGGGCCAAGGTGCGCGCCCAGGCATAACGCAGGTGCCCGCATCCATATGAGAACGGCTGCCGGCCGCGGGAGCGGTGCGATCCCGCGGCCGGCTCACACAAGGAGGAGCTATGCAAAACGAGGAGCTTGAGCGCATCGCGCGCCGGGTGCGGCGCGGTATCGTGCGCTCCACGCATGCGGCGGCCTCGGGACACCCCGGCGGATCGTTGGGAGCGGCCGACATCCTCACCTACCTGTATTTCGAGGAGTTGAACATCGATCCGGACGAGCCGCGGCGCGCCGAGCGCGACCGCTTCGTGCTGTCCAAGGGCCACTGCGCGCCGGCGCTCTACGCGGTGCTTGCCGAGCGCGGGTTCTTCCCGGTGGAGGACCTGCTCACGCTGCGCCATGTGGGCAGCCACCTGCAGGGACACCCCAACATGAACGACACGCCGGGTGTGGACATGTCCACCGGCAGCCTGGGCCAGGGCGTCTCGGCGGCGGTGGGCATGGCGCTGGCCGCCAAGCACTGGGGCGATACGTACCGCACCTTCGCGCTGCTCGGCGACGGTGAGATCGAGGAAGGGCAGGTGTGGGAGGCCGCGATGTTCGCCGGCAACCATGCGCTGGACAACCTCGTGCTCATCGTGGACCACAACGGCCTGCAGATCGACGGCAGCATCGAGGAGGTCAACTCGGCCATGCCGATCGCCGACAAGTTCGCGGCCTTCAAGTTCGAGGTGATCGAGCTGGCCGACGGCAACGACATGGCCCAGGTGCGCGCCGCGTTCGAGCGGGCGCGTGCCGTGCGCGGCAAGCCGGTGTGCATCGTGGCCGAAACCGTGAAGGGCAAGGGCGTTTCCTTCATGGAGAACCAGGTGGGCTGGCACGGCAAGGCACCGAACGACGAGCAGCTTGAGCAGGCGCTGCGCGAGCTTTCCGAGGAGGCGTAGACGATGGCAGACGTGAAGAAGATCGCCACCCGGCAAAGCTTCGGCGAGGCGCTCGTTGAGCTGGGGGCCGAGCACGACGACTTCGTGGTGCTCGATGCCGATCTGGCGGCCGCCACGCAGACGGGCAAGTTCAAGGCGGCGTATCCCGAGCGCTTTTTCGACGCCGGGATCGCCGAGGGCAACATGATGGGGTTGGCGGCCGGTATCGCCACCACCGGGCGCGTGGCGTTTGCAAGCACCTTCGCCATGTTCGCGGCGGGCCGCGCCTTCGAGCAGGTGCGCAATTCGATCGGCTACCCGCATCTCAACGTGAAGATCGGCGCCACGCACGCGGGTATCTCGGTGGGCGAGGACGGCGCCACCCATCAGTGCAACGAGGACATCGCGCTCATGCGCACCATTCCCGGCATGACGGTGGTGTGCCCGGCCGACGATGTGGAGGCGCGTGCTGCCGTGCGCTGCGCCTACGAGACCGATGGCCCGTTCTACCTGCGCTTCGGTCGCCTGGCGGCGCCGGTTCTGAACGATCGGGACAGCTATGAGTTCGAGCTGGGCCGCGGCGTGGTGATGCGCGAGGGCACCGACGTGACGATCGTGGCCTGCGGGCTGATGGTCGCCGCGGCGCTCGAGGCGGCCGATGCGCTGGCGGCATCCGGCATCGAGGCCGAGGTCATCAACATGCACACCATCAAGCCGCTCGATGCGGATACGCTGGTGGCGAGCGCGCGCAAGACCGGACGCGTGGTGACGGCCGAGGAACATTCGGTGATGGGCGGCTTGGGTGAGGCCGTGTGTGCCGCGCTGGCCGAGCGCTGCCCGGTGCCGGTGCGCCGGGTGGGCGTGCAGGACACCTTCGGCGAGTCGGGCCCGGCGCAGGAGCTGCTGCACAAGTACGGTTTGGATGCGAACGGGATTGCCGCGGCGGTGCACGAACTGCTGCACGCGGATGCGTAAGGGGGCACGATGGGTTTTATAGCACCTGATCAGGTGACGGTCGGCTTCGCGGCGGCAACGCGCGAGGAGGCCCTGCGCTACCTGGCGCAGCGCGCCGCCGATCTGGGATTTGCCGAGGATGCCGACGCGGTGTACGCGGCCTTCATGGCGCGCGAGGCCGAGGCCGAGACGGGGCTGCAGGACGGGTTCGCCGTGCCGCATGCCAAGTCCGATGCCATCCAGCAGGCTGGCGCGTGCGTGCTCAAGCTCGCCGAGCCGGTGGCGTGGCCGTCGTTCGACAACAAGCCGGTCGACATCGCCCTGACGCTGTTCGTGCCGGCGGGCGAGGCGGGGACCACGCATCTCAAGCTGCTGTCCCGTGCGGCGGTGATGTTGATGGACGAGGACGTGCGGGCGCAGCTGCGCGCCTCGCAGGATCCTGCCGAGATCGCGGAGCTCATCAACGCCGGCCTGTAAATAGGGTATATCAGATAGACGATGCGGCGAGGTTGCCCGGGAGAGGGCGGCCTCGCCGTTTTGCATGCGCGGTGACGGGCGGCGACGGGCGGTGATGCGCGGCGGTGGGGTGGTTACGCGGGTGCGTTGTGGGGTACGCTTGCTTGCAAGAGCGAGATGGGGGATTGCCATGGAAGACACAACGATGCTGCATCCGGATGGGCCGGGCGACCGCGGAGAGGCTTGTGCAGCGGGGCGGACGAGGAGCTGCGCTGCGCGTTCAGGCACGGCAGGCGCGCCGGGCGCGGGAGCGCCGGTTCGCACAGGGCATGCGGACGGGCGCTCGGCTGCGACGGGCGCGGGAGCGCCGGTGCATTCAGGGCGTGCGAGCGAGCGCGAGGTGCCGCGTGGCCAGGAGGCGCCGCACGAGCGGCTGACGCATCGCGACTTCGCGCGCTTTGCACGGCAGACGGCCGAGGAGATCGCACGCGACTGCCAGGTGCAGGCGTTTCGCGCCACGGGGCCCGGCGGGCAGGGCGTGAACACCACGGACTCGGCGGTGCGGATGGTGCATGAATCCACGGGCATCGTGGTGGTGTCGCGCGAGAGCCGCAGCCAGTTCCAGAATCGCGCCAGCTGCCTGCGCAAGCTGCGTGCCGAATTCGCGCGCCGGGCAACACCGCCCAAAAAACGCGTGGACACCAAGCCGAGCAAGGCTGCAAAAGCACGTCGTCTGGCGAACAAACGCCATCGCTCACAGGTGAAGGAGCTGCGCAAACATCCCCGGCTTGACGACTGATCGGCCACCGCCCGCACAACGCCTGCGGGAACCTCCCTCCATGTCGCGCATCGTCGGCGTTAACAACCTATTGGCACACAACAGCTAGCAATAGAATTTCAACGACTCAGCTCCGTTGAGCTCTATCCATGTTGTACCCAACGGGTCTTCTGTCCGAATAGCCGCTCTTCGGGGAGCTGGGTTTCTTGCTCCGGCCCGTCGGGCACGCTTGTTTTGCTGAGTTCGCGCGAGCCGAACACGCCGCAAAGCGGCCGTGCGCCGTTTGTTGTCTGCATAAGGTGCTATACAATTGGAATGGTGTACGTTTCGCATATAAGGAGCGATTCATGTTGAACCCCGAATATATGTTCGGGGGGGGGTATCCAAATCTAGGGGCCTCTCCCGCGTAATCTGTGCACGATGCGTGCAGAGCATGCCCGTCTGCGGCATGCGGGCGGTGCTGTAGACCATGCAACCCGCCTTTTTCGACAACCGAGCCACCATCCTCAAGGACGACCTCGTGCGCGAGATGCGCGCGGGCAGCGTAGTCTCCGTCGCCGCGTCGGTCTTCTCTATGTACGCCTACCGCGAGCTCGCCGAGCAGCTCGAGGGCGTGAGGGATTTCAGGTTCATATTCACCTCGCCGGCGTTTCTTGCCGAGCGCGCCCAAAAAGAACAGCGCGAGTTCTACATTCCGCGTCTTTCCCGTGAGCGCAGCGTGGGTGGCACCGAGTTCGAGATTCGCCTTAAAAACGAGCTGACGCAAAAGGCCATCGCGGTCGAGTGCGCTGATTGGGTGCGCCGCAAGGCGACCTTCAAATCCTTTAAGGGGAACGCGACCCTGCCGCCGGCCCTCTCGGTCGATACGGGCGAGGACGCTTGCTCGTATCTTCCCATGAACGGGTTCACTACGGTGGAGCTCGGGTGCTCGAACGCGCCCGGCGCGCCGGGCGGTGCCGCCTCCTACAACGTGATCTGCCGTCAGGACACCGCCACCTCGCGCGGGCTGCTGGCCACCTTTGAGCAGGCGTGGGATTCGCCCGAACTGGACGATGTGACGGAAGCCGTGGTGGAGAACATCGCGCAGATGTATCGCGAGAGCCCGCCGGAGCTCGTGTATTACGCGGCGCTGTACCGCATCTTCCACGAGTTCCTTGATGACATTACGGCAGACGAGCTGCCCAAGGAGGGCACTGGTTTTCGCGAGAGCAAGATCTGGAACCTGCTGTACGACTTCCAGCGCGACGCCGTAATGGCGATCATCAATAAGCTGCAAACGTACAATGGGTGCATTCTGGCCGACTCGGTCGGCTTGGGTAAGACGTTCACCGCGCTTGCCGTGGTGAAGTACTACGAGAGCCTCAATCGCAATGTGCTCGTGCTCTGCCCTAAAAAGCTGGGAGACAACTGGCTTACCTACCGGAACAACCAGCGCAACAACCCGATTGCATCTGACCGCCTGCGCTACGACGTCCTGTACCACACGGATCTCTCGCGCAAGCGTGGCACGTCTGTCACCGGCCTCGATCTGGAGACCATCAACTGGGGCGCCTACGACCTGGTCGTCATCGACGAGTCCCACAACTTCCGCAATGGTGCGGACAGCTCCCGTGCGGCGCGCGACGGCGAGGAGCGCAGTGAGAATCGCTACGAGCGCCTGCTCAATTATGTGGTCAAAGACGGCGTGCCCACCAAGGTGCTCATGCTCTCGGCCACACCGGTCAACAATCGGTTCCGCGACCTGCGCAATCAGCTTGCCCTGGCCTATCAGGGCGACCCGCAGGCGTGGTCCGAGCGCGTCGGCTTGGAGTCCAATGTCGAGGACGTGTTCCGCCGTGCGCAGGGCGTGTTCAGGCAGTGGTCGGAGCTCCCGGCCGAGGAGCGCACTACCGAGGCGCTCACGCGGGCGCTGGACTTCGATTTCTTCCGCGTGCTCGATCAGGTCACGGTCGCGCGCTCACGCAAGCATATCCAACGCTACTACGACGCTGCGGCCATTGGCCCCTTCCCCGAGCGCAGCAAGCCCATCAGTCTGCGTCCAGACCTTTCCACGGTGCCGTCGGACGCAACCTATGATGCGATCGCGGAGCGCCTGAACAGCCTCGAGCTGTTCATCTACGTGCCCATCAAGTACGTTCAGCCCAGCAAGGTCTGGAAGTACGACGATGGCGAGGGCAACGTCTCTGTCGCAGGCCGCGAGAAGGGCGTGCAGCGCCTCATGGCGGCGAACCTGCTCAAGCGCCTGGAGAGCTCCGTCGCCTCCTTCCGCCTCACGCTCGAGCGCGTGCTGGCGCACATAAAGCACAGGCTCGATGCAATCGAGCAATTCCGCGCAAGCGGCCTGTCCGCGCCCGGCGCCTTGTTGGAGGATGCCAACGGCTTCGATTACGATGCGGATGACGAAGAGGCGTCCGAGTTCATGGTGGGCAAGAAGGCCCGCTATGACCTGCGGGACATGGACTGGGTTTCGTGGGAGCGCGACATCGCGAGCGATGCCGCCATCGTGCGCGACCTGCTCCGTCTCGTCTCCGACATCGACCCTGCGCACGATGCCAAGCTCACCGAGCTCAAGCGCGTTATTGCGGACAAGGTCGCGCACCCCATCAACCCGGGCAACGCCAAGGTCATCGTCTTCACGGCGTTTGCCGACACTGCGCATTACCTCTACGAGCAGCTGCGATCGCTCGTGGTGGATGAGCTGGGTCTCGGCATGGCGGAGGTCACGGGTGCCGCGGGCAGCAAGACCACGGTCGCGGGCGTGCGCGGTGACCTCTCGGAGATCCTCACGTGCTTCAGCCCGGTTTCCAAGGAGCGCGACAAGGTGTATCCGCGCCTGGCGGGCAAGGACATTGATGTCCTGATCGCCACGGATTGCATTTCCGAAGGTCAGAACCTGCAGGACTGCGATTTCCTCATCAACTTCGATATCCATTGGAATCCGGTGCGCGTGGTGCAGCGTTTTGGGCGCGTGGACCGCATCGGATCCAAGAACGCACGCATCCAGCTGGTCAACTTCTGGCCCAACGTTGAGCTCGACAAATATCTCAACCTCAAGGAACGCGTTGAGAACCGCATGCACATCACCGTGGCCACCTCCACGGGCGATGACGACTACCTCAACGAGAACGAGAAGGGCGATCTTGAGTACCGTCGCGCGCAGCTTGAGCAGATGCAAAGCGAGGTGGTTGACCTAGAGGACGTCTCGGGCGGCGTGTCCATCACGGACCTCGGCCTCAACGACTTCCGCATGGACCTCGTGGCGTATCGCGAGGCCAATCCGGACATCGAGCGCGTGCCCTCGGGCATCAACGCCGTGGTGGCGGGCGAGCAGCCTGGCATCATATTCGTGCTGCGCAACGTGAGCCAGGAGCTCGATGCCGCCGCTCAGAACCCCGTGCACCCGTTCTACCTGGTGTACGTAGCAGATTCAGGCGAGGTGCTCCACGGCTACCTCGAGCCCAAGGAAACGCTCGACGTCATGCGCCGTTTGTGTCGTGGGAAGTCCGAGCCCGACGCCAAGCTCTGCCGTGCGTACAACCGCGCCACGAAAGACGGGCGCAACATGGCGCACGCCTCCGAGCTGCTCGACGCTGCGGTGCTTTCAATCGTGGACGAGAAGCGCGAGGCTGATGTAGATAGCTTTTTCAGCTCTGGCACCACGAGCTTTTTGGAAAACGACGTGGCGGGGCTCGACGATTTCGAGCTCGTGTGCTTTCTGGTGGTGAGGTAGATGTTCGGTCTACCCAGCACCGTGTGCGTGCATCAGCCATTGCATAAAAACGCGTTTTACCAGCGGCTCACGCTCTCGGCTCCCGTGAAGGACGAGTTCGTGGGCGGCATCGAATCGCTGTGCGTGGTGGCAGCTATCAAGGAGTCTGCCTGCGACATCCCCGCGGCGGACGGCATCGAGGAAATATCCGTCCTGCGCGTGGACCTCAAAACGAGTGAGGTGCCCGAGCAGGCGCTTGCCGCCATCGCGCAGGTGGTGCCGCGCAAGCTGCTCATGGTGTGCTGCTACGGCGGTGTGGTGCAGCTCGCCGTTGTGCGCGGGCGCCTGCGCGTAGGTGTACGGCGGATTGCCGAAGATGAACTCAACATTACCTTGGCGGGCGCGAATCTTGCCGAGGTGTGGGAGAGCCTGTGCGCACAGGCGCTGTTCGGTGACGCGGACGTTGCTGACGTGGACGCGCGCCTGGCGCAGGAAAAACGAATCGCAGAATTAGAGGCTGAGGTCGTCAGCCTTAAACGGAAGTGGGCAAAGGAGGTTCAGCCCTCCAAGCGCAACGCCGCATTCAAGGCGTACAAGCAGGCGAAGGCCGAGCTCTCCGCGCTGAAAGGGGAGTAGGCCATGGAAAAGGTCGAGCTGCGGACGGCGGATATCGCCGCGGAGAACGCCGCCAAGCTGGCGGAGCTGTTTCCGGATATTGTGACCGAGGTGCTTGATGAGGACGGCAACGTTCACCACAGCATTGATGTCGAAGCGCTGAAGGCCCATGTGGGCGATATCGCCGAGGACAAGCGCGAGCGCTATCAGTTCACGTGGCCGGGCAAGCAGAGATCCCGCGCGGAGGCGATTCGCCCCATCAGCAAAACCATGCGTCCCGCGCCCGAGGAGAGCGTGAGCTGGGATACGACGGAGAACCTCTACATCGAGGGCGACAACCTCGATGCCCTGAAGATCTTGCGCGAGACCTATGCCGGCAAGATCAAGATGATCTACATCGATCCGCCGTACAACACGGGGCACGACTTCGTGTACAACGATGATTTTGCGCGTTCCGCCGAGGAGGAGCGAGCCGAGAGCGGTGCTTTTGACGAAGAGGGTAACGTTCTCGATGCCGCCTACAAGGTGAACAACGAGTCCAACGGCAAGTTCCACTCCGACTGGTGCTCGATGATGTATCCCAGGCTAATGTTGGCTAGGGACCTGCTGAGCGAGAATGGAGTAATTTTCGTCAGTATTGATGACGGGGAATTTTCGAATCTTAAAAAACTGCTCGATGCCGTTTTCGGCGAAGGGGGGTATTTAAACTGCATAAATATCAAAGCGAAAGCTAGTGCTGGGGCTAGTGGCGGAGGTGAGGATCGTCGACTGAAAAAGAATATCGAATACTTGTTCGCGTATGTAAAGTCGGCTTCTTTCCGCTCATTTAACGAGGTGAAAAAGAAACAACTTTTGAAGTCATATATCACCGAGAGAAAAGAGGCGGGAACCACATTTGCATATAAAAGCGTGCTTCTCGACGGGGGTGAAGAGCGATACATCGGCGATGTAAAAGCTGGTAATGGGGAGCCTATTTCCCTGTACAAGATGGTTGGATATGAGGTGAAGTCTGTTTCTCGTATCGCTCGTGATAGCGGACTCAGTGAAGAAGAGGTTTATGAGAAATATATCAATCGGATTTTTACATTAGAGAATGCTCAGACGTCAATTCGAGACAGGGTTCTTGACGGGGCTGGCTCCGAGGACGATTTCGTAGTTGCTCGGTATATCCCAGTCAGCGGGCGCAACAAAGGAAAAATGACATCAGTCGGTTTTATGGGGAAGACAAAGCGACTAGTGAGCTATTTGGCTCCGTTGTGCGTTACGGAGAATGGAAAAGTTTATAAAACCGATAAAATCGGTACATTATGGGACGACTTGTCGTGGAGTGCCGTGCATATGGAAGGAGGAGTTTCTTTCCCAAACGGGAAGAAGCCAGTTTCCCTCATAAGGAGACTTCTGGAAATGCAGGCTGATAGCGAATCGGTCGTCCTTGACTTCTTTTCTGGTTCGGCCACGACCGCCCATGCCGTCATGCAGCTCAACGCTGAGGACAGCGGCAACCGTAAGTTCATCATGGTGCAGCTACCCGAGGTGTGCGACGAGAAGTCCGAGGCTGCCAAGGCCGGCTATAAGAACATCTGCGAGATCGGTAAGGAGCGCATTCGCCGTGCGGGTGCCAAGATCGCGCGCGAAGTCGAGGAGGCCAACGCGCAACTCAAACTCGGCGAGGAGCCCGGCAAGAAGGTCCCTGACGTCGGCTTCCGCGTGCTCAAGATCGACTCGACCAACTTCGAGGACGTCTCCCGCCCGCCCGACACGCTGTTCCAAGACGAGCTCTTCGGTCTGGCGGACAACCTCAAGTCCGACCGCACGCCCGAGGACATCCTGTTCGAGCTGCTGCCCAAGTTCCAGATTCCCTATACCGCGCGCATCGAACAGCTCGACCTGTGCGGCAAGACGGTCTACTCCGTGGATGACGACACGCTGCTCGCGTGCTTCGACCGCGAGGTACCCGAGGGCGTCGTCCGCGCCATGGCCGAGCGCGAGCCCTCGTGGGCAGTCCTGCGCGACGCCTCCTTTGTGGGGGACGATGCCCTCGCCAACTTCGAGGAGATCTTCAAGTCGGTAAGCCCCGCCACCAAGACCAGGGTGGTGTAGGGGGTGCATTCTGTGTCTGCGCATAGCTGGTTTCAAAACACCCGGTGCCCAAGACTTCGTGTCTTGGGCACCGGGGAATGCCACCTGCTGTTCGGCCTACTCTTCCAGATCGCTTGCACGAAGCGAGTCGGGGTTCTCAGTGCCAAAGCGAAGGCTCAAGATATGCGCCTCCAGTTTGTCCGCCTTAACTCGGTACAGGAGGCGATGCGACTTCAGTCCTGCGCATCGAATCTCATGTCCGCTCAGAAAGCTCGCCTGTTCGTCCGTCGGGTATGCGTTGGGGAACACCGAGATGACCGAGAATTTGTCTTCAATGGAAGCGAGAAACTCATCCGCCGCTTTGGGAAGCCCAAGTTCATCGCGTATGTAGCTCTCGGCGTTCATGATCTGTTTTTGCGCCCTGGAGGAGACAACGATCTTATGCGAGGGCATGACGCTTCCTCATCTCTGCAAGCATCTGGAAGCCGTCGACGCCCTGACCCGCCTCGATCTCTGCGATGCTTGCCTGGATATCCGCGAGGGTCTTTTGCAGTTCGCGTTGCTTTGCCGCGAGTCGCCGCTCCTCGTTTTTTGCGGCAGCTTCATAGCGCTCAAAGGTCTCCGAGCTCATGATGACCATATCGTTGTATCCGTTTTTGGTGATGGTGATGGGCTCGTCGAGCTCGTGGCATTTAACAGAGATCTTCGCCCCATCTTTGAGCTCTTTTACCGGTATGGCAATCATGGGTCCTCCTAACATGGGATGTTTATCCCATTATAGACCCATTTTATTTGACAAGATAGGTTCTCTCATGGAATTCAAGTTCAACGACCTTGCGTATCCGGGTGGTGAAAAGATGTCGAATCTAATCGATAAAACGAAGGTTCTCGGGGCCGAACGTTTCGGACCAGGCATTGCAGATGCGCTGGTGGTTCAGCGTGATGGCCTTGGCAAGCTTGTTCAGATCCTTGGTTGGAATGTCGCTCGTGCTGCTCGCGAGGCGGCATCCGCCATCGGAGAGCAGCCAGAATTTCGTGGCATTCTTCTCCGGGCGCTTGACTGCGACATGAATATGGACGGGCTCGGCATCTTCTCCGGTCCAAAAGTAGAGAAGGTACCGACCAAAGGTGAAAACCTGGGGCATTACGCGGTCAGCCTCTCATCATACGGGGCCTCTGCAAGCTCGAAGATGAGGGGTGCGTTGTCGCGAAGAAACTCTTTAAGATCGGAGAGCTCGTCATCCGTGAAGCCGTCAACGTTTGTCCACCGGTACGCGGGCATGAGACAGCGCGCCGCATCGAAGCCACCGTCTCGGGGCCGCTCAACGGCAATTCTGATGGTTCCGTCGTCTTGAAGGTTCGAATATGCGATGCATGTTCCATCGGGAAACTCGGCGTAGTTCCACATGTGCCTTAACCTCCGGTTCTTCTTCGTCTTAGTTAGCTCATTGTACCCAACGGGTCCAAACGTCAGATAGGTTCTCTCATGGAATTCAAGTTCAACGACCTCGAGTATCAGGCGCGTGCGGCCGAGGCCGTGGTGCGCGTGTTTGACGGGCAGCCCAAGGTGGAGGCCCAGTCCTACCTGCGCGATGTGGGTACGCGTGTGGCCGACAAGCACGGCCAGACCTCGATGGGCGCCATCGAGGCAGACGGCGGTGCCGTGACCGACGACGGCACGGGTTTTCGCAACGCCCCGCTGCGCCTCAGCGCGGACGACATGCTCGGCAGCATCAAGAAGATCCAGGCCAAGAACGGCATTCCGCGTTCGACCGCGCTCTTCTGCGACCTCGGTGCCGTGGAACTCGACGTGGAGATGGAGACGGGCACCGGCAAGACCTACGTCTACACCAAGACCATGTTCGAGCTCAATGCACGCTATGGCTGGTCCAAGTTCATCATCGTGGTACCGAGCGTGGCCATTCGAGAGGGCGTGGCCAAGTCGCTCGAGATCACGGCCAAGCACTTCCATGAGCAGTACGGCAAACGCCTGTGGTCGTTCGTGTACAACTCGAGCCGCCTGAACGAGATCGACTCGTTCGCCAGCCGTGCGGACATCTCCGTCATGGTCATCAACATGCAGGCGTTCAACGCGTTTGACGAATCCAAGAGCAAAGAGGGCCGCGGCGGCGACAAGGCGGCGCGCATCATGTTCTCCGAGCCTGACGATTTCGGCAGCCGCAGGCCCATCGACGTGCTCTCCGCCACCAACCCCATCCTCATCATCGACGAGCCGCAGAAGATGGGCAAGAAGACGAGCGCCACGCGCAAGGGCATGAAGCAGTTCAACCCGCTGTTCAGCCTCAACTACTCCGCCACCCACAAGGAGCGCCACAACACGGTGTTCGCGCTCGACCCGCTGGACGCCTACAACGAGCGTCTGGTCAAGCGCATCGAGGTCAAGGGCATCGAGATGGTGGGTATGACCGGCGCAGACGGCTATGTGTACCTGCAGGACATCAAGGTGAGCCCCACGCGTCCGCCGCGCGCGGTGATCGAGTTCACCCGGCAGCTCAAGAGCGGGAAGATGACGCGCGCCACGAGCATGTTTGATGAGCTCGACAACCTCTACGAGTCCTCCGGCGAGCTCGAGGCCTATGCGCATGGCTACCGCATCCTGCGCATCGTGCCCGAGCAAAACGGCCAGGCGGGCTATGTGGAGTTCGACAACCACGAGCGCCTCTACCGCGGTCAGATCGCCAACGACTCCTCCGAGGCGGATCTGCGCCGCATCCAGATTCGCGAGACGATTGCGTCACACCTGGAAAAGGAGGAAGCGCTCTTCCGCCAAGGCATCAAGTGCCTGTCGCTGTTCTTCATCGACGAGGTTGCCAAGTACCGCGTGTACGATGAGGACGGTTCCGAGGGCGTGGGCGAGTACGGGCAGATGTTCGAGGAGGAGTACGCCAAGGCCGTGGAGGCGCGCTGCGATGTGCCGACACTTGACGATGCATACGACCCGCGCTATCTGCACTACCTGCGCGAGTCGCTTGAGCGCAAGGTGCACGAGGGCTACTTCTCCATCGACAAGAAGGGGCGTGCGGTCAACAGCAAACTCAAGCGTGGCAGCGAGTTCGCCGAGGGCGAGGACGCCGTGGCCGCCTACGACCTTATTCTCAAGGACAAGGAGCGCCTGCTCTCGTTTGAGGAGCCGGTGCGCTTCATCTTCTCCCACTCCGCGCTGCGCGAGGGCTGGGACAACCCCAACGTGTTCCAGATCTGCACCCTCAAAGGGTCGGGCGATTCCGACATTTCCAAGCGGCAGGAGGTTGGCCGCGGCCTGCGCCTGTGCGTGAACCAGGACGGCACGCGCCAAGACGAGCTGGCGCTGGGCCGTGACGGCGTGCACAAAATGAACCTGCTCACGGTGATTGCTTCGGAAGGCTACGACAGCTTTGTGAAGTCGCTGCAAACCGAGACGACCGGTGAGCTGCGCGAGCGCCCCGCTCGCGTTGAGAAGAAGCTGTTTGAGGGCGTGACGGTGAGTGATGGCACCACGGAGTACACGCTGACCGGAGCGGATGCCGATCAGATCATGTACGCGCTCGTGCGCCATGAGCTCATCGATGCGCACGGGCGGCCCACCGATGCGTTTGCGGAACAGGGGCTTGCCGCGCTCGATGATGGCGACATCCCCGAGCACTTGGATGGTTATGCGGACCAGGTCGCGCGCATCGTGCGAAGTGCCGAGGACGCCACGATCGAGATCGGCAACGGCTTGGGCACCAAGGTCGCCTCCAACAAGCTCAACGACAACTTCCGCAAGCGGGAGTTCCAGGAGCTGTGGGCGCGCATCAACCGCAAGCATGCGTACACGGTTGAGTTCGACAGCGACGAGCTGCGGCGCAAGGCCGTGGTGAGCATCAACGCCAATCTGGATGTGACGGCGCCGCGCTATCGCTTGAAGCAGGCTGCGCAGCGTGAGCAGATGGCGCGTGAGGAGCTCGAGGCTCAGTCCGGGTTCGATGCCGCATCGAGCAAGACGCTCGAGGTCAACGGCGGTGCCACGATCAACGTGGCGTACGATTTGGTGGGCGAGGTGGCCGAGAAGGCGCGCATTACGCGCAGGAGCGCAGCTGCCATCCTGGCGGGCATCGCGCCCGACCGGTTTGCGCTGCTCCGTGTGAATCCGGAGGAGTTCATCGTCAAGACGGCGAAGCTCATCGTGGACGAGAAAGCGCGCATGGTGGTGGAGCATATTCGCTACAACCGCGTGGCGGGGGCCTACGACGCTGCCGAGATCTTTGCAGAGGATATGCCCGAGAGCTTTGCACGGGCGCTGCCCACGGCCGCCAAGGGCGTGCAGGACTGGACGGTGCTCGACAGTGATATCGAGCGTAAGTTCGCGCAGGACCTCGAGGAGGCCGAGGAGGTGTGCGTATTTGCGCACCTGCCGCGCGCGTTCAAGATCCCCACGCCGGTGGGCGACTACGCGCCCGACTGGGCCATCGCCTTCAACGAGGGTGCGGTCAAGCACATCTTCTTCGTAGCGGAAATTAAAGGGTCGCTCAAGACGCTCAATCTCAAGGGCGTCGAGGCGGCCAAGATCGAATGCGCCCGCAAGCTCTTCGAGCAGCTGGGTGAGGACGACGTGCGCTACGACTTCGTGAGCACCTACGACGAGCTGCTCAACAAGGTGATGAGGTAAGGGCTTCTGAAAATGTGTCCGCGCGGGATGGTATACCAAGAGGTGAGAAAGGTGGCCTGGTAGAAAGGGGTGCGGCATGATCGGCGGAGGGCCCGGTGGGTTCGGTGGCGGCTTCGGCGGCCCGAGCGCGGGGGATTACCATGCGTTCAAAACAACAACGCGCGCGGCAAAGTCGTCGGGCGGATCTTCCAAGGGGCCGCAGGGTCCAGGTGGCGGAGGCAACGAGCCGCTGGACGGCTGCGGGTGCCTCATCATGTTGGTTATCGTGTTCCTGGTGTTGCTGCCGGTGTACCTGTTGATCACAAGCTGATCGCGATGTCGGCTGCATGCTGCATGCGCATGAGGGCTGCCGCCTGCCCAGGGGCTACACGGCGTCGTAGGCAGTGGGGTCGGGGGCTTCGTTCAGCTCGGTTTCCTGTGCGGTTCCCGCCTTGCCTTGGAAGAATCGCACGGCGCGGTCGAACTGGATCATCACCCATTCCAGCGGGTTGGGAGCCGCCTGCGCGCTGGTGCATACGAGCTTGGCGGTGCCCACGGTCTTGCCGGCCTGTTTGTAGGTGATCGTCCCCGCCTGCTGCCCCTTTTCGATGTTTCCCGAGAGTGCGTCCACGTCGATGTCCTGCTCGATGGCACCCGCCAGGCTGAAGACGGTCACCGTTTGCGCGGGGTTCTCGAGCGTCAAGCCCACGGTTTTGTCGGTCCAGTCGGTACATGGCGCCTCGGCGATGATGGGGGAGCCGTTGATCGTGGAGGGCGTGTTCGCGAAGGGCACCTGCGCCAGGTGGTTGTAGTACCAGTTCGCCAGCGCGAGCGTATCGGTGAAGCGGTGCTCATCGCTGTCCGACCCGAAAACCGCGATATAGATCTCGCCGCCGGTCTCGCGCGAAAAGGCACTCATGAAGCACTCGCCTGCTTCGTAGGTGCTGCCCGTTTTGCCGCCGATGTTACCTTGCTGACCTTGGATTTTGTTGCGAACGGTGAGCGTGAGGGTGCGCTGGGTTCCGTCGGCGGAGGTGACCTGCATGGTGGTGCGGTCGCTGTCGTCGAGCGAGCGGAAGTCGTCGTTTTTCATGGCGGCGGCGTAGATGGTTGTGACATCGCGCGCCGTGGAGTGCATGTTGCCCACCCAGCTGCCGAAGTCGAGGCCATGGGGGTTTTCGAACAGGGTGTCCGTGCATCCGAGCTCGGTGGCCTTTTTGTTCATCGCATCCACGAAGGTTTGGTAGGGGTCGGCGCTCGATGGGTCGATCTTGGCGCCGACAGCGGTGGCGATGGCGGTGGCGGTGTCGTTGCCGCTCATGACGAGCAGGCCGGTGAGGGCTTCCTCCATGGTGAGGGTGTCGCCTTCCTTGAGCCCAACAGCCGATTCGCCCACGGTTGCGGCAGCGTGATCGACGGTGATGACATCGGTGAGGGAGGAGTTCTCGAGGGCCACCAGCGCGGTCATGACCTTGGTGACCGAGGCGATTTTGATGGGGGCATCGGCATCGCGCTCGTAGTAGACGGTGCCGTCCTTGCTCATGACGAGGGCATGGGTGGCGATGATGTCGGGCAGATCTGCGGTTGCTGTGCCGCGGTCCTCAGCCGAGGTGCCCAGGATGATGTCGCTGGTTCGCTGCTCCGCCAGGGCGGGGAAGGGCAGACCGCAGACCATGGTGAGCGCGAGGGCGAGCAGGACGAAAAGGGTGCGTGCCCGCGGTGCGTGCGTGCGGCCAGATGCGGCGAGGCGGTTCGCAGTGCGGTCAGCTGGGGTACTGGGGGCGGATGGGCCGTTTGCGTGCGCGCGTGCGCGGGTTGCGCACGCGTTGCCGATGGGGTCCGCGGAGGCGAGGGACGTGTGGATACGAGGCACGGCATGACCTTTCTGGGTCTGCCCTAAGGGGCGCGAGGGTAACGTGAGGTACAGCTAAGAGTATAGCCGTGCGTGCCGCACGGGGACGGGGCCCGCGGGAGCCAGTCTGCTGCAAAATCGAGGTTTTGCGAAATGGCACCGCTTCGGTCACATGCCCCAGGCCGTCCGACATCAGCAAAACCGCAGGTCGCGCTCAGCCGAAAACGGACGCGAAATGGCACCTGAAGAACGCATTTCGCAAAACCTCGATTTTGCAGCAGAGGGCTCGAAGGGGGCTCCGTCACGCTCCGCTTGCGGCCTGGCGCGCCATAATGTGTAAGGGGCTTGCATCTGATGCAAGCCCCTGCCTTCTCACAAGTTGAGCAGTCTGGCCTTCGCGGCATTGAACTCTTCCTCGGTAATTACGCTTGCATCTAACAGCCCCTTCAACTTAGTAAGCTTTTCATAGGGGTCTTCCTGTGCTGGCTGGGGAGACGATGTGGGCTGTTGTAGGCATGTGTACGGATGGGAGACCCCTTGCGTTGCCATGCCCAAAAACGCCATGCCGAGCGAGCCTGCATCTTGGCTTCCTGCTGATTGCAGCCCCGCGGCAAACGATGCCTGAAGATTTGAATTGCCTCTTGCGCCCATAAGAGCGTCCGCTTGCTGGACTTTTAACAGTAGTTCTTTCGTTTTCTCGTCGTAGTCAATGGCGGATAGGGCGACTTCGACGATTTCTATTCCGCGTCGTTCCCTCCAATGGTAATTGCACTCCACCGCTTCGCGTAAGCTGGCGGAGAACCGATGGCTGTCCCGTTGCATGTCGCTGATCCTGGCAGTTGCTCCGCTTTGGTTCGCGTATACGGAAAATGCTGGCGCGAGGGAGGCGACCAGTTCATTGAAAAGTTGACTGGCGGCCTTGTTGTCGAAATCCATCAGGTCGAACACGGTTAAGGAGTCACTGTAGTAGTCGACGGGGACGAACTCTTTAAGAAACAGAATCGGGTTAACGATCTTCAGGGTGCAAGTTCCTCTTGTGGTTGCCCCTGCTTGGGCTTGCAGGTAGGAGTCATGGGAATATTTGACTAAAGGAGCAAACCGCCTCGTAAATGGGTGGTTTGCCCTTTTCATCTTGCTGCTATGCAACTTTTTCACAACTTTTGAGTGCTGGAATTCGCCCCTAGCCGCGTCTTTTAGCCATCGCATCCCGCAGCGCCCGAAGCACTTCGATTGCCACGGGCAGCTCGTCGACCTCGAACGAATCCAGGATCTCTCGCACCTCTAACGAAAGCGTCGACTTATCAGGCCTCGGCTCGTCGGACAGCAGCGCGTCGGCGCCGACCGAAAGCTCCTCGGCAATCTTCGATAGCACGGGCAGGCTCAGCTTAGTGTTTCCGGTCTCGATATGGCTCATATGCGTGACGGAGATGCCGACCTTTCCTGCCAGCGCCTCCTGCGACATCCCGCAGGCCTTACGGTACCGCCGTATGCGTTGGCCTATTTCGAAATACTTCACACTATCACCGCCCATACGAATCAATCTGACTTGAATCGTATGGGCATTTCTCTGCAAGTATAATAAACTGTAGGGGCTAATTATTGCCTATGTAGTTCAATTATGAGCAATAGTCAGCATTCCGAAAACGGGTGCGCCGAAGGCGCACCCGTATATCGAGGAGAAGGGTAAAGGCCGTGGGGGAACAAACGGCAGATCTGCTGGCGGGAATCACGACCGCGCACGACCTGATGCATCGCGTGGTCAATCTGCAAAATCACATCAACCAACTGACCACGCAGTTCTCGCAAAAGACAGCAAGGAAGACCAAGCGGCACCCCGTGCTCTATGCCATAGCCGGTTTCCTCATCGCCTTCACGCTCATCACGAGCACGCCGCTCTGCGCGCTCACGTATCCGTTCTCCCTCCCGTTCTACGCGACCGGAGGACCGGACCTCCAAAGGGACGTCTGGAATGCCATAAACCTGATCGTCTCCGCCGTCATCGGCGTGGTCCTCTACCTGGTCATCGCCAAGGCGGCCGACACGTCCCGCGCCCGCCGCAACGTCTATATCGACAACAACAACGCCGTGGTCGACGCAAATAACCAGGCGCTCGCGCAGAGCATCGAGCAAACCAAGCAGGAGATCTTCACCGTGCAGCAACGTTGGGCGGCAGAGGTCGCGCCGTGGTACCCCATGGACTATGACAACACCGCAGCCGTCGACTTCTTCCTCTCCGCCGTGCGCAACCATCGCGCCACCACCGTGCAGGAGATGGTGAACCTCTACGAGACCGAGATGGACCAGCGACGCACGGAGGCGGGGCAGCAGGAGATGCTCAACCAGCAGCGCATCGGCAACATGCTCCAGATCGGCAACCTCTTTATGCAGGGGCAGATTCTCAACCAGGCCCAGCAGATCAACGCGAACACCGCAAGCACGAGCAGGAACGTCGATTGGATCGCGCGCGATGTGTTCGGCAAACGCAACGGACTGTAACCGGCCGATTTAACGAAAACGTAAACCCAAAAGAAAGGAAAAGGGAAGATGAAATCAACGACATGGAAAAGAGGGGTGCTGACCCTCGCGGGCGTGTTCGCCCTGTGCGTAGCACTGCTGTCCGGCGCGCGCGGCGCCTATGCCGAGGAAATCAGCGGCAACGGCTGGACGCTCAACGACGGCGTGCTCACGTTGACGGCGGACATCCCCACGGCAACCACATATGACTGGACGCAGTACGCCTCGCAGATTACAGAGGTCAAGGTTGCCGAGGGCGTCACGGAAATCCCCGGCACCGCGTTCGCCTCGTACGGTAGCGTCCAGTACAGCAACCTGCATAAGGTGACGCTGTCCTCCACGGTGAAGACCATCAGGGTCTCCGCATTCGCGGACAACCCTAGCCTCACCGAGGTCCATCTGAACGATGGGCTGGAGCGCGTGTGGAACTGCGCGTTCCAGAATGCGGGATTCACCGAGATCAAGCTGCCCGCAAACGTCGACTGGCATTCCGATGTCTTCGTCTACTGCAAGAAGCTCACCTCGGTGACCATTCCCTCCGGTTCCACATGGGGCGGCGGCGGCAACGCGCAGTTCTACGGCTGCACCAGCCTTGAGAACGCGCATGTCGAGGAGGGCGTGACCGAGATCCCCGACCAGTTCCTCAACCAATGCGACAGCCTCAAGAATGTCTGGATCCCCAAATCCGTCACGGCCATCCATTCGACGCCTATTCTCAACTGCCGCATCATCGGCTACAAGGGGACCGAGGCGGAGCGCTATGCGAAGTGGCGTCAGGAGGTCGGCGTGAACACCGTTGAGTTCCATGCCATCGACGGCGACGCGCACGAAGGTACTTGGAAGGTCACGACCCCCGCGACCTGCACCGCGCCCGGGCAGGAGCAGCTAACATGCGATATCTGCGGGGCCGTCCAGACGCGCGAGATCGCGGCGACCGACCACACATGGGACAAGGGCACCGTAACTACCGAGCCCACCGCGACGAAGGAGGGCGTGCGCACCTACACCTGCACCAAATGCGGCGCCACCAAGACCGAGACCGTCGCCGCCCTCGGGACATCGACCGAGCAGAAAAAGCAAGCGCAGGCAAACGGCTCGAATGGCTCGAACGCAAAAACCGGTGCCAAGAACGGCGAGCTGCCCAAGACGGGTGACAACATCCTCCCCTTCCTCGCAACGCTCGCAGTATCCTTGGCGCTCATCTCGGCCGGCGTCTTCATGGAGCGCATGCGCGCCTCAAAGTAATTTCTCAAGAGCGAACAGACATCACGGAGGAAGGAAGCAGGATAAGAGATGGCTGACAGATCCGGCAAAAAGAAGCGGGCGGCACTGTGGGTGGCGATAGGTATCGCGGCGGTGGTCGCCATCTGCTGCGGAGGCGCCTATCTATATCTCTCGGCGCAGGTGTCCAAGACCTACGGCGTCCCCCTCGTCGTAAACGCCGAAGGGCTTGACACGCGAAAGGGCACGAAGATCACCATCCATGCCACCGGAAAGGACTCCTCGGGCAACAGTGTGGACAGCGTGTTCCACGCGGGGTCGGACTCTTCGGACATCGCCCTCAGGCCGGGAGATTACCGCCTTGCGATCGAGGCGTCACCCATCGCGGCGGACGGAACCATCTACGACACCAAGGGCGCGTCCACGAAGGTCAGCATCGACAAGGACGGCAAAGTCAACGTCAAGAAGGAAATCACCATCAAGCCTGTCCCCGCAGAAGAGGTGACGGACGCGCAGATCGATGCGGCATATAAGGCAGCAAAGGACAGCGGCATAAGCTCGTCAAAGCTCGACAAGCTCAAAGAGAAGGCACAAAAGCGCAGGGACGATGCCGTGGTAGCCAAGAAGGCCGAGGAAGAGAAAAAGACCGACGAGGCGAATAAGAGCACCGAGGCGAGCACTTCCGAGAGCGAGCAGACGTCAACGGACCAGGCATCCAGCGGTGGCCATTCGTTCACGACCGACTACTTCTACGTGGACGTGCCGTCCGATTGGAAGCAGAACGAGTGGAGCGTGACCCAGCTAGACGACCACACGTGGCAGATTTCGCACAAACCGGCCAACGACTACGGCGGCGCAATCTGCATCGCCGTTGCGAAAGATAACCCGTGGCCGGTATACGGCACGCAGGAACTCGGCGCGACCGGCACCGGACTGAACGTATATGTCGGCAACGGGGCGGGAGACGGCCTGGAGAAGTATCTGACGATCGGGCTCACCAAGTCATGGGACCCGAACGATCCCAACTCCGTCCGCGGCGACGGCATGACGAACTCCCAATTCCAGGATCAGCTCAACGCGAGAGAGTGGCTCAAGGCACAGCAGGAAAGCCAACAACAATAAGTTGCATAGGGACAAGCCGAACGGCTCCGGAATCTTTACCGGGGCAGTCGTTCGACTTGCCCCCTTCCCATCAAAGCCGACGGGAAAAACATCGAGCAACAAGCTAAATCGACAAAGCAAGCGAACGCAAAAGGAGAAAACAACCATGAAGCAGTACACGAGGAGAGAGGCGCTCAAGCTATTCGGCATCGGAACGGTTACCATAGCGGGCTTTGGGCTGGCTGGATGTAGTGGTTCAGGCGAAGGCGTCAAGAACGCGAGCGAGCCCGTGCCTGCTTCGCAGGCTTTCGGCCAGGCGGGCGTGTGGATGGTCTACGGCGGCGACGAGCAGATAGGAAAGGACACAGGCGTCGAGCGCGTACTTGTCTTTGACGGCAACGGGAACGTCACCGTCTACGATACGAAATACGTGTGGATGAACGGCGGTACGTCCTACGTCGACGTCACGTTCGGTGACCTCGACGGGATGTCGAACGACGAAATCATCGACCTCGCCAAGAAGAAGGACCGGGAGCGCTTCGACGCCACCAAGCAGTCCGCCATCGACGAGACCAACGAGGACATCGAAGAAGCTACTTCCCTTCCCCCCGATTACGCCGCAAATGAGGCGGCAGGCCAGAAGGTCAACGAGGCCGCCGAGTACCAGGAGCCGGAAGCCGTGCCGTTCACCCTCAGACTCGAAACGGATGACACGGGAAATATCGCCGCATCAGAAACGCTCAGCTTCGAGCACCAGTCTCTGAACAGCTCGCATTTCTACTCAGGCTCACATATCGGCAGTCATCCCGACAGATACGCGGACGAGGCGCTTTACGAGACCGAGCAAGTGGACATCGACCTTTCCACGCCCACCTACTCGACCACCCAGACCGTCTATGGCACGACCTTCGGCGGTTACTCCGGCCTCGCCACCGTCGTGAACGAGGGGCACGCGGGCTTCACGTGGGACACCCCCGATACCGAAGGGATAGAGGTGGACTAGGCAGTAGATACGCACGATATAGCCCGATGGCAGCTCGGGCTATATCCGTGAAATAGAAAGGAGCAAACATGGAGGAACAGGCAAGTTTGTTGCCAGGCGTTGCCACGGCGCACGATTTGATGCACCGCGTGGTCAGTCTTCAGCAACGCATCAACCAGCTCACCACTCAGTTTGCCACCAAGACGGAAAAGAAGACTAAAAGGCACCCTGTTCTCTATGCAATCGGGGGCTTCCTTATCGCGTTCACGCTTATCACGAGCGCCCCATTGAGGGTGCTCACATTCCCTGTCACCATGCCGTTTTTCCCAATTGGGGGTATGGAGCTTCAGACGACGGTCTGGAACGTCGTGAACCTCATCGTCTCAGCTATCATCGGTGCGATTCTATACAAGGTCATAGCGAAGACAGCGGACAAAAGCCGCTCCCAGATAAATGCCGCGATTGACCAAAGCAACCAACAAGTTGAAGCCAACAACCAGGCCCTAGCCCAGAGCATCGAGCAAACCAAGCAGGAGATTTTCGCCGTACAGCAGCAATGGGCTTTGCAGGTCGCCCCGTGGTACCCCATGGATTACGACAGCATCGAAGCCGTGGATTTCTTCCTCGCCGCCGTGCGCAACCATCGCGCCACCACCGTACAGGAGATGGTCAACCTCTACGAGACCGAGATGCACCAGCGCCGTATGGAAGCGGGCCAGCAGCAGATTCTCAACCAGCAGCGCATCGGCAACATGCTGCAAATAGGCAACCTGTTCATGCAGGGGCAGATTCTCAATCAGGCTCAGCAGATCAACGCAAATACCGCCAGTGCGAACAGCAACCTCGACTGGATGGCTCGCGCGATGGGAAAGCGCTAAGTAATGACGCGGTTGACATAACGAGGTAACTCGAAACCACCATGAAAGAAAGGGGGATGGATAATGAACGGATTATCCCAGTGGGCGCGCTCGCATAAGCCCCAAGCCGCAGCGATAGCCGCTGCGATCGTTGTTGCGATCGTTGTTGCGATAGCCGTGGCAAGTGGAGCGTTCGCAACGTCCGAGCAACAACCAGAACAACAGGAGTCAAGAACTGTCGATGTGACCCTCAACGTCACGGCCGACCACGGCTGGGACGAAAACTCCACGCCCGCCATCGCCCATATCGAGGGCAACGATGTGGACTTCTACCACGCGGTGACCCCCGATGCCGAGGGCAACAAGGGCACTTCCACGGTCGCACTCGCCGAGGGCGACTACACCGTGAGCTTCGTCAGCCCCGTCAACTCCGACGGTTCCGCATTCGACATCTACGACACGGGCGCTCCCGTCGACATCACCGTCGACGCCGACGCGAAGACCGCACCTGCCATCAACTGCCCTATGGCGCAGATTCCCGCTGACAAGGTCACCGACGATATGCTCGCGGACATCGTCAACAAGACCAAGGACGCCATCAAGAACGGCGACGTGACCTTGAAGGGCGATGCGGGCACTGGCATCCTCGACAAGCTCGACGGCAACGTCGCCAAGAACCCGAACGCGAGCGACAAGACCAAGCAGGAGGCAACTGACGCCGACAAGGAAGTCGATGTCAACGACAAGCCTGCCCAGACGACCCCGTCTGCCAAGAACGACAGCGCCAAGGCTGACAACGGCAACGCTGGTTCTCAGTCTTCCAACAACGGTTCTTCGAACTCTGGTTCGGCGTCCAACAAGCCTTCCAAGCCTGCCCATACGCACACCTGGGTGAACCATACGGCTACCCGTCAGGTCTGGGTGAGCAACTGGGTTGATGTGCCTGACTACGAGACCAAGACAATCTATGGCGGACAACTCTACACGGAACAACCTGACGGAACATGGCTCAGCAACGGAGAGACGTACTGGTTCTACACCGATGCCGACTTCGAAGCATTCAAGAACCTTATCGTCGAAAAGATGAAGACCGAAGGGTATTGCGGCAACTACGTGAACCGCACTAAGACCGAGAAAGTACAGGTAGGCTCCCACAAGGAAGACCACGGTTCCTACAGCACCGAAACCTACGTGGACTACGTGTATTGCACCTCGTGCGGCGCTCATCAGTAAACAATCCACATCCGGACAGCAAATCCTACCCAATCACAGAAGATAGCCAATCGTCTTTGAGGAGGAAGGCGGTCGCAAAGCGGCCACCTTCCTCTTTTTTACTCCGCAAAAATGAGAAATGGCATCTATTCGGAAGACACGAAAGTAGATCAACGACAGCGTTCTGCCCTATCGAGGGCTCTTGATGGCCTCAGAGCGGATCGCGTTGAGACCCTATCGCATCCCGCGCCCGCCAAAGGTCCTTTCATGGGTCTTTCAGCGGGCGCTTAGTGGGCTGCTAATGGGATACTGACGGGCAAGAGCGAAAAGATGCCTTCGGCATCGAGTGCCTCCAAAGTGAAAAGGAGGTACACACATGAACAACAAGCCATTAGAACCCAACAGCCCCCAGGAGGAGGCCATGTGGAGGGCGCAGGTGCTCAGGCGCACCGCCCGCATCTGCTCGGCGAAGGCCAAGGAGCTTGAGCGCATGGCGAGGGTGGACGGCAACGCCCCCATGCGCGACAGCGGCACCCTGAAGGACGTGCTCAAGCGCATCGACAACGTGATGGAGTGGCGATTCGTGAACGCTCTGGGCGAGGTCGTCCTCGACGGGGACATCCTCGCGGAGAGCATCGACTGCGAGACCCTGCGCACCATGCGCTACTGCGTGGCTGAATGTCTCAAGCGAATCGAGGAGCGGGAAGCGGAGGGGAAAAGCGATGAGTGACTACGGCATCAAGACCTACGCCGACCTCGCCGAGACGTGCGGGAACATGGTGCTCGCAAACGAGATGGCAAAACGCCCGCTTGAGCTTGTGAGCGGGGACTGGGCGCCGTGGGAGGAGATTTTCCAGTGGTACATCATACAGGACCCGTCGTTTGTCATGGGGCACACGGGCGAGCCGGTGTTCTACGACGAGGAGCTTGACCTGTACGTCCTTGGGGTAAATCATCTAGGCACAGCTTGGCGGCTCGTGCCCGCTCCGATAATCTACGACTGAAACGTCGCCGAAGGGCGCAGCGAAAACAATCGCTGCGCCCTTTATTTTTTGCTCCGCGCGCACTCAAGACGCGCTTTCTACACGTCGTCACTTTACGCCTGAACTTGTAGAAAATCCTCCGAGAAGATCGCCCCGTTTATGGGGCTTTCCAAAGCGCTTTCTACAATTGTCGCAATCTTCGACAAATCCAACCCCTAAAACATGCCTTGTTTTCTACAGCGCTTCACGCCATATATCAGGAGAAATCGCCTTGGCTCCCTCCGCTATACGCTTCGGGGGCAAAAAAGGCAAAAGGGCATAAGAGGGGCTGACGCAGCTTGCGCTGCGGTCGGCATAGCCGACGGCCCCCCCATGCCCTTGCGCCAGCGTCGTTGGAAATAAAACGAGGCGGCATCGAGCGAAGCGAGATGCGCGAAGGCGCGAGCATGTCTTATGCAGGCTTTGTGATTCACAGGGAATTGCATCGATTTTTTTCTTCTCATATATGAGCAGATGCAGATAAAAAGGCTGATTTACCAGGCTTTTCTCAATTTGAAGATACTTCAATCTGTAGCTAATCTCGCCTTGTTACGAAATTGCGTTGCGTCGCAACGCCGATCGAAAAGGAGGCTCAAAATGAGCAATTCAACCTGCAAAACCAAGCAGGGCAACCCCAAGTTCGACTTACTTGAACGCTCACTCAGGATCGTTGATTCAAACACAGCGGCAAGGTTTCTTGGGACTACAGGGTTTCTGAAGTTCATGGTTGATTACGGCGGCGCACTTGGAATCAGGTGTCTTGCTAAGGGTTCGCCTTCTTCAGGTCAGC
Organism: uncultured Collinsella sp.; assembly: GCA_902470925.1. Lineage (GTDB taxonomy): Bacteria > Actinomycetota > Coriobacteriia > Coriobacteriales > Coriobacteriaceae > Collinsella. The sequence continues at coordinate 7,516 of CABRIF010000011.1, read as the reverse complement.
AGTACTTCTTCATTGAAGATCTGCTGTATCTGAAGGATGAATACTTTTCGAACGAGTAATCGAATCTAACCGAACGAACCAACGAAACAGACACGCGCCTCGATGCGGTCATTGCGACGCATCGAGGCGCGCTCGTAAGGAGAGGAGGTAAGTAGAATGCCCACGAGAAAAGACAGCAAGGGGCGCATCCTGCGCCGAGGTGAAGGGCAACGTCCTAACGGACAGTACTACTTCAAGTACAAAGACGCTAAGGGCAAGACGAGGTTCAAGTACTCTTGGACGCTGACGGCGCACGACTTTCCGCCCAAGGGCAAGAAAGCAGATAAGTGCCTCCGTGAAATCGAGAAGCAAGTGCAGCGCGATCTGTTTGACCGCGTTGCACCAGAGAAGATGACCGTTCTCCAACTCGTTGAAAACTACGTCTCAACTAAAACGGCGGTGAGGCAGACCACCAAAGCGGGTTATAAAACTGTGCTGAACTTTCTTGCCAAAGATGAATTCGGGAGCAGGCTCATTGATGCGGTTACGACGCTTGATGCAAAGAGTTGGCTCATCTATCTGCAAAAAAGCCTCGGAAAGAGCTACAGCTCTATCCACTCCATCAGGGGCGTGCTTCGTCCTGCCTTCCAGCTTGCCGAGGAGGACGATCTCATCAGGCGAAACCCATTCAACTTCGAGCTTGCCTCTGTGCTTGTCAATGATTCTATCCCCCGAGAAGCCCTGACGGCGACAGATGAGCGCAGGTTTCTTGAGTTCGTGAAGCACGATGATCATTTCTCCCGCTACTATGAGGCATTCTACATCCTCTTCAATACGGGGCTGCGCATCTCCGAGTTCTGCGGGCTTACCGAAGATGACCTCATTTTTGAGAATGGGTGCATACGGGTTGATAAACAACTCCAAAGAACAAGCGGTATGGAGTACTACATCGAGCGTCCAAAAACCAAGAGCGGCGTACGATACGTGCCTATGACCGATAAAGTCAGGGAGTGTTTCGAGGCGATTCTTCAAAGGCGCATTCGTCCTTCAGTTGAACCTCTTGTGGACGGCGTAAGCGGATTTCTGTTCCTCGACAAGAACAACCTGCCCATGGTTGCCATGCACTGGGAGAAGTACTTTCAGCACGCTCTGCAAAAACATAACGACATCTATAAGCATGAGCTGCCGAAAATTACTCCGCACGTCTGTCGTCACACGTTCTGCTCCAAAATGGCACGCAAGGGGATGAATCCCGCAAAGCTCAAGTACATCATGGGGCATTCCGACATTGACGTGACCTACAATACATACACTCATCTTGGCTTCAATGATGTGCGGGAAGAAATGCTGCGCATGACAGACGATGTCGCATAGGATTAGGTTGTACGCAGTTGTAAATTTGAGCGATTTACAACTTTTCGTATAACTTTTTCAGCGGAAAAAATCGGCTCATAAACGAAACGATACCCAATTCCGCTTACATGACAAAATGCAAAACGATGTGTTTCACCTGCGGAAATACTGATATATGAGAGGTTTTGGAGAATGATAAAAATAATGTTCGTATGCCATCCCAATAAATGCAGTTCTGCGTACCGAATTTGAAACCGGGGATCTCTTTTAAGTTGACGAACAAGGCAACCTGGCTTTCGCCGGGCTCCCCTCCGAACTTAAACCTCTCAAAGGCAGCCTTGATGAAGGACTTTGCGGATGCTCCGTCAGAGAAGAACGACCCCGACTGCTCACTCGAAGATTGCCACGTGTATCCGCCAGGCTCATCGATATAGCCAGTAATGGATCCGTTTTCGAGCGTAATGAGCGCAAAACCCTCCGGGACAACAATGAGAGAACCATTGGAGATGACGCTGGGCGCTCCCCGATAGTTGGAGGTTCGAGCGGCATCCGTGCGAAGCCTGCGCCCGCCGCAGAGGACGGCGGAATCGCTGAGGCCGAACGGAACCGAAACGATGTCTTTCCATTGATCTGCGAATGTGCCGCGCAGAGCTCCGGCAAAGGCTTGGATGAATCCCATGATGGCCTCACTCGTTCTTCTCGATGACCACGGCATTGCCGTTTGCGGTTACGCAGAACACATAGGGGAGATATGTGGTCCCGCCGCGGAAGTTCGCAGTTTCGGGGTCAAGCGTAATGTAGTCAAAGTCAACGCCAATGACCGCGTTGCAACCGAGGTCGAGAGCTGCCTCTTTAAGTTCTGCCAGGGCGTTCCTTCTAATCTGGACAAGTGATTTGCTGAGCTCCTCACCAACGTTCTTCGCCGAAGAGAAGATTCCGTCAGCCCCGCGAGAGATTTGTATGACATCGTCACCCGATATATAGCCGGAGTATTTGACAACGTGATATCCGTCGAAATTAAAACCAGAGGTAATGAGAATCGAGGAGGCTGCGCGTCGACGTCTTTCTCTGTCGGCCTGCTCCGATTGACGTTTTGCCTGATCGGCCAACGCCTGTTTCTCCTTTTCTTCACGAATCTTTTCAAGTTGAGCGGAGAAATCGCGGGCGATTTTTCGCGCCTCATCATCCGATACCCTGTGCAGGGCCGGTGCAATTCCCCTTTTAATTTCGTAGCCTGAGTTATCTACAAAAGAAAGGAACTCGGGACTTAACGGGATGTTGTACTTGATGCTCAGCTCGGTTAGATTCATTGCTTTCTCCCTAATGGTCAGAGGTATGCAAGGGCTTCAATATTGCTCGGATCAAGATCGAGGATGAGGTTTGCGTAGCGCCTCGCATTACATGGGTCGGCCCTGCATTTCGCCAGGAGCCTGCCGATGTCGTCGACTATGCCGATCTCCGAGTCGATGGCGCCTGTGTCGTTCGCAGCCTTGCGAGAGGTATAGGGAGTGCGGCAATAGGCGCAAATTCTCACAGCGCCGTTCCATGAGAATTCGCTGCTTCCGCATCTATCGCATACCATGGGCTTTCTCGACCATCTCGCATCCTTCCGGCAATAAGTGACGGCTGCTGTGAAGGATTCTCTTGTTCGAGCATGGCCGGTAGCGACGCAAGAAGGAGGAGTATCCAATCCACAGTTACCACACTGCCGTGGCGCTCGCATTTAGGACGAACCAGCCAAGGAAGGCTTGGATACCCCTCCTTGCTACTGGTTCGCGGTCTTCAGTTGTAAGCGCCTCCCGCCGATTGGCGGGCTGGCAGTGTGGTGATTCCCATTATGCCATGGCTTGCTGCATCAACTGCCTTCTAGCCGGCAAATGCCCGCCTTGTTTGTCGCGCGGCTTCTGGTGTGGAACGATGGCATGGGCTTGCGGGAGCCAGTTTGCTGCAAAATCGAGGTTTTGCGAAATGCGTCTTCCAGGTGCCATTTCACGTTCGTTTTCAGCTGAACGCGACCTGCGGTTTTGTTTGATCATCTTGCCTTGGAAAATGTCTCGCAAACAGTGCTATTTCGCAAAACGGCGATTTTGCAGCAGAGGGTCCGAAAGAGATGACGGTTAAACCAATCCTACGGTTCCTCTAGCTTCTCTTCTTGATGAAAGGCCGGGAATAGACATTCTCCTCCGCAGTCACCGGCAGTCTTCCTTGCGCAAAACGTGGCACCAAACTGCTCGCAAAATCGCAGGCAGCAGGTGTCACCGACAATGGCTTTATGCTGTTTTACCTGCGGCCCCTCTATCCCTCGATGGTGTACCCAACGCCCCAGATATTACGGATGAAGCGCGGGTTCTGCGCGTCGTCGCCGATTTTCTCGCGTAGGTGGCGGATGTGCACCATGACGGTGTTGTTCACAAAATTGGGTGCACAGTTCGGTGCAATCGAAAGGGTTGCACCATGCCCACCGCTCATGAATATCTCGCCCCTTGCATCCGACAAAGAAAAGATGGTCGCTTACAGGCCTATTCGAAGTACAAGGACGCACAAGGCGAGTGGAGGCAGAAGAGTTGCTTAATTCCCCGGTCAATAACCTCCAAGCGATCTGCGAAGAAATATGCCAACGAATGGTGGAGGGGGCTATGCACGTCCGAACCCGAGAACTCCCACACCCCCAACGACTCAACATCCGCCTCACCACAGCGGCACAGCACCGCATACAAGGTCACTGAGATGATTCGATTCATGCTCGATGACAAGCTGACCTCCGGCGTGATCGAGCGCTCAACATACTCCAAAGAGATGACTACGCTTCGGCGCGTCGAGCGACACCCGATAGGGGCAATGGATATCGATGACGTGACCGAGGCCGATTGCCTCGCGTTCTTTCGCTATTTAATCAAGGACAAGGGCCTTTGCATCAACACCGTCCGCGTCTCCCAGCTCCAGCTCAAGTCGGCTTATTGGTATTTCCTGAGGGAGCGCAGGACTGCGAACAACCCCATGCAGTTCATAAGGCTCTTTCCCAAGCAGAGGTCAATCCCCAACGCGGTCACGAGAAATGAGTCCCCGCAGTTCTTCAAGGCGGCGAGCCGGTTGAAAGAGGGCTCGCGTTATCACGCCGTCGTGTGGCTCGCGTTCTACACGGGCATGCGGGAGGCCGAGATCGCCGCACTGCAATGGAGGAACGTCGATATGGAGACAGGCTTTATCAACGTGTGCCAGTCCATAGGCAAAGACGATGCCCACAGGGAGGTCTACAACGACACGTACCTTAAGACCACCAAGAACAGGAACAGCCGCCTCATCCCGCTCAACCCTATACTCATCGACGTCCTGTGCAAGCGATTTGAATATCAGACGGGCGAACGCGGAGGCATTGAGCCGACCGCTCAGACCTTCGTCGTTGGGTTCCCCGATGACAGATACATCCGCCCCCAGTCCATCGGCGTGTGGTGGGGGCGCTTCTCAAAGAACAACAATCTCATGGGCAATCAGGGTAGAAGGCTCAAGTTCCACGATATCAGGCATGGATTCGCCACCAACATGCTGAGTGAGGGCGCGGACGTCAACTCCGTTGCGAGTATCATGGGGCATTCAGACCCGAGCATCACCTTGAGCCTGTACGCATCGCCCGACATGCAGGCAATCAAGGCGGCGATGAACACTGCGGGACTGTTCAAGGGTTTCGACATGGCGTAGCGTCGGCTCGGACAGCAACGCAGTTACGGAAACGTCGGCCTATTTAGCTGCTATACTGTTGATTTGCGACACAAGTTCATAGCTCTTCCCTGTTTAGGAAGCCTCCTTTGGCAAAAGGCGGTTTCCTCTTCGCTTACATTCCTAGACAGGGATAAGAGCTTGTGTCGCAGCAATGAGGGACGCTTTTTTGCAGGTGCGTCCCTCCTCTGTAGGGGCGCACCTTTATTTTTTGGTGCGCATGTTCCGAAAGGAAGGCTGCGACATGGGGAAGGCACCGACTCGATGCCCGGCGTGTGGTTCGTCCACGGGCTGGAAGCACGTAGGCGAGGAGAAGAAGGGGTTCAGCGTCGGCAAGGCTGCCGCAGGCGCGGTGCTGCTCGGCCCGATAGGGCTCGTTGGCGGCGCGCTCGGAAAGAAGAAGGAGTCCTATTACTGCACCGAGTGCGGGTATCGTGGGGAATACTGAGGGGGCGCGATGACTAGAACCTCTGGCTCCGAAAGGCCCCCGATCGCGACCGGGGCACTCGCAGTTGCGCTCGCCGTCACCATATCGTCGGCATCGCTCCTTTCCGGATGCGGCAGCTCTAATAGCAGCTACGGAAACGAGGAGAACGACTATTCTTACGAATCCGACGAGAGCGACTATTCCTATGAATCCGATGCGAGCAATTACTCCTACGAGCCCGATTCATCCGATACGTTGCTCGATGAGGACGATTGGCTTGACACGGACGATGGCAAAACGTACCTCAAGATGGACGAGTCCGATGATGGTGCGACCTGGATGGACACGGACGGGGATTACGCCGTTCGCAAGAACAATGACGGCACCGGCGCGATTGCGGATTCAGACGGCAACGTGGCCGCTGACACCGATGGCGACGGCTCGCTGGATTCACTGTCACTCGACGGCGGAAAATCCTGGATGGACGTAGATTAAGCCGCTTGTGCGGAGGTGCGGGGTCGGGCAACCGGCTCCGCTTTTTGCTGACAGTGTTGAGCCCGCTTTCTCTGCCCATTTCGATGCGGAAATCTCCTGATTGCAAGGGCTTCCATGTCGCGACCGCCTGAAATCCAGAAGTCGATGTGTGGATAAACCCCATATGAGCAGAACGCAATAACGGAAGGGCCGTCGAGGTTTAAACAACCCCGACGGCCCCGATGCGCAAAAGGACTTTGCTAAGACGTTTCTTCGGAAGTGTCCAACTCGTTAATTGATGGGGTTTGAGGGTTTTTCACCAGTTTATCGGCATGCTTCTCCCGCCACTCCGTCTCCTCAAGGTCGTGCCAGTCTATATACATCTCGGCACCGCCGATTTCAATGAACCAACCTACCAGGGCGCGCCTGCTGTTTTCGTTAAGCATCATTTGAATGTCGAAATTCATCCCCAGAAGATCTTCTGGCTTGTAGTCGAGGTACTTGTAGAGCATGCGGAAATCCGAGTCGCTGGCGCATGCCTCATCCAGGTCTTGCTGAGCTTGAGTTATCTTTCTTGCCTTTTCGGACGCAGCGTCCTCGTCTGCCTTTCGCATGAGGTAGTCGACGCTGCGGCGATTGATCCTTCCTCTGGCGGCGAGATAGTCCTCCTCCGAAACCTCGTCTCCGCTAAACGGGATAATTATCTCCCTTATTTCCCACGAATCGGTGAAGGGCGTTTCCTCGGCTAGGGCTTTCGAGTACTCCCGCTGTATCGAATATCTGTTGTATAAGCCCTCGCTTTTGACTCCGAGCTCTTCTTTGACGCGCTTTCTTATGGAGCGGCACAATTCTGCCTCTTCGATTCTCGCTTGTCGCGTCTTGCCGTCATCCTTGCGTTTGACCCACACCGACTTATCGAAGACCGAGAGGTAGCCTTTCCGGTAAAGCCTCTGAAGGGAACGGTCGAGCATCTTGACGCAATGGCTGTAGACGTGCTGATTAAGGCGGTTGACGAAGAAGAAGGCTTGTTCTGGCGAGGCGTCCACGGCGTGAACGCGCTTCAGCTCTTCTATCTCCATGTAGACCTTCGAAGGATCGGACGTCCATCTTTCGCTTGTGAACCCGCAGATGGCGAGAAGGTCGGCGATGGGATAGTGGGTGCTCCACCTTCTATCCGGATCGGCATCAAGCTTCTCGCGTCGTTGCTTGTCGTTCCACCTCAGGCAGGTGAGGATGTCATCTGAATAAACATCATCGCTCCTAAGGGCCTCAGGCTCTGGAGTTTGATAGATTTCCGTGATGACGATGGAGTTGCCGCGCTCGGAGGCCTTCTTCCAACTTAAATATCGCCTGAGCAGCTTTTCATTGGCTTTTTTGGTGTTGCCCTTTCCTGCGTTCAGGTCGGTTTGCCGACAAAGCTCGGCGAAACTGGACAGCGTCTGTCCCACATGAACATTATCGAGATTGGGGGCGTTGGTCACTACCATGCTACTCCTAACGGTGTACATAATATGGTATTAAAAGCTGTCTCTTATACACATCTCCGAGCCCACGAGACGTAGAGGAATC
>CABRIF010000010.1 GCA_902470925.1 uncultured Collinsella sp. | reverse complement strand
AGATTCCTCTACGTCTCGTGGGCTCGGAGATGTGTATAAGAGACAGGCCCTGCAGGACGTTGATCTCAACGGAGGTCTGGTTGTCGGCGGCGGTGGAGTACACCTCGGTCTTGGAGGTGGGGATGGTGGTGTTGCGGTCAATCATCTTGGTCATGATGCCGCCCATGGTCTCCACGCCCAGCGACAGCGGGGTCACGTCGAGCAGCAGGATGCCCTCGACGTCGCCGGTGAGCACGCCGCCCTGGACCGCCGCGCCGTTGGCCACGACCTCGTCGGGGTTCACGGACATGTTCGGCTGCTTGCCGGTCATGGTCTTGACGAGCTCCTGCACGGCGGGCATACGGGTGGAGCCGCCCACGAGGATGACCTCGTCGACCTCGGAGAGGGATACGCCGGCGTCGTTCAGGGCCTTGGTGACCGGGGCCTTGCAGCGCTCGAGCAGATCACGGGTGATCTTCTCGAACTCGGCGCGGGTAAGGGTGTAGTTGAGGTGCAGCGGGCCGGACTGGTTCATGGTGATGAACGGCAGGTTGATGACGGCCTGCTGAGCGGCGGAGAGCTCCTTCTTGGCGTTCTCGGCGGCCTCCTTCAGGCGCTGCAGGGCCATGGGGTCCTGACGCAGGTCAACGCCGTTCTCCGACTTGAACTTGTCGGCCATCCAGTCGATGACGCGCTGGTCCCAGTCGTCGCCGCCCAGGTGGTTGTCACCGTTGGTGGCCAGCACCTCGAACACGCCGTCGGCCAGATCGAGCAGGGACACGTCGAAGGTGCCGCCGCCCAGGTCGAAGACGAGGACCTTCTGCTCCTGGTTCTGCTTGTCCAGGCCGTAGGCGAGCGCGGAGGCGGTGGGCTCGTTGACGATGCGCTTGACATCGAGACCGGCGATGCGGCCGGCGTCCTTGGTGGCCTGACGCTGGGCATCGTTGAAGTAGGCCGGCACGGTGATGACGGCCTCGGTGATGGTCTCGCCCAGGTACTTCTCGGCGTCGGCCTTCATCTTGGAAAGCGTCATGGCCGAGATCTGCTCGGGCGTGAACTCCTCGCCGTCGATCACGACAACGCAACGGCCGTTGCTGCCCTCCTTGACCTCGTAGGGAACCGTCTTGATCTCCTCGGAGACCTCGGAGAACTTGCGGCCCATGAAGCGCTTGATGGAGAAGACGGTGTTCTTGGGGTTGGTGACCGCCTGGTTCTTGGCAGCCTTGCCCACGATGCGGTCGCCCTCGGCGCGGAAGCCGACGACCGACGGGGTGGTGCGGTCGCCCTCGGCGTTCACGATCGTGGTGGGGGTGCCGCCCTCGAGCACGGCCATGGCGGAGTTGGTGGTACCCAGGTCGATACCGAGAATCTTGCCCATAGTGGAGTCCCTTCTGATTGGGGTGCCCGCTCGCCGTTGCGCGAGGCGGGCGGCGTCGGTGCTTTTCGTTCAGGAAGTACTATATCCTCTTATGGCGCGTGATATACAAAATCTAAGTCAATTCATATAAGATTTCTTGTTCTCCACGACAGCAAGGTTGTGCGAGGCGGCAAGGGCACGCCACGCTGCGGTCCTTCGATGGGTACTCGAGCGATTTTTGGCACATCGGGGGACTTAAAATGGCGTTCGGTGCGCCGGTCGTCGTTAAGGTGTCAAACGAGATGCGAGGGAGACCGCATCGCACGCGGCTGCGGCTGCGCCCCGTAGCCTCTGCGAGCACGAAACCTGCAACCTCCCGCACGCTCGCCTGAACGTACAGCCGCTCCGGGCCGCGCCGCGCCACAACGTCGACCTCTCCAGCGCGCAACGATCCGACAGTAAGCGTATACCCCTACGCACCAGCTCTCCGTGCACCGGCGCCTCAAGTTGAAAAGCGGTGTTCTCCCCCGCCGCCGAGCCACATCGCTCAGGATCACGGTGTCCTGGATCGCCGAGTGCTCACGCACGACCTGCTCGTCGTCACGCTCGCGCAAGGCAAAGTTTCAGGTATATCTGAGACTTCTTCGACCAACGCAAGCGCCGTCGACACGGCACCGCGGTGACCCCCTGCCTGTACCCGGCCATGGGCGTGCCGCGCGGCAAACCGGCAGCGACCCCATCCGCCTCTTTGGCACCGCAGGCCACCGACTTCGTGCGGTGGGTTCTTCGACAAAGAGCACGTCAGGTTACCTGTGGCTGACTCGGCGAACGGTAGTAAAAAGCCGTTCGAAGGTCTTGCATTGCCGGCATGGCGTGGTATTTTGAATCCCGTAAAGACCCGCTGCCTTCTTCGCCTGTGGCATCGGGCGCAACAGAGGAGGATTATCATGGCACATCCCGTTATCGAGGCTGACGAGTGCATCGCCTGCGGCGTCTGCGTTGACGCTTGCCCGGCCGGCGTGCTCGAGGTGACCGACGTCGCCACCGTGACCGACGAGGACTCCTGCGTGGCCTGCGGCGCCTGCCAGGACGCCTGCCCCGCCGGCGCCATCACCGAGATCGTCGAGGAGTAGCGAGCCGGCCTTTCGCCCGCGCTTTCACTTGCGACGCCCAGAGGCCTTCGGCATTGCGCCGGAGGCCTCTTTTGCTATCGAAGGGCTGTTGGCTGCATGCGGCCTGTCTGCCCCGCCCATGATTTCCAGCGCAGCCGATGCCAGATGGACACCGCCGCTGAACTATGCCGCTGTCGGCTTGTGTGCCGGCGGTGTCCCGGGCACTGTCGGCGGGGTGCGGGCGGTGTCCCGGGCACTGTCCGGGCTGCGCAGATAGCGCTTCGGGCTATGCGCGGGTGGTGTCCCGGCACCTCCGTCCAAGCACGGGCGACATGCGTGCTGCTGCCAGCCGTGTGCGACTGCCGGCTGTGTGTGGGTGGTGTCCGGGCACTGTCGGCGGGGTGCGGGCGGTGTCCGGGCACTGTCAGCTATGTACGACTGTCAGCTGTGCACGATTTGGCAGCGTTATCAGGCTGATCTGATACATCGTTCAAGTTTCTTTGGTCTATCTACCTTTGAAAATGCGAACTTTATATCCGAGTTTCTGCATGAGCCCGTGCATAGCTGACAGTCGTACACAGCTGACAGTAGCATGACGAGTCCCGCGCGCTCGGATGGCGGCATAGCGGGGCCGAACTCACGGCCAACAACGGCACAGGGCCAGAAGCGTCGGCATCAAGAGCCGCCCCACGGTGTCCGTAGCAGCATGGCGGGCCCACGCGCGCATATCTGACAGCGCCCGAATGTCGTTTAAACACCACCAACAGCAGCCCGGTGCCCCGGTACGAACATAGTCGGCACCTCGCACCAGCCGGCGCTCACACACGGCAATCGGCGACCGCTCGCAACCTACGCGCAAATCAACAGTGCCAAGCAGAGACGCGCATCGCACCCGATGTGCGCTTTCCGTGCTGCCCCTCGCAGGGCCGATGTCCGCTACGATGCCGCCGTCAGGCCCCTGGGGCAGGAGCAACCAACAACGGCTTTACGCCAACCCTCCAGACAGCACGCCGCTCCTCAACCCCCTACAATTCAAAGCGATAGCGACTCCCAACGTAATACTGGCGGCCAATGCACACCGGTTGATCGTTTCGATCGTTAAAGCAGACGTTGAGAAACAAAAGTGGATCGCCCTGCGCAATTGACAGACGAGACGCCTGCTCCGAAGTCGCACGCACCGCCTCAACCGTTCTCGTCGGCGTTCGCTCCGGCCGGCTTCCTCCCACCTCGGCGATCTTGTCGAAAATCGACGCGTTCTCAAGATCGTCGGTCAGCAGACGCTCATACCCGTCATAGGGCAGAAAGATGTTCTCCTCAAAAATCGGTTGTTCATCGGCCGTTCGAATCCTCTGAATATACAGCAGAAGAGATCCTTGCGGGATGCCGAAAAACTTCAACTCCTCCGCACGCGCGGGCACGATGAGTCGATTCACCACGTGCGCCCCCGGCTCAACGCCATTGTCACGGCATACATAGGTAAAGCTGCGCGCAATGGCGTCTTGGAACAGGCGGCGACTCACATGCGGCGTGCTCACAAATGTGCCGCGCCCCTGCTGCTTGACAAGATAACCTTCCGAACACAGCTCTTCAACTGCACGACGGACTGTAATGCGACCCACACCGTACTTCGTCGCCAGCTCCGGCTCAGAGGGGATGCGCTCCTTAGGTGCATACTCCCCCGCATCAATAGCCCCTTTGATTTCTTCAAAAATCTGTTGGTAGAGCGGGGCAGAGCTGTTCTTAACCATACTAAATCCAGTCTAATACGAATCATCTATAACGTCATAGTATCATGCAACGCCCCATAGATAGAGCCGCAAGGAGGAACGTAGTCCAGCCCTGCGGCCCAGTGCAATCGGACGCGGCGCTACGCCCAACCTTATACCCGTCAGCTCGTTAGTAGGTCAGCTTCCACATGTAGCGGCGCTTGGTCAGAGGATGCTGCCGCACCGCCGCCAGCTGATTGCCGTACTCGCGCATGACCGCCAAGTGCAGGAACGGGTTGAAATACGTCACCACGCGAGCCGGAACAACAGATGCCAGTCCGTAGTCCTTGGCATCAATCAAGGCGACCTTCGCCCCCATGCGCTCCAAGAACGTCAGTGCACGTGAGTCCATAGGACGGGTCGCGCCATCGGACATAAAGAACACGTAGGGCTTACCGGGGGTTGTCACCTCGAAAGGCCCGTGGAAGTACTCACCCACGTTGTAGGACGCGGCATCGATCCACTGCATCTCGGTGAACAGAAACGCCGCATGCGAGTACGCCATCTTCTCCGACGCTCCCGAAGCGAGGAAGTAGATCATCGTGTCGTCTTTGAACTCCTGAGCAAACTGCTCGGCGGCTCCCTTCGCCTGACGAGCCGACGCTTCGCATAGATCGAATACGCCGGTCAGCCCCGCAAGCATGTCGTCATACAAATCGGTACCCTCGGATTGCTGCAGAATCTCCACCGCGAGCGCCAAGGCATAACCGGGCTTCTCGCACTTTGCCGCATAGTTTGCGTCAAACCCATGGACAATCACGTGGTCGACGCCCTCGGTAAGCGGGGAGCCCGCCTCCTTTGTCAAGGCGACAACAGGTGCGCCATGATCTTTGGCGGTTTTATTTGCCGCAACCGTTTCGGGAGTTCCGCCACCAAGCGAACAGGTAATCACAAACGTATGCTCGTTGAGCCATTGAGGGGTATCGTAGTTGAACTCATTCGCGGTGAAAAGCTGCACGTTCAGCTTGTCGGTATTGTTCGCCAGAAAATACTTCGCCGGGTACAAGTCGGACATGGAAGCGCCACAGCCAACGAACGCAACACTGTTGATCGAATGGCTGGACAGAACATCTGCAACGATCTTCTTGGGGAGACTAAGGTCAATCTCGTACATTTCAGATTCCTTTCAATGTTTGCGCGCACCGGCCTAATCGGCACGCAGATATCAACGTGGGTGCTGACCGAACTCAAGCAACCCGCCGCGAACCAATGGCGAGGCGGACAGCGGCAGACCTGCCAACACGCCCATAGCCACACGAGCGCCTAGCCGGCCAAAGCCAGCCCTTTACGCCAGAATGCCCAGAGCGGACAACGCAACACCGCCCACAATCGCGATACCGAGCAGCCATCCGGTATTAACGCCCTTCTTGATAAGCCAATACATGACGCCCGTAAGTGCGAGCGGAATCATATTCGGCATGATGGAGTCGAGGATGTCCTGAATGACAAGCGTTCCATCGGAAAACGTGGCGGGTGTTGTCGCTCCGATCAACGTAGCAACCATACCGCCGACCGCCATAAGGCCTACGATGCCGCACACATACATGACCTTGTCCATCGTGTTGCCGCCCTGGAGCTTTCCAAGGTACTCGCGACCGCCCTGATATCCCAGCTTTGCCGCAAACCAGGTGATGAGAACCGAGGGAATGATGGAGATAACCATGGCCAATATCGGACCTGCAATCGAGCCCTGCTGGGCAAGCTGGACACCGAGACCGAAGGCGATCACGCGGATCGTGCCCTGGAAAAATGAATCCCCGATACCGGACAGAGGGCCCATGAGAGAGGTTTTGACCGCATTGATCGAATCGGGATTCAAGCTAGTGCGGTCTTTGGCATACTGTTCCTCCATGGAAGCGGAGAGACCGAGAACGAAAGCGCTTGTCTGCGGTGTGCAGTTATAGAAAGCCATGTGGCGGCGATACGCTTCCTTTTTCGCCTCGAGCTGCTCAGGATCGCTTTCATCCGGATATAAGCGATCGAGCGTAGGAGCCATACCGTATAAGAACCCCATATTCATCTGACGCTCATAGTTCCATGAGTCCTGAATCGCCCACGAGCGCCAAAAGAACTGCCAGATTTTCTTTCGGAGCGGAATATCGACAGCCACATCACGTGTCATGACAGGCCCCTTTCTATTCATCGTCTTCAAGCGGATCGTATTCGGCGACCGCGCCAACTGCGGCGGGTCCGGAACCTCCCGCGTATTTCACGCTTACGAGGATGAGCGCCAGAATGACACCGAACATGGAAACCGCGATTACGGACAGACCCAGATATGAGGCGAGCAGGAATCCCAGGAAAAGAAAGACCGCCATACCCTTATTGAGCATCATGGAAAGCAACAGGGCCAATCCGTATGCAGTCAACACCTTAGAGGCCACGTTGAGCCCATTGGTGACCCACGCCGGCATCATGTCGACGACCGCCTGGACAGCATCGGTCCCCATGTAGACAGCAGCGAAAATGGGAATGAAATACATCAGTGAATACAGAATGGTGCCTACAACGATATGCATCGAGCGTGCCTTCTTGAATTGACCGGCCTCGATTGCCGAGTCTGCCACGTGGGTCAAACCCGCAATGACCGAACGGAAGGCGATGCCGAGCAACTGCCCAAGCACGGCGACCGGAATGGTAATCGTCATTGCCGTCTCAGCCGAGGCCCCCGTCAGGCAGGCGAAGGCAGCGGCGACGATGCCACCGAGCACCAGGTCTGGAGGCGTTGCCGCTCCAACTTGCACAAGGCCCATGCTCACCAACTCGACAGCGGCGCCAACGGCCAATCCGGTGGGCACATCACCAAGCACGAGGCCAACAAGCGTCGCGCCAATAAGCGGCTGCTCGAAATTCAATCGGCCAAGCAAGCGTGAATCCAACATGCAGAACACGCCAACCAGGCCAACTAGAAACGCGCTGACCATTGTGTCCATCTTCTTCTCCCTTCCATGGGTTCCTATGTATTTCCGCACCTCTATCGATGCGAAGCTGTCACTTGCTCACAGAACTACAGCGACGCAATTGCGGTGCGCGGCTGCGTAGGTGTCTGCTGCTCGTATATCTTGATGCCGAGGTCGAGAATCCTCTGCGCACATACCCGCTCAGCAGCGTCGAGGAATACCGAGCTGTCCTTTCCCCCGACCGCCTGAGCGCCTTCATGGTTGGCGGCTGCACCGAAGTTAACCTCAGGAACGTGATACGAAGTAAGGAACTCAAGCATTTCCCGAACGTTACCGAACACAAACATGACGTTCTCGCCCAGAGTATTGAGCTTGTCCATCTTCGACAGCGCCTTCTCGACGGTATAGACATTCAGATACACGCCGGCCGGCTTCGCAAGCCGCAGGGCGCCCTTCTTGATTTCGTCGTGCGCCGCCTCGCTATCGACCACGATGATCCGCTGTGCCGCCACGCTGTTCACCCAAGAAAAGACGACCTGACCATGTAACAGGCGATAGTCAAGACGAACAAGAACGATGTTCGCCTTTCCGCCCTTGCCCTTGCCCATGCCCCTTTGCTCTCGCACGGCTGCCGTTTTCGCAGCTGCACCCTCAATAGCCCCGCAATCAACCAAGCCCGCCCGGCTCTCTCGCACAACCGTGCTCAATTCGCTTGGAGAAAGCGGGGTAGAGGCAACGGCAAGCGCGAGGACAAGCGGCATGTTCATGCCGCTAATCACGGTGCAGCTTCCGCGCCGATGCATGAGCTCAACCGCCGCATTGTTGACTGAACTGCCAAGCATGTCGGTACAGATGTAGACCGCGTCATCGCTGTCGAACGAATCAAGCAGACGTTCGAACTCACGGGTCACAGGCTCCATATCGTCGCGCGCAAGTGACACCACATGCACGTTGGGCACATCGCCGAGAACCATCGACAGCGTGTCGCGCGCTCCCTCGGCCAGCCCTCCATGCGATGCCAGGATGATTTGATTCATCACTCCTCCTTAGGTCGTTATTGTCATTATAGATGTCTTATACATCTTGTCTATAACGTTTGAAAAAGAGGGGTGGTTTTGCCTGAGACGAACCGCTCGCCGGCAAATACATGCCGTTCACGGAAGAGAATGCTTCCGCGCTGTCGAACAGAGAGAGGGGGCCGCAGCGCCATGCGCCATCAAGCTTTGGGCAAACGCATATGTTTGCCCAAAGCAGCATCAGGTATGTGCGGTTGTCAGATATGTACGATTGTCAGCCGCGGGCGGACGGCGCGCGCTGGCACCGTCAACCATGCACGGGCTGCGAGCGTGTTGTGATCGGCTGCGTCCAGATGACGTTGAGCGCTGCCAGCCGTGTGCGACCGTCGGCGAGGTGCGGGCGGTGTCCCGGTACCGCCGTCCAATCACGGGCGACATGCGTGCTGCTGCCAGCCGCGTGTGACTGTCAGCTGTGCGCGGGCGGCGTCCCGGGCACTGTCAGCTATGTACGACTGTCAGCTATGTACGACTGTCAGCTGTGCACGATTTGGCAGCGTTATCAGGCCGAGCTGATACATCGTCCGAATCTCTTTGGTCTATCTACCTTTGAGAATGCGGACGGGATATCCGAATTTCTGCATGCGATCGTACATAGCTGACAGTCGTACACAGCTGACAGTAGCATGACGAGTCCCGCACGCATGTCTGACAGCGCCCGGGTGCCACATGCATCCGCCGTGCCCGGCGTCCACCACACCACCATCTGCCGCCGCCCACGCATGGCTGGCGGCGACGTTACGAATCCATGCACAGAGTTGGCAGCCCGCAAATCGCCGACGTACCCGGCATCCATCGCCGCCGGAGTCCGTCGCACCTGGCGTCCACAGCGTGCGATGCCCGCAGTGCCCGCCGCCCCCGCAGCATCCGGCACCCGGCGTCCACAGCGTGCGATGCCCGCAGTGCCTGCCGCCCCCGCAGCATCCGGCACCCGGCGCCCGATGCCCGCCGCTCCCGCCGTGCCCGGCACACCGCGCAACGTTACCGGAAGCCGTCCTTTTCGTATGGCAGCACCTCGGCCAAAAAGCCCCGGGCGGCGAGCGCCTGCTCGATCTCGTCGAGCGCCTCCTCGCTGTCGGCCGCCACCCGATGGAAATGGTAGCCGCTGGTCACCGTCATGAGCGGCGTGCTTTTGCCGCTCTGAATATCTTCCAGGTAGTGCGCGATGTCCCGGCGGCTGCGGATGTCCAAATCGGCGGTGATCTTCCCGTAAGCCCGGTGGTTCACCATCACGTTGAGGACCGCGCCGCCCAAGTCGACAATCGTCGTAAGCTCTTCCTCCAGCTCCTCCACCGTATGGCGAACCTTGAGCAGGCGCGTGGGTACCGTAGGCTCCGCACCGCGCTCGCGCAAAACGTAGCCACGGTTGGTGGCGACGATGTCGCGTCCGTCGGCCCGCAGCAGGGCGATATCCTGCACGATGACCTGACGACTCACCCCGAGCCGCCGCGCCAGCTCCGTACCGGAAACCGGCATCGACGCCCCGCGCAGCTGCTCGAGCAGCCCCACCCTACGTTCGTGCCCCGTCATCGGCATGGCCCCATCGCCCCTTTCTCATCCTGCATCTCCGGCGCCGCGGCGCCGTACATCAGTCCTTACAACCAACCGGCAGCGCCGCATCCGCTCGCACGGCCGCAGCGATACCGCGAGTCCGTCCGCACAGCAACCCAGCACGCGGCCTTCGCAAACGCGGACAGCCGCAACAAGCTCCGCATGCCCAGTCGAGACGACCCGAGCAGCCACCCCCAGGCCGACCGTCAACGGCCAGCCTGAGCACTCACCTCGGGCAACCACCTCGAGCAGCCGTCCAGCGCCGCAGCGCTGTGCAGCCGCCTCATGCGGCGGCCCGCTCGCCTCGCCCATCCTACAACAGCCGCAGGTGCTTCAACGACAGGTCGAGAATCGGGGCCGAATGCGTCAGCGCGCCGGACGACACATAGTCGACGCCCAGATCGACCAGCTCGCGCACGCGCGCGGCGTCCACGTTGCCCGACACCTCCACCTTTGCGCGCCCCGCGACCAGCTCGACCGCCTCCGCCATCTGCGCATGCTCCATGTTGTCCAGCATGATGATATCGGCACCGGCCTGCAGCGCCTCGCGCACCATGTCCAGGCTCTCGCACTCGACCTCGACCGTGCACACGAACGGTGCATGCGCCCGCGCCGCTGCCACCGCGCGCGCCACGCCGCCGGCAGCATCGATATGGTTGTCCTTGAGCATCACCGCTTGCGACAGGTTGTACCGATGGTTCCCGCCGCCGCCCGCCACCACGGCGGCCTTCTCGAACAGGCGCAGGCCCGGCGTTGTCTTGCGCGTGTCCACCAGCTGGATCCCGGTGCCCTCGAGCAGGCGCACCATGCTCCGCGTATACGTGGCGATGCCGCTCATCCGCTGCAGGAAGTTGAGCGCCACCCGCTCGCCCGAAAGCAGCACGCGGGCGTCGCCGTGCACATGCCCCAGCAGCTGCCCGCAGCTCACCTCGTCGCCGTCGGCAACGAGCGCCTCGAACCGCGTGGATGCATCAAGCAGACAAAACGTGCGCTCGAACACGTCGAGACCGGCAATCGTGCCCGGCGCCTTGGCGATCAGCTGCACCGTGGCCGCACGCGCCTCGGGACACACCGCCTCGCACGACAGATCGCCCGCGTTCATGTCCTCGCGCAGGGCCGCCCGAATAATATCGTCGCCCATAAGGCTCATCGTGATGGGATTCATACCGCTTCCCCTCCGTCCATGCCGCCGCAGGCACGCACCAACGTATCGATTCCCAGCTCCGGCGCCCCCAGCCGCCGATGGCTCCCGTCGAGCGCCGGGGTCCCCACCGGCTCGACCGGCAGGCTCTCCCCCGTCGCCATGCGCCAAGCTGCACGGCGCGCGAACACGAGCGCCTCGAGCAGGCTGTTGCTCGCCAGGCGGTTCTTGCCGTGCACGCCGTTGCACGACGCCTCGCCCGCAGCGTACAGATGCGGCATCGTGGTGGCTGAATCGCGGTCCACGTGCACGCCGCCCATGAAGTAGTGCTGCGTGGGCACCACGGGGATGGGCTCGTCCAGGATGTCCCGCCCGCGCTCCAGGCAATGCGCCCGGATGTTGGCGAAGTGGTCGAGCACCGTGGCGCGGGGCACCGGGTCAAACGACAGCCATTCGAACTCGGCCCCATCGGCGCGCATCTGGTCTTGAATCGCGCGGGCCACCACGTCGCGCGGCTGCAGCTCGTCGGTGAAGCGCTTGCGAGCCGCGTTCAGCAGCACCGCCCCCTCGCCGCGGCAGCTCTCGGAGATGAGGAAGGTGCGCCCCGGCTCAGATGAGTAGAGGCCCGTGGGGTGGATCTGCACGTAGTCGAGGTGCTCCTGCGCGATGCCGTACTCGCTTGCCAGCAGGCAGGCATCGCCGGTGAGCTGCGGATAGTTGGTCGAGTGCTCGTAGACGCCGCCGATGCCGCCCGTGGCGAGCAGTACATCGCGCGCGCGGATGGTGAACGGAGCCAGGGGCGCTGGCGCCGTTGTTTCGAACGCCTCGGTGAAGCCGCTGTTTTCAGCCGCTCCGGGCGTCGGGTCCGCAGCGGCACCCACCTCCGCGCGCGTGCCGAGGCCGTCCGGCACCGCACCGGGCTCGCCTTCCCGCGCCCGGCCTGCCGCATCTGTGGCAGCCAGCGCGCGCAGCTCCTCGACCGTGCAGGCCGAACGCTCTTCGGGCACCCGCAGCGCCTCGATGCCGCAGCAGGCGCCATCGGGTCCCACCACCAGATCGATCATGGCCACGTGCTCGAGTATCCGCACGTTCGGCAGCCGACGGACCGCTTCGAGCAGGCGGGTGGTGATCTCCTTGCCCGTGATGTCGGCGTGGTAGGCAATGCGCGGACGGGAATGGGCCCCCTCGCGCGTAAACGCCAGGCTGCCGTCCTCTTCGCGCTCGAAGGCCACGCCCAGCGCCAGCAGGTCATTGATGACCGACCGGCTCGAACGCACCATGATGTCCACGCTCTCGCGCCGGTTTTCCCCGTGGCCCGCGCGCAGCGTGTCGGCCACGAAGGCATCGTAGTCGCCCGCCTCGGGCAGCACGCAGATGCCGCCCTGCGCCAGCATCGAGTCGCATTCCTCCAGCGCGCCTTTGGACAGCATCACCACCTGCGTATCCGCTGGCAGGTTGAGCGCCGCGTAGAGCCCCGCCACGCCGCAGCCCACGATCACCACGTCGCAGTCGCATGCTGCCGAAGCGCTCGTGTCATCCCTATCCGTCATCGTGTCTCCCCTTCTCGATCACGCGTGCGGCACCGCGCGCCTCCTTCGCTACCGTGCGGCAGCCTCCAGCATGCGGTCGAGCGTCGCCTTCGCGGGCTCGGCAAGCGCCGCCGGCGGCATCTCCACCTCACCCGTGCCGCCCACCAGGCAGCGCGCCACCTTCTCCAGCGTCACTTGGTCCATGTTGATGCAGGTGGGGGGCGTCTTGGTGAAGTAGAACGACTTGTGCGCCCCCTGGCAGCGCCGCTCCAGCTCATAGCGCACGCCACGCACCGTGGCGATGATGAACTCACGCGCCTCGCTTTGCTCCGCGTACGCGATGATGCCCGCCGTGGAGCCGATGTAGTCCGCCTCGGCCAGCACCTCCTCGGTGCACTCCGGGTGGGCCAGCACCAGGGCTTCGGGATGCTCCTCTTCCAGGTCGATGAGCTCCTGCAGGCTGATGGCCTCATGCCGCGGGCAGTACCCCTGGTTGAGGATGATGTGCTTGCTGGGCACCTGCTCGGCCACAAAGCGGCCGAGGTTGCGATCTGGGATGAACAGGATGTGATGCTGCGGCAGCCCGGCCACGATCTTGACGGCGTTCGAGGATGTCACGCACACGTCGCTCCAGCTTTTGATCTCCACGGTGGAGTTGACGTAGCACACCACCGCAAGGTCGTCGCCGTAGCGCTCGCGCGCGGCCTCCACCGTGCGGCGCTGCACCATATGGGCCATGGGGCAATCGGCCGCCGGCTCAGGTAGCAGCACCGTTTTGGACGGGTTGAGCAGCTTGGCGCTCTCACCCATGAATTCAACACCCGCCAGCACGATGGTCTGCTGCGGCAGCTCCACGGCAAGTTTGGCGAGGTAGAAGGAATCTCCCACGTAATCGGCGATGGCCTGGACCTCGGGCGCCACGTAGTAATGGGCCAAGATCACCGCATCGCGCGCGGCCTTGAGCTCGGCGACGCGAGCCCGAAGCGCCTCGAAATCATCCGGCAGCCCGGCATGCTGCAGCCCTTCTCGCCGCGTCTCGGCCGTCTCCGCTCGTGCCATCCCGACCCCTCTCAGCAGGTTCACTCACATTGCGGGACAGTATGGCACTCCGCCTTGTTGATGACAAGACAACTGACAAGACAGATGTAAATGCTCACGTTTCACACGCGAAGAGGGCAGGAGTGCCGGGGCTGCACGCGCGGCGGACAACGGCGCGTGGGCGATATGGCGCGCACGCGGCCCGCTCCGCCGCCCGCGGCCCTAGTACGGAGCGCCCAGCGGTGGAAGCTGCTTGAGATATGCCCAGACCTGCTGCTTGCTGCGGACATCGGCCAGCGCCGCCTCGAATCCGCCGAGCGCGAGCGTGCGACGGCCCAGCACGTGAGCCACCAGCCCGGGCTTCAGCATGGCTGTGTCGAAATCCTCGATGAGCGACAGCGCGTCGGCGTAGGTTTCGCGCATGAGATCGGCTGCTGTCTCGTCCAGCAGGACAACCGCTTCGGGGTCGAGGGCCTCGAGCGCCTCGCGGAACAGTTCGCACGACACGGGCGACCCCGGCTCAGGCGCATCGACGACACCGGGGTCTCCCGGCCCATGTACTGCCGCCAGCGCGCAAAAATCTTCGGGCTCCCATCCGATAGCCGACAGCGCCGAGCGCAGCGCGCGGCCGTCGGCCTCCGACAGCAGCTCCCCGCCGTCCCGCTCGGTCGCGTTCAACTCGCCTTTCACCAGCACGATTGGCGAAAACGCATTGCCCGCGATGCGCACGCCGCGCGCCTGCAGGCTCGCCAGCTCCTCATTAGCCGCCGCCGCGAGCGCCTCTTTTTTCTCGGTTGCAGAAACCGCCATGCCAACCTCATCTCAGCCCGAAGTGTGTCCCCATTCTACCGCGCGGCTGCCCTTCGCAGCGCCTCCGGTCTCACGGCGGCTCGCGCCGGCCATTCGCGGCGCGTCCGATCTCGCGGCGGATTGCGCCGGCGCTCCGCCCGCACGCTGCGCCGGCCCTCGTCCGCGTGCCACGCCTGTGCGCCACGCCGGCCCTCGTCCGCACGTTCCACCCGTCCTCGCCTGCGCGTTCACCGCGTCTTCACGCACCGCGGCGCGCATGCAACGCAGCGGCCCTCCTGGGTATAAGCGTCTCGACCCGATAGTTCCCTGCATACGCAGGACATCTTATATAGGAGCGCACTATGGCTACCATCACCGAAGTCACGCCCGACAACATCCAGTCCGTCCTCGACAACGACCTGCCCGTCCTCATCGACTTCTGGGCACCGTGGTGTGGCCCGTGCCGTGCGCTGGCGCCCGTTGTGGACGAGATCGCCGGAGAGCTCGAGGGTCGCCTGGCCGTTGTCAAGTGCAACGTGGACGAGAACCAGGACCTCGCCATGACCTACGGCGTCATGTCCATCCCCACGCTCGTGCTGCTCAAGGGCGGCCAGGAGGTCGACCGCATCGTGGGGGCCTCCCCCAAGCCGGTCCTGCTCAAGCAGATCGAGGACAACCTGTAAGGTGCCCTCGCGCTTCGAAGCGCAACATCATATCCGCCTTCCCTGGACGGCCGCGCTCATCTCCCCGCGCGGCCGTTTTTCTGTTCACACGGACAGATGATGCGGCACGCTGAAGGCGATCGGCGGCGCGGCATGCGCATTCGGCTCGGCGCAGCAAGCCGGAAGACCGCTGGCTCCACATGCTCGCGCGTCTCGCATCACCGGCGGCAACATCTGCTCGCGGAGGACGTCCGCGCGCCGGCGGGCTGAGCCAGTTGACGGGTCAGCACGGGCGGGAATGGACGTTCAACTCAGGTCTCTTGGCGGGCATCCAGATTCGGACCCCTGCCGTCAACGCACTCCGGGTTCGGGTTTCGGCCGTCGGCGCGTTCCGGGTTCGGACTTCGAGCATCGATGGGCATCCGGGCTTGAGTCCCGACATCGACGAGCTGCTAGGCAGGGCTTCGGAGCGTTTCGGGTTCGGGCTTCTTCCGTCACCCATCTTCCGGGTTCGGGTTTTGTCCATCGACGCGTTCCGGGTGCTGATTTCGGCCATAGGCGGGCGCGCGTGGTCCAGGATTCTGACATCGAATCGTTCCTGGGCTCGGATTTCATCCATCGATGCATCCCGGTTGCGGGCTCCGTCCATTTGGGGCGTCCCGGGTGCGGGTTTCGGCCGTCGACATAATCCGGGTTCGGGTTTTGTCCATCGACGCGTTCCGGGTTCGGCTTTTGGCCATCCGGGGCCGATTTTCACGCCTGAATGGACGAAAGCCGAACCCGGGATCCCCAGACGGCCAAAACGCGAACCCGCATTCTTGCGGACGGCAGGGACACGTGACCCTGCGTTCTCAAAGGTGGCCAACACACGGACCCAGGCCGCTGCCAACAACTGAGCACAAGCCATCGTTCCAACGGACAATCGTGGCACAAGGCCGAACCTCTCCGCAGGCCTCTCCAAATACCTGATATGTGGGCCCGCATTCCCGCGGACAGCCAGATCACGAGTCCCGCTTTTCGAGACAGACCAAGTGCTAAGCCCTTGCCAAGCGAACGGACAGCATGCTTACCGCGGCCCCCGTCCGAAGACAGCCACAGCCCTCAATCTAAAAACAGCCGCAGGCGTCCGATGCGACAAGACCGCCCTCCGACGGCGGCGTCGAACTCGGCGCGGAACCTCTCGCGCGCCCGAGCCCGGCGACGTCCTGCCCGAGCCCGGCGGCCTCCAGCACCTCTGCGATCCTGCTCACTGCGCCTCCCTGAACGCCCTTGGTGAACCGGCGCGTCCCCGGTTCCGGTCGGCCCGGGGTGAATTTGCTGGCAGGATTGTCCGGCCGCCGTCGCGCGGCGCAAAAGAGGGCCCCGCGCGAGCGGGGCCCTCTCCGACCTGCTTCTATGCTTTTGTCAGGGATCAGTAGCGCACGCCGGGACGCCAGTCGTAGTGCGCCTCCACCATGCGGGCGCTCCCGTAGCGCTCGGCGAGTATTTTCTCTATCTCCCTGTAGGGGTCGGTCCTGTTCGCCGGGTCCATGTGCTCGGGCCTGCTGAACCCGTCGTCAACGACCTTGTCGGCCTCCCGCTCGAGCGCCGACATGCCCGCCCTGCGGGCGTCCGCCGTGCACATGAAGCAGCGGACCCGCGACCCCTCGGGGCCTATCTCGTAAACGGCGTGGTCTCCCGGCCTCATATCACCCTCCGAACCTCTCGACCATCTCCAGCACCCATTTTAGCGTCCCGGGGTCCCTGAGATATCGCCCGGCAAGCGGTACAGCGTCTCCAGGCCCATGCTCATCAGCTCATAGGCATAACCGCCGTAGTCCTTGAAGGCGTATGGGTCGATGCAGCTCCCGCCGTACCTGCTGCGCGCTCCCGGGGCTGAATTACCAGTCAGGACGACACTGCTCCAAAACGCGCGACAAGCTCTCCACGCTCTCCCTCAAGTTGGATTACCAGTCAGAACGACACTGCTCCAAAACTACAGCGCCCGGTACTCAGGCTCGAAGTAGGTTGGATTACCAGTCAGAACGACACTGCTCCAAAACCCAGCAAGCCGGGGGCTTCACCCCGGGCCGGTTGGATTACCAGTCAGAACGACACTGCTCCAAAACATGAACTGGTCGTTGTAGTAGCCGACCTCGTTGGATTACCAGTCAGAACGACACTGCTCCAAAACTAGCCCTCGAGCGTGTTGGCCCTCACGCGCGTTGGATTACCAGTCAGAACGACACTGCTCCAAAACGCGCCCCGTGAAGTAGCGGGCGCGCCCCATGTTGGATTACCAGTCAGAACGACACTGCTCCAAAACGCAGGTAAAAAGCCCAAAGCGGAACTCTTGGTTGGATTACCAGTCAGAACGACACTGCTCCAAAACGGCGGCCCGCTCGGTCGTGATGGCGCACGGTTGGATTACCAGTCAGAACGACACTGCTCCAAAACTGAGCCGTCTGCGACGTGTTGGGGTAGCTAGTTGGATTACCAGTCAGAACGACACTGCTCCAAAACCCTGCGCGAGTGGGGCGACCTCAACGGCGGGTTGGATTACCAGTCAGAACGACACTGCTCCAAAACTTTACTGCGTAAAGACGTGTGCTCCTGCGGGTTGGATTACCAGTCAGAACGACACTGCTCCAAAACGGCGAAAAACGACAAGAAGGAGGTGAGTACGTTGGATTACCAGTCAGAACGACACTGCTCCAAAACACCGCCAGCCGTCCAACAGCTCCACCGGTGAGTTGGATTACCAGTCAGAACGACACTGCTCCAAAACATCATGTTTGACCTCCTTCTTCGCCTCGCGGTTGGATTACCAGTCAGAACGACACTGCTCCAAAACACCACCTGCACGTGCCTGGCCGAGGTGAAGGTTGGATTACCAGTCAGAACGACACTGCTCCAAAACACGAACGTCGTGTTTCCGTAGTTGATGGCGTTGGATTACCAGTCAGAACGACACTGCTCCAAAACCATGGAGGCGCAAGACGTGTTCAAGTGCGGGTTGGATTACCAGTCAGAACGACACTGCTCCAAAACTCACCAGTCAATCCCAGGTATCTGCTGCGGTTGGATTACCAGTCAGAACGACACTGCTCCAAAACCATTGGAGCAAATTCCTCCCTGCTAAGAGGACGTTCGCCCTGACAAAATGTGTCGTTAAATCTCAAGAAAGTGCTGGTCGATCACCGTCTTATCCTCATATTCATAATCTATCGCGCATGCCTTGCTCTCCAGGAGCAAGACTGCAAATTCGTGAAAAAACACTCTATCGAGGAACTGTTCGAACTCGTTTTCGCTCAAAAAAGTTTTAAGGTTCACGAACACGAGCACCTTCTTGAGCTGCATATCGGAAGCGAAATCAAGAAACGTATTCAGCATCTCAATGTACGGGAGGCCTTCACCTCGGTTAGCGGCGAAACCAAATGCTTTTAGGTATCGGCGCACATCCCATTCTACGTTGAATCGGTAGTCGCATTCCACCTGATGCGTCAAACGGAACGCAAACGCCGCCAACTGCCTGCCATAGCTCTCAAACGCACTCCGGGCATCTTCATCCTCAAATAGAAGCGACTCCATCACTGCAGGCAACTTCCCGCCCAAATCCGCACTGTCCCATGGAAGTCGCAAAGGATCGGTCACCACAAGCAACGCTTTGGCGGGAGCCAGCTCGCTTCCATCACCGTCCCACAGGGAGAATGGTTCGAACGCGTCAACGTCTCCGCCCGCAATGAATGAGCGGCACACGCGTGTAAACAAATGGGGATTTTCCATCTCAACGGTGCGGACGCGCCCCCTAGTAACCTCGATCGGGCCATCTGCACCGGAAAACGCCAGTCTCATAGCACTAAAAACTCCTCCATGGTATCCACCTCATCGCGCACCGCCTCGCTTCCCGTGATATAGCTCATCGTGGCATACTGCTTTTCAGTCACCTTGAGCACCTGAACAAGACCCTCCGGAGGCCGATGCATCCTCATGCGAGACACCGCTCCCGAGGCTGCCGCCTCGTTTATGACCAGCTTTGAATACACCGACTGCTGGACCATAAGAAATCCGTCTTTTACCAGGTACTTTCTGAACTGTGCGTATCTCTTTCTCTGAATCGCAGTAGTTACCGGCAGGTCGAAGAACACCAACAGCCTCATGTACCTCACCCGGCCCCTTGAGCTCATGCCGCATCAAAACCCTGGATCTCGTCAACGCCGATCTTTTTATTCAGGGCGTTGATGCAATCCTGGACAAACAGTGACACCACAGATCCGAGCTTGTACGCGCCGCCCCGATACCCAACCGTTGTGTTCATAAGATCGCCGAGCATGCGGCGGGCCCCTGAATCAAACTCGGCTCCAATCCACTCATCGACCATCCGGTCAACCACCGGCCTGAAAGGTTCCATCAGGTCGCAGGCAAGGTTGAACTCGTTGTACTCGCTGTGATGGCAAATGCCGCACTGCGTCAGATACCCACGGGAAACAACCTCTCGGTTGACGGCGGACAGCAGTACGGCATAGCCGTAGTTCAAGGCATCGTTCGCAGGGCAGCTGGCATCGCGCGAAAACCCTTGACCAAACAGCGATTGAAAGTACACGCGCGCGGCATGAGCCTCCCGATTGGTCGTATCCCCAGACCTCACCTCATCGACGGCGGCCTTGAGTACTCGAGCCTCTGGAAGATCGCGATCGGCAAGAAGCGCCGCCTGCTGACGGATCTTCTCCCTCACCACACGTTGCCACACGCGTTTTTTGATTGGCTCGCCCCAAGCAAGCTGCTCCTGGATCCGCTTGCTCACATTGTGCGCGCCGTAGAGCGGCAGCGCCTGCCCAATGGGATTGCATTTCTCATCGGAGTAGACGAGAGAAATCTTGCTCTTTGCCAACTCTGTCATCAGATAGGCGCTGATATACACCCGCATCGTTTGGAGCATGATGGACGAAATCTCCGATAGATGGATCTTCGCCACATCATCCTCCTTGCGCACAACCATATAACCGCTTTTGTACGAAAGCCGACAGGGGCTTTCGATAAAAATGGTCCTAAAGCCCAATGTAGGTTTTCCTCTCGAACATGCCGGTCACAGATTGATCAATGAATGTGATGCCTTGGTTGGACAGCACATTCCTAAAAATAATTTTCAACTGGCCCGCCGTCTTCGCACCGCCGACAGGGCGCATATCCGCCATGTTGCTTGAGGCGGACGATAGAGAGATAAGTCCTTTTAGAACAAGGACCTTGTCTTCATAGTTCAGCATGCGGAAAGCAGATGCCCGATCGATCAGTTTCAAATTGCTGCACAGGCGCCCGTCGAACCTCTCGATCCCCTTTACAGTCTTTTCAAGGACCCGGTCAAGCATCCCCTCATCACAATCCTCGCCCTTATACACTCCAACCATAAACTCGGTTTCATCTTGACTGAACGCCAGCGGTACCGCGCTTCGAACCTGATCGGCGCCTGTAATAAACAGCCTGCACCCATCAACCTCGATCAACTGCTTGACAGCGATCTTCGCCCGGGCAATCCGCTCAAACTGATACCCTCTCCCTAAAGCAACCTCACGTCCGAGCGACTCGATATCAACCTTGCCCCCAGCCGCACGGGACACCGGAACCGGAGCGAAATCGATGATCCGCTTTCCCTTCTTGTCCTTGGCGTAATAGCAGAAGAAATAGGCATATTTCTCGGAAGAATAGCCGCCGTACACTGCGGGGTCCAACCCCTCTTTCAACGGCAGGGACAGCTTCATCTTGCTGCGCGGCGAATAGATGGTCGCATCCCAGAAGGCCCCTGCGGTTTCCTCCGGCATGCGACTCAAATACACCTGGCGATAGTTAAGGTACCTGTGGATGCGCCCGCACTCGAACTCCGCGTCCCAGGCATCCTTGAACACCTCTCCCGTCTCCTTGTCAAAACCCGAATGCAGGAAGCTCGACACAACAAAGCCGGCCGAACCCGGCATGCGGCCGGTCTTCTTCGATTCTTCCGCCTGCGCGCGCACGAAGCTCTTGACCACATGCGCATATCCAATCGGGTTGTCGTACATGCCCGAATGCCTTAGAAGCAGGAACCTGCCGATTTCCGCAGCAAGCAAAGCGTCGTGGGCATGGTGGAAGTCGTTGATTTCGCGACACTTGTGGTAGCACTTCGCCTCTCGCAACTCATGGGAGAGACTCGCCTTGATCGGCAGCACGCGTGACTCAGGCAGGCGGTTTTCAAGCACCATCTTCGTCAACTTCACGATCTGCGCGGTCTCGACAAGCTGGCGCGCAATAAAGCCCTTGATGCGGCGCTCACTCACATCGGAGCACATGAGGTTGTTGAACTTCTTATCTCCGATGAGTCCATGGTCATGCAGCTCCCTCCAGTAACCCGCCATCTTTGAGCGCACGGCCTGCGGGAGCAGGAGCTGATTGGTCTTCGTTTGATTCTCGCTCTTAAACACAAGCGCTTTGTTTTCGAAGCTATCGTCCTTGATATACGACTGGGGGATGATATGGTCGACTTCGTATTCGGAAAGACGGCGCACGTCGAGCGGAACTCCCGAATATAGGCTCTTGCCGCCCTGCATGAAATAGAGCACGAGCCGCTCATTGTCAAAATCGGGCACCTTGCATTCCTTGAATGCACGTGCAAGTTCAGCATTCTCCTTTTTAAACGCGTCGACCGCCTCCCTCGCCGCATCGTAGCGTCGCTTCGTCCGCTTTCCCCTCTTCGAAGGATCCTCGTCACGCGTGTTTTCCACGAAGATATGCGCAGGCGCCTTGCCCGCAATACGCACGATCTCCTCGACAACACGGACCGCCTGGTTGACCGTTCTCCGCAGGGCGGGAGAACCCGGCAGGTCCTCAACCTCGAGGCGCCCGGCAGCAGCAAGCTTTTCGGCGTTCGCAGCCTCGACAGCCTTCTCGAATCCCAATCGCTCGTCATGGAGAATCTCCATCAGGACCATGGTTCTGCCCTGCTCGCCGCCCGTAGGGCTGCCTTCGCGCAGGATGTCCATAATGGAGCGGGGGCCGCCATCGGCGCCCACCTTCAATCCGGCCAAGAACTTCTCGGAAAGCTCGCCCCAGCCCGTCAGGCGTTTCTTGCAAATTGCCTTGATTTGCTCAGCGCTCAGCCGATCGGAGAAGGTGCGCTCAAGCTGCTCCTTGAGAATCGAGCGGTCTTCGAATAGGGTGCTCCACAAGATGATGGTTTCCGCCATGGGAACCGTCTCTGCGGGAAGCTCGTCCACGTTGAAAATGTCCTTGCAGAAGAAGCGATATGCAGGCAGGGACGACTCGAACCTTGCATCCCCCTGCCCGCCGCGAACGTGCACATGGGCCCATCCCCGATTGGCACGCATCCAATCCCCGACCATCTTGTAGGTCACGCTTCTGCGCTGCCTGAACAGGTCATCCATAATGCCCATTCGATCCGCGTAGTCGAAGCGGCGCCAATCGTCTCCATCCACGGAATAGCGCGCACCGTTCAGCTCGTTGAGAACACAGAACTCCTCATAGAGCAGCGAGTTGCGCGGCAGAACGTCCTCCCCCATGAGATAGGTGCAGTCGCTCGTCATGCGCTGGATGAACGCATGCGCAGCATGGCCCTTGTCGATAACCTCCTCCCAATTCCAGGGATATACGGGCTCGTTTTCCATCCCAGGCTTGCGCGTAGCCCATGCAAAGCGAGGATCGCCATGGTGGTCGAGCGCCGCGTTTTTCTGCGTCAACGGCCCCACGTAGTAGGGAATCCTGAAGCTCACAAGTGACTCGATCTTCTCGCGATACTCACGCAGGAAGGGATAGTGCCCGCCCTGATTCTCGAGGATCGCATCCATTTCCTCGAGATGAAGCTGATAGGGAATGCTGCCGTTGTCGCTCGTTTTGAGTCGCCGCAGAAAGCGCTCCTCTCCGAATCGGCTCAGCATATCTTGGTAGCGCGCGTCGGAAACGGCATCCGTCTTATCGAGACGCGTCTTGACCTCTTTAAAGAAATCGGCGTATGCAACCGTATGCGTCAGGTTGTAACGGGTGTAGCCCTTCGCTTTCGAAGGGTCGTAGCGATGGGTATCGGGGTACATCTCGCCACGGAAGAAGCCGTCGAACTCCCGCGGCGCATATGTGCGCACCAGCTGCTTGAGCAGAGCCAGATCCTGCTTGTATTGCTCGTACTCGCGCACCTTGCAAAACGAGATGGTCCCTCCCCGCACAGACTCGAGCACGCCCGAGGTCAGCGGGGAACCATCTCCCGAGCTGAGGATGCCTGAAAGGACATACGCGGAATAAACTGAGCGAATGGCATCGAACAGAGCTGCCGCATCGTCGGGGACAGCGGAGAGGGCAGCCTCAACCTTCTCATCATCGGAAAGACTGAACGAGGCGTCTTCAAACTCAGCGGCAAGCGCCAAAGAGAAATCGGCCTTGTAGCCAACGATTGCCTTGGCGATATTCTTCCCCATGGTTTTCTGTGCGTCTTTGTCGAAACCGAACAGCTTCTCGACGGATTCCCGCTTATGGGCACGAGACGTCGAGGGGTCCTCGAGCTCCTTTTGCAGGGAGGCCGTATCGCAACTACACAACATGTCGAGCGCGGCACAGCGGTCATCGAGCGCGACACACAGGGCCTCGATCGATTCGCCCATATTCGCCGCCGTGGCGCTGAGGCCGGGGTTGTCCTGGTGCAGGAAGTTGCCGCGGTGCTTCACGATGTTATGAAGCGCAAGGTATATCTCGCGCAGATCGGCTTTGTCGTCGGTTGTCATCAGCCATGCACGCAGATGATAGATCGTGGGAAAGCGCTGGTAGCACTCCCGCTCTGCTTCGGCAGAAACGAACAGCGGACTATGGTAATCGCGGCATGCTTCGCCTCTATCCGATGGCATCAAGCGCGACTGCTTCAGCCTGATAAAGAATGTCGGGTCGACTGCGGACATCTCTTCTTCAAAAAACCGCTGCAGAAGATCGAGGCGCCAGCGGCGGCGCTCATAGCGCCTGCGTTGTCCGCGCTTGAGCCGCGCATCGGCAGCCGTCTCACCTTTTGGGAACACCCTGCTGCCCCAAGTGGGCTTGCCGTTCTGCATCAGCAGTTCGCCGTCGATGCTTGTAACCGCCCAGCCAACGGACGCCGACCCAAGGTCGAGGCCGATATTGTAATCTCCCTGAATGTTGCGGAGCTTCATTC
Source organism: uncultured Collinsella sp. (assembly GCA_902470925.1). Taxonomy (GTDB): domain Bacteria; phylum Actinomycetota; class Coriobacteriia; order Coriobacteriales; family Coriobacteriaceae; genus Collinsella. The sequence continues at coordinate 13,333 of CABRIF010000010.1, read as the reverse complement.
CGTCCTCCATCTGTGCTACAGTAAGCACGTCTTGATTACCAGTCAGGACGACACTGCGAGTCAAAATACGGCTTTGCCAAAAATGCCTTCGGGCGCCGTGTAGACGGCTTCTTGACTTGCATAGGGCCCTCGGATGAGGGCCTTTTTCATCCCTGGAAGACAGCTTACGCCTTGACTCGGACAATAATTAGCAACGCCTCCACCCATTCGGCGAAATGCCGTTCTATTAGGTGAACGGTTTGGGGCGATCCGAGGACAGGGATCCTGCGGCAGTGTGGGCTGTCGCTCATACGTGGTTTTGATGGGCTGATAGGGCTTATGTTGACCCACCCTCCGAACAGCAGGTCTCCGGGGTTTCGTTTTGCCCAACGGCAAGTAATTGGGTTCAGGCTTCAAATTGGGTTCAGGCTTCAAATGACAAGGAGGGCCTTTCGGGTTCGGCTCATCCGGCAGGGCGGTCCAGGTTCAGGTTCCAGGCAGCGACAAACTTCCGGGTTCTGGTTTCGACTATCGGGGTAGGCCTCCGAATGTGGGCTCCCGCCATCAACGAGAGTCTCCGGAGGCGGGTTCTTGCCATCAACGAGGGCCTCCGGGTGCGGGCCCTTGCCGTCGGCACAATCCGGGTGCGAATCGCGTCCATCGCCTGGTTTCCGGAGCCCGGGTCCCGGACATTGGCATATCCCGGGTGCGGGTTTTGGGCATCGGGGCATTCCGGGTGCGGGTTTTGCCCATCGACGTATCTCGGGTTCGGATTTCGGCAATCGACACATCTCGGGTTCGGGTTATGTCCATCGATGCGTCCCGGGTGCGAGTTCCGTCCATTTGGAGCGTTTCGGGTGCGGATTTCGGCCGTCGGCGCGTTCCGGGTTCGGCTTTTGGCCATCTGGGGCCGATTTTCACGCCTGAATGGACGAAAGCCGAACCCGGGATCCCCAGACGGCCAAAACGCGAACCCGCATTCTTTCGGACTGCAAGGACACATGGACCCATGCCCTCACAGACGACCAAGTGCGCATGAACCCGCACCCCGCGGACAACAAGGGCACGGATGCGCGGGGGCGGGCTATACTGCTCGCCGGTGCGCGAGCCGCGCTTCTACGAACGACCGGGATGCGGGGCGTCTTGGCAACGGCCCTCTTTGACGCCGCAATCTACGCAGTCGTTGGTTTCTCGCCAGCGGCCTTCTGCGCAGTCGTCGGCTACTTGCCAGCGGCCTTCTTCCCGGCAGCTCCCTTCGCCGCCGAGCTCTTCCCGGCCGCGCCCTTCGCAGCCGAGCTCTTCCCAGCTGAAGTCTTCTTCCCCGCAGCGCTCTTCGCGCCCTTCTTGGCCGCAGCCGAGGTCTTCTTGGCCGTAGCCGAGGTCTTCTTCGCCGACCCCGCCTTGCCGCGGGCAGGCTTCTTCTCCTTGCCGGGACAATCCATGTTCACGCAGATGCGCCACGGACCGCGCGCCGTCTCGACCACCACCACGGGCGCGCCGCAGTGCTCGCACACCTCACCGGTGGCGGAAAGCTTGCCACGAGCGGGCAGCGGATAGCTCACACCGCACTCGTCGTAGTTCTCGCAGCGGATAAACCGTTTGCCGCTTTTCTCACTCTTATGCGCGATCAGGTCGCCATGGCGCCCGGCCTCAGCGCACACCGAGCACTCACCCACCTTGAGATCGGGCTCATAGTTGGTGGGGCACGTGGGATTCACGCACTGCTCGTAGGCTTTCTGGCGGAACGGCTGGCACTTGATGCGCGGCGCTCCGCACTCCGGGCACACGGCGGCCTCGCCCTCCAGCGGACTCACCTTCACGCCGCTCGGCACCGGATAGGTCACGTCGCACTCCGGCCACCCCATGCACCCGATGAAGCTGCCGCGCGTCTTGGCGCTCGTCTTCATCACCAGGTCCTTGCCGCACTTGGGGCACGCGCCCACGCGCGCGTCGGCGGTCACGGCGTCGGAGATGGCCTCGCCCAAATCGTCCTTGTGCTCGATCAGCGCGTCCAGCATGCCGGCGAGCAGCGCCCGCGAATGCTCGACCACATGGTCCTGCGTGTCCTTGCCCTCGGCTACCTTCGTCATATCCTCATCGAGCTCGGCGGTCATCTCGGGCGTGGTGATGCGCGGCGCAAACTGCGACAGCGCGTCCACGATTGCCATGCCGAGCTGGCTGGGCTCGATGGGGTCGTTCTTGAGATAGCGCACAGTATAGAGGCGCTCGATGATGCTCGCGCGCGTGGATTTGGTGCCCAAACCGCGCTTCTCCATCTCCTGCACCAGCTTGCCCTGCGAATAGCGCGCCGGCGGCTCGGTCTGCTTGGCCTCCAGCTTGATGTCGCGCACCGCCACCGCATCGCCTTCGGCCAGCGCGGGCATCTGCTCGTCGCGCTTGAGGCCGTACGGATAGGCCTCGCGGAAGCCCGCCTCCACCAGCACGTCACCGCTCGCGGCGAACGGCTCGCCCGCCACGTCGATCACCAGCTTGGTGTTCTCGATGGTGGCCGGCCCCATGAGCGTGGCCAGGAAGCGCCGCGCGATGAGGTTGTAGAGCTTGAGCTGTCCGCCGTCGAGCGTGGAGGGGTCGCCCTGGCCGGTGGGATGGATGGGCGGGTGGTCGGTGGTCTCCACCTTGCCGCGCGTAGGCGTGAGCGGCCCCGCCAGGATCTTCTTGCACACAGGAGCAAGCGCCGGGGTGCCCGTAGCCAGGCCCTGCACGATGCCGGCGATGTCGAGGCTGCGCGGGTAAACGGTGTTGTCCACACGCGGGTAGGAGATCAGACCGCTCATATAGAGGGACTCGGCGATGCGCATGGTGCGCGCGGGGCTGATGCCCTCGGCCGCCGCAGCCGCCTGCAGGGCCGTGGTGTTGAACGGCACCGGAGGCTGCTGCTTGCGGCTGCGCTTGGCCACCGAGGTGACGGTGCCGGTGGTGGCACCCTCCACATGGGAGAATGCCGCCTCGGCCGCCGCCTTGTCCGTGAAGCGGGCCGTAGTGTGGGCGATCTTGAACTCCTGCGAGCTCGCCTCGCCCATGCCGCGGATCTGCCAGTAGTCCTCGGGCACGAACGCCATGCGCTCGCGCTCGCGCTCCACCACCAGCGCCAGCGTGGGCGTCTGCACGCGGCCGGCGGAGCGCACGTTGCCGAAGCCGCCGAACTTGGCGAGCGTGAGGTAGCGCGTGAGCACCGCGCCCCAGATCAGGTCGATGTACTGGCGGGACTCGCCAGCGTCGGCCAGGTCCTGGTCGAGCTTGACGAGGTTCGCGAACGCCTCGGTCACCTCGCCTTTGATGAGCGCCGAGTAGCGGGCGCGCGACGCCGGCAGCTCCGGGGCAACCTCGCGCACCATATTCAGGGCGTCCGAGCCGATCAGCTCGCCCTCGCGGTCGAAGTCGGTGGCGATGATGACCTCGTCGGCCTTCTTCGCCAGGTTCTTGAGCACGCGGATGATCTCTTTTTCCGCCGGCGTCTTCACAATGGGAGCCCAGGTGAGGTACGGCAGGCTCTCGACCTTCCAACCCTTGATGGAGATGCCGTTGGCGAGATAGGGCTTGCGCTTGGTGTCATACGGCGGACGTGCCAGGCCCTCGGGCACCTCGGCCGGCAGGACCTCGCCCTCCTCGCTCAGGCTGTACCAGCCCATCTTCTTGTCGAACAACACCTCGTCGGGGAAGTCGGGGGCCAGGATGTGGCCGGCCAGGCCCATGGACACCCAGTCCTCACCGCCCACCGTGAAGCGGTAGACCTGCGTGTTGTAGACCTTGTCGGCACGGGGCTTGCCGGCGTCGGACAGCAGCTGTGCAATCTTCTGCGCGGCGATATTCTTCTCAGCGACAACCAGCTTCACCGATCGGCTCCTTCGTCTGCGTATCATCTGTGCATGTGTCGCCCAGTATACGCGAGACACCCGCCGTTCGCGAAACCGGCACGAAGCGCGGACGCACGATCTGGGGCCGGAGCGCGCGGACGGCGAGGCGGGCGACGGGGCACCGCGCTGCGCTGCAGAGGGCGGGCGACGGGACCCGATGCACCCTGCCGCAGCATACCTTCCCCGCAGGGCGGGGTGCCCCGCAGGGCGCGGACGGCCCCGGCACCTCACCGAGCGCAGTCGGCCCGCCGGGTTCAACCGGTCCGCAACTCCCCGCCGGGTCCTACCGCCCTGTTGGGCGCACTCCGCCGCCGGGATGCAGCGCTACGCCACACCGGTGCCCTTCTCGCGCTCGATCTGGGCGCGCAGCCACGCGCACCAGGCGTCCATGCCCGCGCCATGCCGGGCACTCACCGAAAAGCGCGGCGCGCGCGGGTTCAGGTCGTCGAGCACCGCGTTGTAGGCCGTAAGGTCGAAATCGAACGCCGGGGCCACGTCGACCTTGTTCAGCAGCAGCGCACCCGCGTGCTGAAAGATACCCGGGTACTTGAGCGGCTTGTCGTCGCCCTCGGGCACCGACAAGATCATGATGGAGAGGTTCTCGCCCAGGTCGAAATCGACCGGGCACACCAGGTTGCCCACGTTCTCGATGAAGATGACGTCGATGCTGCCCGGGCCCACGCTGGCGTCGAAGGCGTCCACCGCCTGGGAGATCATGTTGCCCTCCAGGTGGCACAGGCCGCCCGTGTTGATCTGGATGGACGGCATGCCCGCCTCCTTGCACGCGCGCGCATCCACATCCGAGGCGATGTCGCCCTCGATGACCGCGCAGGTCAGGCCATGCGCGCGCAGGCGCTCGTTCGTGGCGAGGATGGTTGTGGTCTTGCCCGACCCGGGGCTCGACAGCACGTTGACCACAAAGGTGCCGCTCGCCCGGAACCGTTCGCGCAGCCCGGCCGCCATGCGCTCGTTGCGCGATAGCACCGGCTGCGCGACCTCGATCGTCTGCTCTGCCATGATGGATCCCCTCTCCCCTTCCGCACGTATCACATGGGATCGTGCTCCATGATAGCCCTCCACCTCGACGGTACGGGCGGCACCGACGGCGTGCTCGGCACCGACGGCGGTCCCGCTGCCGCAAGGACCATGCGCCGCAAGAACGGCCGCTCCTCAACAGACCTCTCGCCGCCGAATCAACCACCGCCGTCGTGGGCGCCCTCATCGCGTGCGGCAACTATCCGCTACGCAGCGTCTCCAGCGCCCGTCTCGTCGCCGGGAGCCGCGTCGTCGGGCGTCTTGTCGTCAGGCGTCTCGTCGTTGGGAGCCGCGTCGTCGGGCGTCTCGATGTCCAGCGACACGATATCGAGCTCGCGTCCGTGCTCGAGGCGGGTCTCGGCGCTGCCGCACTGCGGGCACCGCAGGTGGAAACGATCGTGCTCGAAGGCGTGCCCGCATGCCATGCACACGCTCGCCGGACGCACCCGCTCGCATCGCAGCTCGGCGCGAGCGGTCAGCGGGTCTTCATCGCGCAGGACCTCCCAGGCGAAGTCGAGCGACTCGGGCACGACCTCGCACATGTCGCCGATACGCACCGAAACGGCAACGACGCGCAGAGCCTGGGCCCTGCGCGCCGAATCAGCTGCAACCTGTAGGATACCCGAGACAATTCCCATCTCGTGCATGGTTGTGTCTATGCCTCCTCGTCCTCATCGTCGTCATCGCCGAACAGGCCCAGACGGCTTTGGGTGAGGCCCGCCTTGCCGTCACGCGCCAGGATGACCACGCGCGTAACCGCCAGCGCGATCTCGTAGAGCGACAGCATAGCCGCGTACATGAACATGAGCGTCACCGGCGAGGCGTCGGGCGTGATGGAGGCCGACACCACGAGCATGATGACGTAGATGTAGCGCCACGCCGCGCGGAAGCTGGCGTAGGGCACGATGTGGAACACGGCCAGGTAGAACACGATCAGCGGCAGCTCAAACGCCACGCCGAAGCCGATCATGAGCAAGATCTCGATATTGATGTAATCCTGCAGCTCGGGCAGGGCCTCGGCGATCGTCTGGGTCTCCGAGATCATCCATTCGAAACCGGCCGGCACGATCAGGAAATAGCAGAAGATCGCACCCACGAAGAACAGGACCGTGGCGGTGAGAACCGTGGGCACCACCCATTTGCGCTCGTTGGGCTTGAGGGCCGGCAGGAAGAAGCCGAGGATCTGCCACACGATCATGGGGGTGCACATCACCACAGCCACCTTGATGGCGATGCCGAACTTGATGGAGAAACCGCCAAGCGAGGAGGTGATCACGAAGTCGCGACCGTTGAGGAAGGGCTCGATGGGGTCCTTCAGGATGTCCACGAGCACCGGGGTGGCGAAGTACATGACCACCGTGGCCACGATCACCGACACCACGATGATCGTCAGGCGCCGGCGCAGCTCGCCAAGGTGGTCGAGCAAGGGCATGCGTGCGGGTCCGATGGGCATTATCGGTTGCCCCCTTCCTGGGTGTCATCAGCAGCGACGTCAGGCTGGCTCACCGTGGTCGCATCCGCGGCAGTCGCAGAAGCGCCCGCCTCGGATGCGGCGTGGGCATCATCAGCGGTAGCGGGGACGGCGCCGGTCTCGGAGCCAGTCTCAGTCCCAGCGGCCGCCGCGTCCTCCGCAGCGGCACCGGCTTCGTCGGCCGTCACGTCGGCCTCGGCGGCACGGCGTTTGCGGGGTCGGCGCGCGTAGAGGTCGGCGGTCGCAGCCTCGGCTGCCTCCTGCTCGGAGACGGCATTCGGGGCCGGCTGCTCTGCGGCAGGCCCCGCTGCAGCCGCCGGGGAAGTGGCAGTCGGCTGCTCGGGCTGCTGCTCGTCCGCGCCCGCTGCCGCCGCGCCCTCGGCCGGCCCGTCTTGCTCGGCGGCCGCCGCGCGCTCCGCGGCCAGGCGGGCCCGGCGCTCGGCAAAGGTCTCCGTGCGCGCCGGCGCCGCCGTAGCAGCGGCGGGCGCATCGGCGTCGGCGTCGGCGTCCGCGGCAGCCGCACTCGCCGGCTTCTTGGCCGCTGGCGCCTGCGCAGCCGCGGCCATGGGGTCGACCACCTCGGTTTGAACCACGGCGGTCAGCTTCTCCTGCGTCTCGCGGAACTGACGCAGCGCACGACCGACGGTGCGCCCCATCTGGGGCAGTTTGTCGGGCCCAAACAGCAGAAAACCGAAGACCAAAATAATCGCCAGCTCTGTCGAGCCAATTCCAAACACGGCGACCTCCCTGATATGTTCACGCCCGAGCCCGCTGATGCGGCGCGCGGATACGCATATATGCAGAACTGCAAAAGTATACCGTCCGGCCGCAGGGCCGCCGGCGGCACCGGCAAGCTTTACGCGCTATTTACGCGGACACGATGCCAATCTCGGCGGCAACGCCCAGCAGCTGGGCCACGCGCTGGACGTTCGGCTGAGCGTTCACGACCTCGAAGCGCTTCCCGTGCTCCTCGGCATGGTGAGCCGCACCCACCAGCACGCCAATGCCGGTCGAATCGATGTAGGCGACGTCGGCGAAGTCGAGACTCACGAGCTCGGTGGGCTGCTCAAGCGCCAGATCGATCGCGTCACGCAGCTTGGAGGCATTCGAGATGTCGATTTCGCCGCCCACGGCGATGACGTAGCGCTCCGGGTTCGGGGTGGTGTTGATGCTGAGCTCCATAGCGGCCGCTCCCTTTCCTGACTTCATCGCGCATGGGCCCCGCCTGTCGCCCGCACAGGGCGTGTCGCGTGCCAGCACGCCCGCCGACGGGCGCATGCGCGACCCTGCTGGCAAGTGGCGGCGCACACGGAGCGGGGCTCGACCATGCGCACAAATACACACATATGGTGCTTATTTTAGCCGCCATACGCAGGTCGGGGCAAAACCGTTACACGATTTGCAGGCTTTCACCATCGCTTCGAGCCATCGGCGCGAGCCGCCTTGGCGCACGCGCCCGAGCCGCCCGCCCGATCCGATGGCCCAAGACGGCCAGCTGAGCGATGGCCCAATCCGCCCGGCGGGGCCGACGCTGGCCACAAAATCGAACCGACTCGAACCGTTGCCCGGCCAGACAGCGCGCATCAAGCTGGGCAGCCGCCCTGGCAAGACAGTCGCGCCATTCCCCAGCCTGTACCATGCGTCGGCTATGCAGCACGCTCCTCCTGCGCCAGGCGCGCCGACACCAGCTTGACCGCGAGCACAAGCACCTCGAGCGCCTGCCCGAGCTCACCTGCGCTCGGATAGCTCGGCGCGATGCGAATATTGGTATCCTGCGGATCATGGCCGCCCGGCCAGGTTGCCCCCGCAGGCGTGAGCGTGACCCCGAGCTCGGCGCACAGGGCGCCCACACGTCGGGCAGAGCCAGCCGGACCGTCGAAGCTCACGAAGTAGCCGCCGCGCGGATGCGTCCAGACGGCGCACCCGGTGCCCCCGAGGCCCTCGCGCAGCTTTTTCTCCACGAGCTCGAAACGCGGACGCAGGTGCTCAGCGTGCTTGCGCATATGCTCGCGCACCGCATCCATGGTGGGCAAAAAGCGTACATGGCGCAGCTGGTTCATCTTGTCGGCGCTGATAAGGCCCGCCTTGAGGTGGTGCGCCAGCTCGCCGATCACGCGCGGTGAGGCCGCCACGAAACCGACGCCCGCCCCCGGGAATGTGATCTTGGAGGTCGAGGCGAACGCGATCACGCGGTCTTCAGTCCCCGCCTCGCGCGCCGCCTCGAAGATGTTCAGCAGCTCGTCACCCTCGTCGTACAGATCGTGGACGCAGTAGGCGTTGTCCCAGAAGATGCGGAAGTCCTCGGCGGCCGCCGGCATCGCGGCCAGGCGCCGAACCGTCTCGTCGGAGTAGGTGATGCCTGTGGGGTTGGAGTACTTGGGCACGCACCAGATGCCCTTGATGGCGGGGTCTGCCGCCACCAGGCGCTCGACCTCGTCCATATCGGGCCCGGCTGCCGTCATGGCAACCGGCACGTTCTCGATGCCCAAATCGGCGGTGATGCCGAAGTGGCGGTCGTAGCCGGGCGACGGGCAGAGGAACTTCACCTGCTCGCCGGCGTGCGCCGCGGCAAACGCACTCCAGGGGGCGCAGCCGCAGCTGCCCTTGATCCAGTGCATGGCGATGGCGTCGTGCTCAATCAGCAGGCTGGAGGGCCCCAGCACCAGCGTCTGCTCGGGTTCGACGCCCAAAAAGGCGCCGGCCAGGGCGCGCGCCGAAGGGATGCCCTCGAAGCAGCCGTAGTTGCTGCAATCCACTGCGCCGTCGTGCAGGTCGGCGGTTGCGTTCAGAATGTCGAGCATGGGGCGCGAGATATCGACCTGCGCGGGAGAGGGCTTGCCGCGCGCCATGTCGAGCGCAAGGCCGCGCGCCTTCACCTGCGCTGCCTCTGCCTCGAGCTCCGCGATCGCCTGCGCGAGTGCGCCGTCGTCCATCCTCTGGTAGATCGTCTGCATTGCCGTCGTCTGCATTGCCGGTCCCTCTTCCCAAGCCAGGGCGCGCACGCCCGCCGTTCTGGGCACCAGTATAGGCGCTCGATGCGGATCGAAGGGACTCCATGGGTGCCGAATCATGACGGCGAAATGAACAAACCCATCACAAAAGCGTCACAACAACTGGTATCTTTCTTATGATACACGTAAGAAAACGATTGCAGTTTTTGTGAAAATACCTCATTTACCTGCGGTTTCATGATTGTGGCAATATCTCGTAAGAGTTTCTTCAGCAACATTGGCCCGCTTTCGGGCAATAATGGTTGCAGCGCACGGGAATTGCAGCGACACCCGGCGGCTAGTACCGGTGGACGAACGAGGAGGCCGCGCATGCATTCTTCCAAAGACGCAGCTTGCACGTGGTCACCACGTCAGCAATCTCAAAGTGCGAACCATTTCTCCTTCCCTCCAACACAGAGATTTGGCCTCCTCGGCTCCACCCCCACCTCCAAGCGTTCCAGCAATCAGCGCAAGAACCTTGAGCGCTCGTATCGCAAACTGCTCGATGCGCTCAACATGCCAGCCTTGCAACACGCGATTGCCTAAGACGCGCGGTTCCAACACATGCGACTCAGCCGGACGGGCCCTACGGGGCCCGTCCGGCTTTTGCAATGCTGCGACTCACCGCCATGGCAGCAACGATGCGACTATCGCGCGACCGCAGGCCCCGATGATCCGCTGCTGCAAAATCGAGGTTTTGCGAAATGCGTTCTCCTAGTACCATTTCGCGCCTGTTTTCAGCTGAGCGCGACCTGCGGTTTTGTTGATGCCGGACGGCGCAGGAGATGACCTTACCATGGTGCCATTTCGCAAAACCTCGATTTTGCAGCAAAGTCATCCACCACAACCGTCCTGCACGTGCTTATGCGCGCTTGCGCGCAACGGTTAACGCGACAGCAGCGGCCCCAGCCACCAGCACTCCAGCAACGGCCAGCCAAGCAATCCACGTAGGGGTGCCGTCCTCGACGTCCGTGTAGGCGACATCGGGCATCCTGTTGATCACCTGCACGGAGTTGGGCTCACCACTCGGCGCGTAAGCGACACGGGCCGCATCGACATCAGCAGCGGCAAGCGTAAGCCCCGCCCCGGCCGCACCCTCGGCAGCAGCACCTGCGGCAACCGACCCGTCCTTGTCAAGCGTCTTCACTGCAGCGGATGCTGCATAGCCCGTGGCGCCATCCTCGGTAAGGTCGTAGGTAGTACCCACCGGCAGGTTGCTCAGCACGATGCGCTGGCCATGCGAAAGCGTAAACAAACCGGCAGTGCCAGGCGTGAACGAATAGCGCGTGGCCGTAGCCGAGCCGTCTGCGTCGTAAAGCGTTGCCTGATAGCCCTGAGCCGCAGGCACAAGCCCCTCGGGCAGATGCAGGGTGAGACGAAACGTGAACACCTTGGCCGAATCGGCAAAATCTCCCGTTACGGTCTTGCCAATCGCAAGCGATGAGCTCCTGAGCGTGTTCTCGAACATCACCTCGTAGGACTGCCCTGCGCCCGCGGGCCTCGTCCATGCCGGAGCGCCCGAGGTGGCAATCTCGCCCAAGTCGTTGCGCTCCGTGACGACGCAGGCATAGGGCGTCGTGGGATCCGAAGACTGGCCAGCTTGCCCATCCACCTCCGCGATCGTGATCTGGCTCAACGAGGAGCTACCAAACTCGTTCGGAATGTTGTCAAAGAGCACGTAGTCACCGTCGGCAAGCGTAAAGGTGGAGTCATCCGTCTCGCTCCCTGCAGGGTACGCGGTCACAAGCGAATCAATCTCGGTCCCGTTCTTCGAGAATACCTTACCCCTGAATCCCTGCACAGACGACGTCGCCTTGAAGGTGAAGCGCCTCGTGACGTCGGAGCCATCCCCCGCCATCACCCGCTTCGTCGCCTTCACGCTGGCATAGCTATTCCAGATGATGGCGGCCGGATAGGGCGATGCCTGCTTGAGCTTGCTCTTCCAGGTCTCATAGGAGGCCACGCCGCGCAGCTCGCCATGAAGGTCGTTCACGAACGCATTGAGGTTCGCCAGCTTGGAAGCGTCGCCGTCCCCGGCGTAGGCAAAAGGCGTACCTGCGCCGTTGCGGTCCTCATACGAACCGAGCACGCCGTCGGAGTACTGCGCCCACACGTGCACCTCGCTGTTCGGGTCCAGGTCACCTGTGACATCGATGTAGAGGGTCTTGAAGGCAACCGAGGTGTCCGAGCTCAAATTGAGGTTGCGCGGCCCGCTCGCATGCGGGGAGCTGTTGTCCTTCACGATGCACAGCCCATCCATGCTGATGGATGCGTGCGCGGACTTCCCCGTGTTGAACGACATGGCGCCGCCCGCGTTGCGGAATCGCGAGTTCGTCGAGCATCCGGTGATGGTGATGCCATGGATTTTGAGGGCGCCGCCGTAATCGTAGATGCCTCCGGCCGACGCGGACACACCCTTTGTGTCGGTGTTGCCCACGCAGTCCAAGACCCTGCCTCCCTCGATGGTGAGGGTGGTATCCCCGGTTGTACCGGGTTTGTCGTTCGACATGAAGATGCCGCCTGCGCCCTGATTGGAAAGGGAGGTGCTATCATTGTCGCCCAGCGTAGAGCAGCCCTTGATTGTGCCTGCAAACGTGCCGGCGGCACCTTCGGCAACCGCGAGACCACCGGTGGGGCCATAGCAGTCGCTGATCACGACATCGGGCCCGATCTTAAAGCCGCCTCCGAACACGCCGACGCCACCTGCGATCTCGTGCACTGCCCCGCCGAACATTTTCACGTGCTCGATCAACGTGGTGCCGCCCAGCTCCAGGTAATAGCCGTCCGTCTCCTTGTTGCCGGTGGTCCCTGCATAGGAGGTGATCAGGCCATAGATGCGGTTGTTATTGGAGTCGCACCGGGAGTTGAAGCCCCGGAACGTCACGTCGTTCACGATGCAGCGACCTTCGTTCTTGATCGCCGCCTGCTTGACCGCTCCCGACTTCCTCATCTCGACAGCGTCTCCGGCAGCCCCGCCGTCGAAGACGAGGCCGTTCGCCGCGGCGCCGTCCGTACCGTTGGTGCCGTCAAGCGTGAGCTGGCCACCGTGTTCAACGTTGAAGATGCAATAGGCGTCACTGTCCGTATTGCCCCCACCGCTCGTCAGCGCAGTGTGAGGGAACGTGAACGTACATATCGCATTGGCGAACTCGCTCGCAGACGATGTGGTGATACGGACGTACTTGTCCTGCGGAATCGTATAGGTGTAGAACGTCTTCGATTCTCTGATCTCGTAGCGATCGACCAGCATCTCGATGGTTTTCTCCTGCCGGTTCGCCTCGATATCGCCGAGGGCCGCCTGCAGCGATCCGTAGTACTTCCAGCCACCCTCCGTCTGCTGCGGCGCGCCGACCTCCCAGTTGATACGGCACATGCCTGCCCATACGACGTCCTGGCCGTTCAGCGTTGTGATGGCGTTTCCACCATCGGCATGGAACGCCCGCGCCTCCGCCATCGTTGCCGGCTCACCGGTGTCGATGGTCGCCACCTTCTTGGCAGGCTTATATGCTTCGCTGCCGCCGTCGTGAATATTGATATGCGCGGACGCATCGAGATCGTTAAACACCGTGATGGCGATCCTAGCAGACAGGTTCGCATCCATGCCGCCGGCGCCCACGTTATCGCAGATCTTCACCGTGCCTTCGATGCTCAGGGTACAGGGGCCGTCGTCATCCAGCGGGGCGACGGCACAATCCATTGCGGCGGCAGCGGAGCTGGCAGATGTCTTCGACACCTTATTGCCGGTGATGGTGGTCGTGCCCCTGGAGAACGTAAGATCGCAACTGCCCTCCATGGCAATCGCGCTGCCCGCTGTCACAGCCGCGTTGTCCGTGATGGTAATGTCGTCCACCTCAGCATTTTGGCCAACCAGATAGAGGGCTCCCCCGCGCTCCGCCGAGCATCCGGAAATGGTCACGTGGCGTATATCTACAAGCCAGTCCGCGGAGACTCCGATCTGTCTCTTATACACATCTGACGTTGCC
>CABRIF010000009.1 GCA_902470925.1 uncultured Collinsella sp. | reverse complement strand
CAAGGAGTATCGTCGGCAGCGTCAGATGTGTATAAGAGACAGCGACAAACGGTCTTCCCTCCACCGGGCTCCACCTCTGCCAAACAGGAGCTATTCGAATACATAATATCGCGTTGCAAGAGATTCATTTCACACATAGCTCTCGCTCTGACACGATGGAGTGCATCCACCGCCCCCATACGCCGCGCGCCCCGTCGCACACGCAAACGGGGCGCACGCGGCCGCCCGTCCCCGCCGGCGGCGCTGCGCGGGCACGCCAACGTCATCGAGAAAGGAATTCGCCCATGCACACCAACCGAGCAGCCCAGGAGCAAGATGTCGAGCTCGCCGCGATCCGCTTCGTCTGCGACCTGTTCGGACGTAACCGCCACCTCTCCGAGGGTCCGGTCATCACGCCGATCGACAGCGAGGACCTCGCCGCCATCGCACGCGAGGGCATCCCCGCCCGCGGCCGGGCGCTCGACGAAGTGGTGCGCGAGATGCAGGAAACCGTGGTGGGCTGCGGTTCCAACCTCGATCACGCCCGCTTCATGGGCTTCGTCCCCGGGCCCGTCACGGCGCTGTCCTGGCTCGGCGACCTCATCGTGTCGGGCTACAACCGCCACGCCGGCGGATTCGCCAACTACCCCGGCGGCTGCATGGCCGAGCACAGCCTGCTGCGCTGGCTCTGCGACCAGGCGGGCTTTCCGGCCGAGGCGGGCGGCACCTTCGTCTCGGGCGGCTCGATGGCGAACATGACGGCAGCCGTGGCGGCCCGCGACGCCCTGCTCGAGCCCAGCAGCTGGCACTCGGGCGTGGCCTACCTGTCCGATCAGGCGCACAGCTCGGTGGCCAAGGGGCTGCACATCGCCGGCATCGCCCCGGACCGCATCCGCATCCTCGGCTGCCGCGATGACTTCACCCTGGACACGCGTGCCCTGCGCCGCGCGATCGAAGCCGACCGCGCGGCCGGGCTGCAGCCCTTCTTCGTGGCCGCTACGGCCGGCACCACCAACACCGGCACCATCGACCCGATCGACGAGGTCGCCGCGGTGGCGCATGAGCACGGACTGTGGCTGCACGTCGACGGCGCCATCGGTGCGTCGGCGCTGCTCACCTCGAAGCGGCACCTGCTCGCCGGCATTGAGCAGGCCGACTCACTGAGCTGGGACGCCCACAAATGGCTCTTCCAAACCTACTCCTGCGCCATGCTGCTCGTGCGCAACGAGGACACGCTCGCCCGCAGCCTCAGCGTGAACCCGGAATACCTCAAAGACCTGGAGGCCGTGGCGCAGCTCACGAACCCCTCGAACCTGAGCCCCGAGCTCACCCGCCCGGCGCGCGGCCTCAAGCTGTGGTTCACCCTGCAGACGATGGGCTCCGATGCGCTTGCCGCGGCGGTGGAGCACGGGTTCGACCTGGCGCGCTGGGCCCAAGACGAACTCGAGCGCAATCCGCAGGTCGAGATCGTCTCGCCGGCGCAGCTCGCCATGGTGTGCTTCCGCTACCGCCCGGACGGCTGCAGCCCCGAGCAGCTCGACGAGCTGAACGCCCGCATCTCGCGCCGCATGCTGGACGGCGGGTACGCCGCCATCTACACCACCGAGCTCAAGGGCATGAAGGTGCTGCGCATCTGCGCGATCCACCCCGAGACCCGCGAGGACGAGATGCGCGAAACGGTGCGGCGCCTGAACGCCCTGTGCGCGGAGGAGCTGGCGAAGCTGTAGGGGAACACCGCATCGGCAAGTGCGGGCGGATGCGCATCCTGCGGCGGGCGCGGCGAGCTCGATGGGCGCGATGAGCGCGTGCTCGCGAACCCGGGCTCGGCCCCGCATCCGCCCTCGCGCTCCCGCGCCGGCACTCGCGGTCGGCACCCGCACCGGCGCGCGTCGATGCCCGCGCTGGCCCCGATGCGAAGGCCGAGCCGCTCAGCGGTGTGTGGAGGCGCGCCGCAGGATGCGGCCGGGCACCTCGATGCGCACGGCCTCGACCCGCGCCGCCTCCCCCACCGCCGTCGCCGCGCGGCGACGGCGCAGCTCGAGGCGTTCCAGCACCGCCGCCGCGATCGCCTCGGTGTCCTGCGCCGCCGTGGTGACGCCGCCGAACAGCACATGGTTCCAGGGATAATCGTCGAACGTGGCCACGCGCAGCCCCTGCGGCAGCGCCGGGCCGAACGCCGCCAGGGCCTCGACCAAGCGCAGGAACACCAGGCCGTTGGCGGCCACCAACCCCAGCTTGCCGCCGGCCGTGCGCACCATGCAGCCGTCGAGCTGCGCGGCGCGTTTGGCCTCATCCTCGTCGAGCACCACCGTCTCGCCCGCCACCTGCGCGCCGCGTACGGCCTGCTCGAAGGCGCGCGCACGCTCCCGGCGAGGCGAACTCACATCGACGCGCTCCGTGAGCAGCGCCAGATGGGTGCAGCCGGCAGCCGCCAGATCGGCCACCAGACCGCGCATCAGCTCGCCGTTGTTCGACGTGACCACATCCACCCCGCCGGGCTCCGCCTCGCGATCGAGCAAGACGAGCGGCACCCGGGCGGCCAGACGGACCAGCGCCTCGTCGTTACCACCGCAGGCGTTGACCACCAGCCCGTCCACACCCGCATCGACCAGGCGCTCGATCGCCTCGCTCTCGCGCGCCGCATCCCCGCCCGAAAACGCCGTCATGAGCGCGCATCCAGCAGCCGCGGCCTGGGCCGAGAGCTGCTCGAGCATCGCGCTCGAATAGGGGTTCTGCACGTCGGCCATGATCACGCCCAGCAGGCCCGAGCGCTCACGGCGCAGGTTGCGCGCGGCGGTGCGGGGCCTATATCCCGTGCGCTCGATCACCTCGGCGATTCGGGCGCGCGTTTGCTCGGTCATCTGGCCGGGCGTGTTGTTGAGATAGCGCGAGACGGTGGCGGGGCTCACCCCGGCCTGCTCGGCTATGTCGCGAATGCGCATGCGCGCCATCGGCAACCCCTTCCTTCGCGCTCGCGCGCTCGCCTCCCGCCAGCGGGCCCAGCCAGACGGCAGCGGACCCAGCCGAACGGCAGCCGCGGCGCTACAACCAGGCCCCCACCACCGCAGGGTCCGCGTACGGCCCCTAGCGGCTGCGACCTTCCGCGTGCGATTTTTTGAAAAACGCGTGACAAATCCTGTGCAAGCACTATACTACAACTCGATTACGAAACCGATTTCGTAAAGGATATATGCGGTATCGTTAACCAAGGAGGAACGTATCGTGAACAGCCAGTCAACCGTTTTGACCTTCGGCGAGATCATGATGAGACTCTCGCCCAAAGACCACCTGCGCATCGAGCAGGCGGGCGAGTTCGACGTGCGCTACGGCGGCGCGGAGGCCAACGCTGCCCTGTCGGTGGCCTACCAGGGCGGCAGTGCGGCCTACGTCTCCGTGGTGCCCAGCAACCGTCTCGGCGCATGCGCGCTGCGCTCGATCGGCGCCTACGGCGTGGACACCTCGCGCGTGGTGCGCGCCGGCGACCGCCTGGGCAGCTACGTGTTCGAGGTCGGCGCCTCGATGCGCGGCAACGGCTGCGTGTACGACCGCAAGTACTCGGCCATCAACCTGGCCTCGCACACGGTATTCGACTGGGACCAGATCCTTGCCGGCGTCGAGCTCTTCTACTTTTCCGGCGTCACCCCCGCCATCTCCGAGGAGATGGCCATCGCCTGCCGCGAGGCGCTCGAGGCCTGCCGCGCACGCGGCATCGTGACCGCCTGCGACGTGAACTACCGCGGCAAGATGTGGAGCCCCGAGGCGTCCCAGCGCACCATGCGCGAGCTGCTGCCGCTCGTTGACATCGTGATCGCCAACGACGAGGACGCACCGGCTGGCCTGGGCGTCACCTGCGTGTCGGGTTCGCTCGAGCACGGCATCGAGGAGCGCGAGGACTACGTGGAGATGGCGCGCCAGATCTGCGCCGAGTTCGGCTGCAAGCAGGTGCTGTCGGTCATCCGCAACATCGCGTCAGTCGAGGAGTCCGACTGGATGGGCATGCTCTACAGCGCCGCCAACGACGATCTGCTCGCCGGCTCGGACGGCAAGGAGCGCCACTGGTTCTCCCCCGTTCACCACGTGCACGTGCTTGAGGGCGTGGCCGCCGGCGATGCGTTCTCCGGCGCCTACCTGCACGCGCTCACCTTCGGCTTCGAGGGCCAGCAGGCCATCGACTACGCCATCGCCGGCTCGGTGCTGAAACTCACCGTCCGTGGCGATTCCAACCTCGTGACCGCCGACGAGATCGCCGCCATCGCGGCGCACGGCGGAGGCACGCGCGTCGCCCGCTAAGGCGCCGCGCGACTCGAGCTGCCGTCCTGCGCGCCGCGCCACGCCACGCCGCGACCCTGGGCAAACGCCTCTCGCGCCGCGGCGTCGGCACGCCGCCGGCGGCCGCCCCAATCTTTGCTCCCTCCTTTTTCCTCACGGTGCCGGCGCGTGGCCGCGCCGGCACCATCTCCCTCCCATTCGCGTTCCGGAAAGGACCTGCCATGTTCGAATCGTTCTACGAGAAGCTCGAATCCCTGCTCATCGTCCCCGTCGTGGTGCTCGACCGCGTTGAGGACGCCGCCCCGCTCGCCCACGCCCTCATGGCCGCGGGCATGACCTCGGCTGAGGTCACCTTCCGCATGCCGTGCGCGGCGGCGTGCATCCGCGCCATGGCCGCCGCCGAGCCCGAGATGTGCGTGGGCGCCGGCACGGTGCTCAACCTCTCCCAGCTCGACGAGGCCCTGGCGGCGGGCGCGCAGTTCATTGTGAGCCCGGGTTTCTCCGAGGACGTCGTGCGCACCTGCATCGAGCGCGAGGTTCCCGTCCTGCCCGGCACTGTGACGCCCACCGAGGTCACCGCCGCGCGCGCCCTGGGGCTTGAGGTCACCAAGTTCTTCCCGGCGGCCCAGTACGGCGGCCTGAACACCATCAAGGCACTCGCCGCGCCGTTCGTGGGGCACCGCTTCATGCCCACCGGCGGTGTGAGCACCGGTAACGTGGCCGACTACCTGAGCTGCCCCTCCATCATCGCCTGCGGCGGCACCTGGATGGTCAAGCCCGAGCTGTTCGCCGACGGGGACTTCTCTGCCGTGGAGAAGACGGCCGCCGAGGCCATGGACCTCGCCCGCGCCGCCCGCGCGTAGAGGCGCAGCTCGCACGCTTGCCGTTGGCCGCCGGCCGGGACACCCAGCCGGCGGCCAACTCGATTCCACGCCGACGGCGCACCAAAACAGTGGGGCGCTACGAGACGTCGAGCCCCTCGGGAAAGCCCGTCTCGTCCCATGTCCGCAACACGCGGCGCAGCAGAAACGCAAGATAGTAGGGCACTGTCACGATATTGCGATCGCATCCGATGTTGCCAGCGCAGAACTTGATGCCGAATTTGACATCGGCATACGTTTCGGATGCGATCAGCGTCCTCAGCGATTTCGAGGTGCCGTTTTTTGCCTTGACTTCGATCGGCACGAGCGCGCTCCTTGTCCGAACGAAGAAATCTTGCTCAAGTGTCGAATTGTCCCGCTTGTAGTAGTACAAGCCGTAGCCCTGCTTGGCCAGGGCCTCCCCCACGATGCTCTCGAACAGCCCTCCTTTGTAGACACCGAGATTCCTGTTCGCCCTGAAATCCTCGCTCGCCTCATCGTCCAGCATCGCTATGAACAAGCCCGTATCGCAGAAATACAGCTTGTACTTCGTTTCGTCGTAGTTGCCTTTCAGCGGCAACTCCGGCACATTGAGGCAGTAACAGGCGTTCACCATCCCGGCGCTCACGAGCCACTCGATGCAGCCGCGATAGGTCTTGAAACGAGCGCCGCGTTCGACCTTCCCGATCTGGAACTTCTTGTTCTCCTTCGCAAGCTGAACGGGAATATGGTTGAACACATTAAGAATCCTGCCCTGATCCAGGCCCTCGGCGTACTTTTGGATGTCCTCCCGGTAATCATTGATGAGCTGGCGCTGCGTTGCGAGAGCGCCCTCGAAGGTTCCGCCCTCAACATACGGTGCAACAACACCCGGCATGCCGCCCAACGCACAATAGTCGAAAAACAGCCGCTCGAGAACCGTTGTCTGCAGCGCACCGAGGGCACGCACCTCGCCAAACGATGTGGCAAGACCGTCAATGAAAGAGGCGTCATAGCCCTGTGCCCAGAGGAATTCCTCAAAATCCATCGAGTGCATCTCGTAATCGGTTTTGTAGCCGACGCCGTTACTCTCGATCCTGCGATAGCTCAATCCCAGCAGCGAGCCGCTGCATATCACGTCGAACCTGCCGTCCTGCTTGAAGAACTTCAGCGACGTCGCGATGTCGGGAAACTCCTGGATCTCGTCGAAAAACAGCAAGGTCTCACCGGGCACGAACCGCTTCGAGGGGTCGATCAGGGAGATGCTTTTGACGATTGCCGCCGCACTGTAGCCATCGGCGATGATTCCCCGATACAGCGGTTCTTCGACAAAATTGATCTCAATGATGCTCATGTAGTGCGCACGGGCGAAGCGGCGGACGCTCTCGGTTTTGCCCACCTGCCGGAGCCCTTTGATAATAAGCGGATTGCGGTTCTCATCGTGCTTCCATGCGCGGAGCATGCTGTCGATTTTTCTCTGCAGATACATACTCTTCTCCTATCAGCTCGTTTACCTCGTATTTTACACTTTTATGAGCGAGTTTTTCGGCGTTCGTTACACTTTTATGAGCGAGTTCTTGTACCTTCAGCACACTTTTATGAGCGAGTTTTCTCTCCGCAGAACACTTTTATGAGCGAGTTCAGCCTGCAGAGGGCACCGCATCCGGCTGCTGTAAGCCCGGCCGCGCACCGGGCGCACCGGCTACCCGCCGTCCCGCAGCCCCGCATCGCCGTCGGCGGCAAGCGCCATTCGCCATCGCGCACAAGCTGCGTTGCCGACAGCCGAACATCGGCACCACACTCGATGCACACGAACCCCAAACCTGCAGCGCGCATGCATGATAAACTGGTTTACGTTCCAGTACGCATATACAAGAGGGTTCGCCATGGCAACATCCAAACCGAGCGCGAAGAAGCGCATCACCATCAGCGACATCGCCGCCATGGCGAATACCTCGAAAACAACCGTCTCGTTTTTCCTGAACGGCAAAACCGAGCGCATGTCGCAGGAAACCCAGGACCGCATCAAGCGGGCCATCAAGAACACCGGCTACGAGCCCAGCCCGCTCGCGCGCGGCATGAACGCCAAGCAAAGCAATCTGATCGGGGTCATCATCGGCGACATCACCAACACGTTCGCCAACCAGATCGTGAAGGGCATCGACCGCGTGGCGAGCGCGGCCGGCTACCGCCTGTTGGTATGCAGCTCCAACTTCAACCGCGCCGATGAGCTCGCCTACATCGACCGTCTCCTGGCCCTGGGCGTCGACGGCTTCATCGTGCAGCCCACCGCGCAGTTCAAGGAGCTCAGCGCTTCGATCTCCGAGGCGGGCAAGCAGCTTGTGTTCATCGACTCCAAGCTCTATGACTTCACGTCGAACTGGGTGAAAACCGATAACTACGAGGCGTCCTACCAGGCGGTCGAGGCGTGCATCAACAAGGGTTACGAGCGGTTTTTGGTGGTCACGGCCACGCCGGGGCTCATCTCCAGCCGCATCGAACGCTTCAGCGGCTTTGTGGATGCGCTCGAGGCGCACAGCCTGGGCTTCACGCAGTTCCTGATCGACGACAGCCATGTTGACCGCGAGCGCGTGCGCACCTTCCTACACGAAAACGTCGACGGCACCACGCCGACGCTCGTATTCGCCCCCAACTGCTGGGCGCTGCCCGACATCTACATGGCGTGCCGGGACCTCTACTCGCTCATGCCCGATCGCCTGGGGCTGCTCGGGTTCGACAACACCGAGTGGGCGGGCGTGGCGAGCCCGTCGGTATCGGTGGTGGTGCAGCCGTCCGAGGCCGAGGGCGAGCAGGCCGCGCGCATCCTGCTCGACCAGATCTCCGGCGAGGGTAAGATTGACCCGCACCAGGTGCTCGGCTGCAGCGTGCAGTGGGGGTCGTCGACGCTGTAGGGAACGGCGCAGGCTACAAGCCGACGGCATCGGACGCCAGGCCATATGCCCCGACGATCGTTTCCAGCAGCGTCGCCATCGACGGCGCGGCGCACGATGTGGTCACACCGACCAGATGGGGAACACCCATGCGCGCCGGTTGATGGGTCGCGCGTCGGAGGCAAGGCAGACAACAGCACCCATCCCGATCTTCCGCTTCGATGCTGCGAGCTCTGCCGGAACCTCCGAGGAGTCAAGTGGATCGAGCAGGATGCGCGCGAAAAACCGGCTACCAGCCTCCCGCTCATGATTTCCGCAGAATTGCATGATTTCAAACGGTGTGAAATCATGCAATTCTTTTGAAATGATGGGATGCTCGCCAGATGGTGCAGAGCAGACACCCAAAAGCCTGTCGCAACCACCACGATACGCACATGGCCGCTGCATTCAGTCCACAGCTTGCAGTTCGAAGCGACGTCTATATAAACCGGTTTATGTCTACAAGCTAGAAATTAATGGTCAACCAGTACTTTAGGGATATATCGAACTCATTTTGGTTGACAAACCGGTTTACTAACTCTAGAGTCATGGACGTACAGGCATTCCATATGAAAGGGGTTTTCATGGCAAACATGCTCGACAGCTTCCGCCTGGACGGCAAGGTGGCCCTCGTCACCGGCGCCTCCTACGGCATCGGCTTCGCTATCGCCACCGCCCTGGCCGAGGCGGGCGCCAAGATCGCCTTCAACGACCGCGACCAGGCAAAGATCGACACGGCACTCGAGGAGTACGGCAAGCTCGGCATCGAGGCGCGCGGCTACATCGCCGACGTCACCGTCGAGGAGCAGATCGCCAACCTGGTTGCGCACATCGAGGCCGACTTCGGCACCACACCCGACATCCTGGTGAACAACGCCGGCATCATCAGGCGCACCCCCATGCTCGAGATGAGCGCCGCAGACTTCCGTCAGGTTGTCGACATCGACCTCAACGGCCCGTTCATCGTGTCCAAAGCCGTGCTGCCCGGCATGATCGCCAAGGGCCACGGCAAGATCATCAACATCTGCTCGATGATGAGCGAGCTCGGCCGTGAGACCGTGGCTGGCTACGCCGCGGCCAAGGGCGGCCTCAAGATGCTCACCCGCAACACCTGCTCCGAGTTCGGCGAGGCCAACATCCAGTGCAACGGCATCGGGCCGGGCTATATCGCCACACCGCAGACCGCGCCGCTGCGCGAGATCCAGCCCGATGGCAGCCGCCATCCGTTTGACCAGTTCATCATCGCCAAGACGCCGGCCGCCCGCTGGGGCACGCCCGAGGACCTCAAGGGCCCGGCGGTGTTTTTGGCCTCCGACGCCTCGAACTTCGTGAACGGACACGTGCTCTACGTCGACGGCGGCATCCTCGCCTACATCGGCAAGCAGCCGCAGTAAGCAGGCTGGCGAGACATCGGCCGATTAGGCCGGTCGCTTGAACAGCCTTACATACGGCAGGGCACGTGCGGTGCGAGCCCCTTTGCGCGTGAGTCCTGCGACCGGCCCTACTACCGATCGGTCGCAGGACTCACTGAGGACCGACTGACGCGCCCACCGCGTATTGAACAACCTAACAAGAAAGGACCATCCATGAAGATCGCGCTCATCAACGAGAACTCGCAGAACGCCAAGAACCCCATGATCGAGGCAGCCTTGAAGAAGGTCGTGGAGCCCATGGGCCACGAGGTGCTGAACTTCGGCATGTACGCTGAGGAGGGCTCTGCTCCCCTCACCTACGTGCAGTGCGGTATCCTCGCCGGCCTGCTCCTCAACGCCGGCGCTGCCGACTACGTGGTGACCGGCTGCGGCACCGGCGAGGGCGCCATGCTCGCCTGCAACTCGTTCCCCGGCGTGCTGTGCGGCCACGTTGCCGATCCGCTCGACGCCTACACCTTCGCGCAGGTCAACGATGGCAACGCTGTGGCAATGCCCTTCGCGCTCAAGAACGGCTGGGGCCAGGAGCTCAACCTCGAGTACACCTTTGAGAAGCTCTTCGGCTTCGGATCGGGCAACGGCTACCCGGCCGACCGCGTTGAGCCCGAGCAGCGCAACAAGAAGATCCTCGACGGCGTGCGCGCGGTGACGATGCGTCCCATGGCCGAGATTCTCGACGAGCTGGACGCCGACCTCGTGCGCGGCGCCCTCGCCGGCGAGCACTTCTCCGAGCTGTTCTTCGCAAACGCCACCGATGAGGCCCTTATCGCCAAGGTGAAGGACCTGCTCGAGCGCTAAGCGCCCGCTGCCATTCCCATACCATCTCCCGGTGCGCCAATCTCCCGGCGCGCCACACATGGGGTGCGAGCCTGCATGAACCGCAGCTTGCACCCCTTTTCAGTTTGGGGACGTCAGTTTGGGGACGGGGTCGTTTCGTTGGGGACGGAGCCGTTTCGCATCGGTGACGCCTTGCCCCCTCTGTGTCGCATCGGGGATGGCTTCCCTCGCGTCGGCCCCAATTCCCCTTTTGTCCGAACCGCCACCAAACAAACAGCCTCAGAAGCCCCATGCCACGCAATACGACTGCGGCTTCCAGAGCTTCATACTTCGAGAAGTGGCTACAGATTCCGAACCATCTGGCCAAAGGAATCAGCTGCAGTCCACATCAAAACACACTGTTGCATAGTAGCGGATACTGTTAATCATTTATCCTCAAATTCTTATCTGACGTTTTCAATGAGGGGTCTGTTAATAAAAGAGACCGGATTCAGTGGTCGCAAATGGCATCTAATGGGTCTTTCGCTCCGTTCACCGAGGCCGCGAGAAGCCAAAACGACTCCCATTATGACCCCATCAGCCCAAAATGAAGCCGATTCGGCATGAGAAGAGCTCCTCTTGCCGTGAGCAGCCTGCCATGCATACGATTTTTGAAACCTCAAACACCCATTAGATGCCATTTGCGACCATCGAAGAGAACGGCTTTTAATAACAGACGCCCTTTTAACGCAACCATGGCTTTTTTCACAATTCGTCACCCACGACCAGGCGCCGTCCTCAGTCATCTCGCCACAAGCACCTACCCCGCCTCCGCTCGCAAAAAGAAAAAAGGCAGCCCACCGATGTGGGCTGCCTTGCAAGGCATGGAATAGGTGCCGCCAAGAGGGATGTACCGCCAGGCAGTTCGGCACGTAGGATCACGCGCCACCAAACGCCAAACGACCGGCACGTGCGCCGTACCGCCCGACACCCGATACGCAACACCACATACCATCAGGCACCTGAAAGTCGAGGCGCAATACCGCACTCCCAGCACGCACCGTCAGGCGCGCGGCGCCCAGCGGCACGCAAGCCGCCCCTGGCTCGCGCGCTACTTGCGCTGCAGACCGCCGCGCTCGTCGATTGCGTCCCAGAACTCGTCGGCAAAGCGCGGGTCGTTGGCCGCCATCAGTGCGTTCGTGGCAATCCAGCCCGAGGGCGTACCCGTATCGAACCCGGACAGCGGATCGATGACCACCGCATACATGGCCTCGCGGTCGAGGCTGCGCGCCATGGCGTCGGTGAGCTGGATCTCGTTGCCCTTGCCCGGCTGCTGGTTGGCCAACAGGTCCATCACCAGCGGGCTCAGCAGGTAGCGACCCACGATATAGAGGTTGGACGGCGCCGCCTCCGGCGAGGGCTTCTCAACCAGCCCGCCGATGCGCCACACGGCACCCGGCTCCGTTTCCCCAGCGTCCTCGTGGCCGTCGAGCGTGCCCACGAAATCGCCCGCGATGACGCCGTAGCGGCTCACCTGGGACGGCTCGCACGGGGCAACCGCGATGACACTCGCGCCGCCGTGCGCCTCGGAAACGGCCATCATCTTGTCGCAGATGTCCTTGGCGGGCACCACGTAGTCGCCCAACAGCACCAGGAAGGGCTCGCCGGCACACGCATCGGCAGCCGAGCGAATGGCGTGACCGAGGCCGCGGGGCTCGTACTGATAGCGGAAGTCCACCGGCATGCCGCCCGCATGCGCGATGGCGTCGGCATAGCCCGCCTTGCCGCGCTCGCGCAGCAGCGCCTCAAGCGAGCGGTCCGGCTGGAAATAGGACAGCAGCTCGGGCTTGCCGGGGCTCGTCACGATGATCGCACCGTCCACGCCCTCGGGCTCGAGCGCCTCCTCGACCACGTACTGGATCACCGGCTTATCCAAAACCGGCAGCATCTCTTTAGGGGTGCACTTGGTAGCAGGCAAGAAGCGGGTGCCCAGGCCCGCTGCGGGGATGATCGCCTTCATAGCGCCGATCGCTCCTCTCGTAAGGCGTCTGCGCCCGCACGGGCGCAGACAGGTAACAAATAGCAACGAGATACAGGGTACCGCATTGACCCCGCATGCGCACGGGCCGGCCAGCCGAATGCAGGCAGAATGCGTAAACAGCCGCGCGCAATCGAGCACGCGCATACCGACTGCGGGCACACCAGCCCCGCCAAGACCGTCGACACGGGCACGCTACGCCATGTAACCACCCTTGATAGCCGAGACGGCATGCTCAGTGAAGAACTTGAGCGTGCCGGAGGTATAGCGGTTGGGCCGCGGCGTCCATGCGGCACGACGCTGCTCCAGGACCGTCTTGACGTCCTCGGCAGCTACCTGGCGTCCGGCCACGCCCACGATCTCGAGCGTGCGGTTGGGGATGTCGATACGAATCAGGTCGCCCTCCTCCACAAGCGCGATGGGACCGCCCTCGGCCGCCTCGGGGCTCACGTGTCCGATGGCCGGGCCCTTCGACGCGCCGGAGAAGCGCCCGTCGGTGATGAGAGCGATGCTCGACCCCAGCTCAGCGTCGCTCGCGATTGCCTCGGTGGTGTAGAACATCTCGGGCATGCCGGAACCCTTGGGCCCCTCGTAACGGATAATCACCGCGTCGCCGGGCTTGACCTGGTGGGTCAGCACGGCATGGATGGCGTCCTCCTCGCAGTCAAACGGACGCGCGGTAAGCGTGGCCTGGAACATCTCACGCGGTACTACCGTGTGCTTGACCACGGCCCCCTCCGGCGCGAGGTTGCCGTGCAAGATGGCAATCGAGCCGTCCGTGCCGATGGCGTCCTCGAACGGGCGGATGATGTCCTCGCGCTTGAGGTTCCACTTCTCCAGGTAACGGCCGCACTTCTCGTAGTAGCCGCTCGCCTTCAGGTCCTCGAGGTTCTCGCCCAAGGTCTTGCCCGTGACGGTCATCACATCCAGGTGGAGCATCGACTTGATCTCCTCCATGATGCGCGGCACGCCGCCCGCGTAGTAGAAGAACTGCGCTGGCCACTCCCCTGCCGGGCGGACGTTCAGCAGGTAATGAGCGCCGCGGTGCAAGCGGTCGAAGTCATCGGCCGAGATCTCGATGCCGAACTCGCGCGCGATGGCCGGGATGTGCAGCAGCGAGTTGGTGGAACCCGAGATGGCACCGTGGACCATGATGAGATTCTCGAACGACTCGCGCGTCACGATATCGCGCGGACACAGGTTGTGCTCGGAGAGCCACACGGCCTGACGACCGGCGGCACGGGCGAACTCACGCAGGTCGGTGCTGGTGGCGGGCAGCAGCGCGGTACCGGGCAGCATGAGGCCAAGCGCCTCGGCGGTGACCTGCATGGTGGAGGCGGTCCCCATGAACGAGCACGCGCCGCAGCTCGGGCAAGCGTTGTGCTTGGCGAAGGTGAGCTCCTCCTCCGAAATCTCGCCGCGCTCGAAGCGAGCCGAGATGGCCCCGAGCTGCTCGAGGGTGAGCAGATCCGGACCGGCGTCCATCACGCCGCCGGTGACCACGATGGACGGGATGTTGATGCGGCCGAGTGCCATAAGGTTCGCCGGCAGGCCCTTGTCGCAGCTCGCCACGAACACGCCCGCGTCGAACGGCGTCGCCTTGGCGTGGATCTCGATCATGTTGGCGATCATGTCGCGGCTCGGCAGCGAGTAGTTGATGCCGTCGTGGCCCTGCGCCTCGCCGTCGCAGATGTCGGTCGTGAAGTAGCGCGCGCCGTGGCCGCCCGCGTCCGCCACGCCGGCGCGGACCTCCTCTACAAGCTCAAGCAGCCCTGCGCTGCCGGGATGCGAGTCGCCGAAGGTGGACTCGATGATGACCTGCGGTTTGTCGAGGTCCTCGACCGTCCAGCCCGAACCCAGGCGCAGCGGGTCCATCTCGGGGCTGATGGTGCGGAACTTGCCCGAGCGGGGCTGCAGTTTCGCCACCAGGTCGCGGGCCTCGGCGCCGATGCGGCCGGCCTGTTCCTCGGTAAGGGAGACTTCGGTTTCCTTCGTCATGATAGATCCTTTCTATTGAGGCACCCTGCAGCCGATCGCGGGGCGCGGTTATGGAATGCAGATGTTCCTGAGCACGGTACATGCGTTCCGGCGGCGGAAGCGGACGGCTCCAGCGGCTCCACCCGCATGCGGTCATGCATGCTCACGGCCCGGTGCGCGCCGACGCGCACGCGGTCTGCACCAACTGCGAGCCGACGCACGCGCAGCCCGGTCCGCTCGTAGACAGACCGCATGCGTCCCTGTATTACGCGAACAGCGAGATGGTGACCGCGCACGCCAGACCGGACAGCCCGATGATGGTTTCCATGACCGTCCAGGACTTGAGGGTGGTCTTCTCGTCGATTTCCAAAAACGACGAGCACATCCAGAACCCGGCGTCGTTCACGTGGCTGAGTGCGGTGGCGCCGCCGCAAATGGCCAGGCAAATGGCCGCACGCATCAACACGCTCGAAGCGGTGACCGCCGGCATCGTGGCCATGATGCCCGACGCCATCGTCATCGCAACGATCGAGCTGCCCACCGACGCGCGCACCACGGCGGCGATCAGGAAACCCACCAGCACGAGCGGCATCTGGCTGCGTTCAAGTACCGGCCCGATGATCTCGCCCAGACCACAATCCTGCAGCATCCAGCGAATCACCCCGCCGCAGGCAATAACGAGCAAGATCATACCCACCGGTTTCAGCGAGCGGTCGAGCAGGGCCTTGAGCTGGGTGCCGCTGTAGCCGCGACGCGTGCCAAGCACGTACATCGCCACGAGCGTCGCGAAGGTAAGGGCCACAAAGGGCTTGCCCGTGAAAGCGAGCAGCGAGCGCACCTGCTCGGACAGCGGCAGATACGCCGATACGGTCCCCAACAGGATAAGCAGAAGCGGCGTGAGGACGATCGCCATCACCATGCCGAACGAGGGCAGCTCGCACGCGCTGGCAGCGGCTCCCGCCCCCGTGGAGACGGCGGTTGCAGCAACTGCGGCGACACCCGAACCGTCCGCCCTGTTCGCAACGGCCCCGTCTGCCGAGCGCCCGCCCGCATCACCGGCAGCACCGCCAGCTGCCGCGCTCGCATCGGTGGCCCTGCTGTCTGCGGCAGCAATGTCGGCACCCTCCGCTTCGAGCACATGCCGCGGCACCGGGGTGAACATGCGGCCACCCACCGCACGGCCCCACCACACGCCGGCAAGCGCCATGGCGATGAAGGCAGTGGGCACACCGGCCGCGATCATGGTGCCCAGATCCACGCCAAGCGTCCCTGCCACCAGCACCGAACCGGCCGAGGGCGGCACGAACGCATAGCCCGCGGCCAAACCCGCGAGCAGCGCGATCGCATAGTAGAGCGTCGACTTCTTCGTCTGCATGGCCGCACTGAATGCCAGCGGAATCAACACCACCACGCCCGCCTCGAAAAAGACTGTGGTCCCGATCACCAAGCCCGTGATACCCAGCGCCCAGCTCGAATGGCCTTGGCCGAACCGCGCGATAAAGGTCTGAGCAATCTTGCGGGCGCCGCCGCTCTCCTCCAAGATCTGTCCGAACATCGAACCGAGGCCGATCAGCAACGCGATGTTCTTGAGGGTGGTGCCCACGCCCTTTTCGACCGTGGCTGCCACCAGCTCGAGCGGCATGCCCGCCCCAATGCCGATGACCAGGGCCGATACCATCATCGATAGGACCGGATGCAGCTTGCCCTTGATGATGAGCAGCAGAAGCAGCGCAATGCCCGCGAGCGCTGCCGCAACCAGGCGGGGCGGGTCGGCTAGATACGTTGGTTCCGACATATATCCCTCTCCATTCATCAGACCTATTTTCCTGACGATGGGGAGTATAGCGAGATTTGACGTATATGACGTCCACTTATGCTTAATTCATCTGATGATTTCCGTAAACGGTTGCTTTTGCTCGGCGAACGGTCATTTCTGCATTCGCAGCTATCATATTGGTATGATGTCTTGCAACCTCATCCACCCCGCACCAGGAGACCGCATGCCCGCATCCGATCGTCGCCTTCCCGAACAGCTCGCCAGCCGCATCATTCAGCTCATCTTAGACGAACACCTGCAGCAGGGAGACCGCCTGCCCAACGAGGCGGAACTCGTCCGACGCCTGGAGGCCGGGCGCAGCTCCATCCGCGAGGCGGTCAAGCTGCTCGCGTCGCGCAATATCGTCACGGTTCGGCAGGGGTCGGGAACCTACGTGGCGGCGAATCCCGGTGTCGTGGACGACCCGCTGGGCTTCACCTTCATCGCCGACAAGGAGCGCTTGGCCCACGACCTGCTCGAGGTGCGCTTCATGGTTGAGCCCCACATCGCGCGCATGGCCGCCCAGCATGCCACGCCCGACGAGATCGAGCATATGCGCGCCTGTTGCAGCGCTGTCGAGGACGCTATCGCCGCTGGACGCGACTACGCCGTGCTCGATACCGAGCTGCACTGCGCTATCGCCCAGAGCAGCGGCAACCTCGTAGTACCACGTTTGGCCCCCATCCTCAACGAGTCGGTGCCCCTGTTCATCAACGTCACCGAGCGACGGCTCACCGCCGAGACCGTCCGCACGCACCGCGCCATCGTCGAGGCCATAGCGCACCACGACCCCATCGCTGCCGGTGACGCCATGTACCTGCACCTGGTCTACAACCGCACGCTCATCGACGGCGCCCGTACAAGCATCGCGTAGACAAACCCTATCAGGGCAGTCCCCGCTCGCGCTGCGCCTCGACACAAAAATGCGGGCGCACCCAACCAGGATGCGCCCGCATGCGCACGGGGCTATTGTGCGCAAGGCTATTTCACGCCGCGCCCCAAACGCTCGGCCACTGCGTCCACGCCTTCACAGGCAGGACAGGAGGCCTTCGTCGAGCGCCGCCCGAACAGCGCGCGCCCGCCCTTGGAGCTGCCGCAGCTCGGGCACGAACCCGAGCTCGCGCAGTCCCCGCAGGAGCCGCGGCGACGCACACGCACTACCACCGCAACGAACGCCGCTGCCACCAGCAGCAGAATTACCACATCGATCGGAGCCATAATGCCCCCTTTCGTTCATGCACCGGACCCAGGACCGCCCCCAGGCGGCTCAGGCCCGATGCCTGCGGCCGCGCCCGTGGCAGGCGCAGCCGCACATATTATCGGCTCGACTGCCACGGCGATCGGGCCGCAATGCCCACCGCAACGGCAATCGAATCGCGACGCCCACCGCAGCGGTGATCGGATCGCGGGGCCCACCGTAGCGGCAATCTAATCGCAGGGCCAACCGCAAAGGCGATCGGGCCGCAGCGCCCCTTAGGCCGCAGCGCCCACCGCCGCGGCGTCGCCGGGCACGTCCTCGCCCATCGCGCCCTTCGGCATGGGACGCAGCAGCTGGAAGAGCATCCCCGCGGCCACCAGGGCCGCCACCGCGGTCCACACGCTGAACACGCCGTTGGCTGCCAGGTAGAACTGGTTGATCATCAGGCCCACGCACCAGGCGAAACCGCACTCGTAGCCCAGCGCGATGGCGGTCCACTTGCCCGAGTTCATCTGGGCACGGATGGTGCCCATGGCCGCGAAGCACGGCGCACACAGCAGGTTGAACGCGCCGAAGGCCGCGATCGCACCTGCGCTCGGGAACAGCGCCGCGAAGGCGTGCCACAGGCTCGGGTCGGTCTCGGTGGCGTCGGCCAGGTGCAGCAGGCTGCTCGCCGTGGCCATGACGTTCTCCTTGGCCACCAGGCCGGTGATGGACATGGCCGTGGCGCGCCAGGTGTCAAAGCCCAGCGGCGCGAAGATCCACGCGATCGCGTTGCCGAGCATCGCCAGCACGGAG
This sequence comes from uncultured Collinsella sp., assembly GCA_902470925.1. Taxonomy (GTDB): domain Bacteria; phylum Actinomycetota; class Coriobacteriia; order Coriobacteriales; family Coriobacteriaceae; genus Collinsella. Next base: position 20,482 of record CABRIF010000009.1, on the reverse strand, counting down.
TAGTCCGTGAACTCCTCGGGAATGCCATCCATGGCCGGCAGGAAGCCGAAGGTGCCCTCGTAGCTGCCGAAGTTGGACAGGAACCACACCACGATGGTGGATGCGAAGATGATCGTGAAGGCCTTCTTGATGTAGGCGCTCACGCGCTCCCACACGTGCAGGGCCCAGGAACGCAGGCTCGGCATGTGGTAGGACGGCAGCTCCATGACAAACGGCGTGGGGCGGCCGGCGAAGATCTTGGTCTTCTTCAGCATGATGCCCGATCCGATGACCGCGATCACGCCCAGGAAATAGAACATCGGGGCGATCCAGCGGGACTCGGCGTCGCCGATCAGCGCACCCATCACCAGCGCGATCACCGGCAGCTTGGCGCCGCAGGGGATGAACGTGGTAGTCATGACCGTCATGCGGCGGTCCTTCTCGTTCTCGATCGTCTTGGTGGACAGCACGCCCGGCACGCCGCAGCCCGTGGACACGAGCATGGGGATGAAGCTCTTGCCCGACAGGCCGAAGCGGCGGAACACGCGGTCCATCACGAAGGCGACGCGCGCCATGTAGCCGCAGTCCTCCAGGAAGGACAGCAGCACGAACAGGACGAACATCTGCGGGATGAAGCCGAGCACTGCGCCCACGCCGGCCACGACGCCGTCGTTCACCAGGCTGATGACCAGATCGCTCGCGCCCATACCCGCAAGCCAGCCGCCCACCGCATCGGGCACGCTCGGCATGGCGGCGCCGAACAGCTCCCAGCCGTCGCCGAACAGGTTGTCGTTCACCCAGTCGGTCATGGCGGTGCCGAACGTGGAGATGGCGAGCCAGTACACGCCGAACATGATGAGCACGAAGATCGGCAGGCCCAGGAAGCGGTTGGTGACGATGCGGTCAATCTTTTCGGAAGTGCTCATGCGCTCCGGGGCCTTCTTCAGGCAGGCGTCGATGATGTGCGCGATCGCCGCGTACCGCTCGCCGGTGATGATGGACTCGGCATCGTCGTCGCAGTCGGCCTCGCAGGCGACCACGAGCTGCTCGACCTGACGGGCGCGGTCGGCGGCCAGCGTGATGCCGCTCACGGCGCTCTCGTCGCGCTCGAACAGCTTCACCGCAAAATAGCGGCGCTTCTCGGCGGCAACACTTGCCGGCAGCAGCGCCTCGATCTGGGTGAGCACGCTCTCGATGGAGGTATCGAAGGTCTGATGCTTCGGGGCGCGCTTGGCGGCGGCAGCGGCGCGGGCCGCCTCGATGAGCTCATCGATGCCGCGGTTTTTGAGCGCCGAGATCAGTACGACCTTGCAGCCGAGCGCGCGCTCAAGCGCCGCCGTGTCGATCTTGTCGCCGCTCTTCTCCACCAGATCGGCCATGTTCAGGGCCACCACCGTGGGCAGCCCCGTCTCGATGACCTGCAGCGCCAGATAGAGGTTGCGCTCGAGGTTGGTGGCGTCCACCACCTGGACGACTACGTCGGGCTCCCCGCCCATGAGGTAGTCGCGCGAGACCTGCTCCTCGGGGCTGTAGGGGGACAGCGAATAGATGCCCGGGAGGTCGGTGATGGTCACGCTCTTGTCGCGCATGAGCTTGGCCTGCTTCTTCTCCACCGTCACGCCAGGCCAGTTGCCCACGTAGCCGTTCTGGCCCGTGATCAGGTTGAAAAGCGTCGTCTTGCCGCAGTTGGGGTTGCCCGCCAACGCGATGTGCAATGTGGGAGTCGCCATGCGATCCTTCTTTCTAGGCTTTGAAACGTATTCGTTACCGAGCTAGCCTGCGCAGGGCATACCGTGCTCCCTGTGCCCGTGGCCGCGCCCCTGCTCCCGCGAATGGGCGGCCGTCCTATATGTTAGAAATAGCTAACTCTACCTGCAGAAACAACCTTCGGCCGAGGTTAGCGCACCTCGACGATGGCCGCCTCCTCCTTGCGCACGGACAGCTCGTAGCCGCGCACGCGGATCTCGACCGGATCGCCGAGCGGGGCCACCTTGACCACCTTGAACTCCGTGCCCTTGATGAGGCCCATATCCATGAGGTGGCGGCGCAGGGCTCCCTCGCCATGCAGCTTCACCACGGTGGCGCTCTGCCCCACCTGCACATCTCCCAGTGTCTTCACGTGCCTCCCCCTTTCCATTCGATTGCTGTGAACAAATCCGTATGCATATCGCGGCGAGCGACCGCGTTTACGCCGTCATGACGTGCTGGGCGACCTTGACGTCGAGCCCGAAGCGCGCACCCTTGATCATCACGATGATGTTCGCGCCGCTCGAGGAGACCACATGGACGTCGGCGCCGTCGACGAAGCCGATCTCCTTGAGATGGCGACGCATCTCCTCGTTACCACGTACGCGGCTGACGGTGACGGTGTCGCCCGCGCGCACCATTGACAGCGGCATAGCCGGAGCCTGAACTGCCATGGCAACCTCCCTTGAGCTGTGGGCCGCGCGTGAGCGTGGCACCCGGGTGAAACATGGCCCTTGCACGCGAAACCGCCTGTCGGACCCGGCAGGACGGTTCGAGCTGGTTTCAAGTTAACCATGTCTATGTTTCATCTAGTAAACTAGCACGCGCGCCGCACTTTGTGAAGGCTTTTTTGAACATGCGTCCGAATTGTTCACGATGCCGGCACCGGGCTGGACGCGGGGCGCATAAAAGCCCGGCACACCAGCGCCGTGATGGGCACGCACAGCACCACCGCGATGCCGCCCACAAAGCTGTGCAGCAGCTCGATGGCCATGTAGTCCGACGACAGCAGCTGGTTGAAATCGACGCCGTAGGCCGTCAGCACCAAAAGCGAGGACATGCTCGTGCCGGCAAACGCCAAGATCAGCGTTTGGCACATGGTGCCGATCATGTCGCGACCGATGGCGAAGGCCGAGGCCACCAGCTGCGCGGGACCCAACTGCGGATCTTGCGCCTGCAGCTCGAACAGGGACGTGGCGATCGACATGCACATATCCATCACCGCCCCCAGCGAGGCGATGAGCACGCCTGCGAACAGGACCTGACCCACGTCAAGGCCCGTGGACCCCGCGATGACGATCAGCTCCTCGGCGCTCTCCTGATTGAAGCCGCTCACCTGGAGCAGGGCCGAGAACAGCAGGTAGACGCCCATGGCAGCGGCAAGGCCCAGCACGGTGGCGCAGATGGCCGCAAACGTCTTGGCGCTCCAGCCATTGAGCAGCAGCATGGAAAAGACCGTGATCACCGCCGCCGTCGCCAGCGCCGCCGGGATGGCGGGCACCCCGCTGAAGATTGCCGGCAGCAGCACGCCCGCCACCATCACCAATGCAAACGCTAAGCCGGCCAAGCTGCGTAGGCCTTTCAGCCCGCCCACGACCACCATGGACGCCGCGAACACGAGCACAAGCGCCGCCGTACCGGGCAAACGGTCGTAGTTGAACACGGAGTAGAACGGCTCCACCCCCGGCTGCCGCTCGATCTTCAGCACGATCTTGGTGCCCGTGCGGGCGTGCACGTTGTGGGTGGCGGTCAGGTTGTTGCCCACCTGCACCGTCTCGCCCGCATACGGCCCCGACTCGATCGCGACCTCGAGTTCCTGCGCGCCCACAGAGCGCCCGGTGGCCTCCTCCGGTGTCAGCCGCTCGGACACAACACGGCTCACCGTGGCGCGCGCATAGCTCACGCCATCCTGGGTGAACATGCGAAACGCCGTGTCGCGCGTGGCGGCATACGCCAGCGCCCCGGCCGCAACCAGCAACGCGAGCACCGCGATCGCCGCGGCACGCAGGCGCGGGGAGATGTGAGATTCCATGACGGTCGCCCTTCTCTTGATACCGATGGGGGCACGCAGGCACGCAGCGCGCCCCGCAACACGAAGGCCCCACGCGGTGCTGTGGCGACGCGCGGGGCCGAAAACGGGTTCATGTGCCGACGGGCGGCCCCCACGGGGCAGCGATGCGGCGGGCAGTCAATCCCGTGGCCCGCCGCGCCGTCCAGGCGCCGCACGGGGCGGCGCGGCGTGCGGCTGCTCCCGTGGCCCACCAGCCGCCCCTGCGCTGCAGGGCGGGCAGGACGACAACCGGTACATCTAACTGCGCCGGCGCGCCCCGTGAGCGCCTGGCCCGCGTACGGCGGGCAGAAGCCCTACACCCGATGGCGCAGACGCCACGCAGCCACGCCGATCAGGGCCCCGCCGAGCAGCACCGCAGCTGCCACGGCGGGCAGGCTCAGCACGTCCCCCGTATGGGGCAGGGCCGACGCCTTCGCGCGGGACGGTGCCTTCGCGCCGGATGCGGGCTTTTGCGCTGCCGTCTGGCTGGAGGGAGCGCCGGTCTGCGAGCCGGTGCCGTTCTGGCCGGCGTTCTGCGAGCTGCCGTCCTGGCCGCCATTCTGGCCGCTGGTGCCGGAGCCGTTCTGGTTACCCGAGCCGCCATTGCCGCCCTGGTCAGTGCCACCGCTCTGGCCGTTGCCGCTGTCCTGGCCGTTGCCGCTGTCCTGGCCGTTGCCGTTGTCCTGGCCGTTGCCGTTGTCCTGGCCGGTACCGCCGTTACCGCTGTCCTGGCCGTCGCCGCCCTGATTGCCGTTGCCGTTATCCTGACCGCCATTGCCGTCCTGGCCGCCGTTGTCGGGCGCATCGGGGTCGGTTCCGTTCGTGCGGCGAATGGTGAACGAATCCATCAGCTCGATCTCATCGCTGCTCGTGTAGTAGGTATCGAGCTTCAGCGAGCTGCCGTCCACCGTCACGTTCGTGATGCTCTGACGCGAGCTTTGGTCTTGCGCCGCCACGTAGCCCGGCAGACCGGCCGCCGCCAGGTCGCCGTTCAGACCGTAGTACTTCGAACCCGATGCGGAGTTCGCCGTGAGGTAGAGCACCTGCCCCGGCTCGGGGTCCACCGCCTCGGTCGGCGCCGGCTCGCCCTTGGAGATGTCATGGCCCTCCGGCACGACCGGGTTACCGTCCTCGATCAAGTAGGTGCGGGTGAAGTAGTGATCGTGACCCATGAGCACCACGTCGATGCCCAGATCGGAGAACACCGCGGGCAGCTCGTTGCGGCGCTGGATGATGTCGCCGTCGGTGTAGTGGTTCGCCACGCTGTAGGTCGAGTGGTGAAACATCACGATCTTCCAAGTGGCCTGCGGGTTCGCCGCGATCGCGTCGGCCATGAACTGGCGGTGCTCGGAGGTGCTCGTGTTGTTGGAGTTCAGGTCCATGAACAGCACGCCGTTGTACATGAACCAGTAGTCGCCGCTTTGCGACCCGGTGTTCTTGGTTGCGCCCAGCTTGCTGACGTTGGGCATGTTGTTGTAATCGGTGTAGCGCAGGCTGCCGTTGTCGTGGTTACCCACCGTCGTGGCCTGCGGTACCGACTTCAGCGCCTCGGGAGCGTAGTAGCCGTCGTACTGCGCCTCGTCGCCGCGGTTGTTCACCTGGTCACCCGCCGAGGCCACGAAGCTCGCCCCGCCCAGGCGCGCCAGCGCGCGGTTGAGCGTGTTGGTCCACCCCGCCTCGTCGGCACCACTGTTGCCGCTCGCGCCAACCTGCGGGTCGCCGGCGAACAGGAAGTTGAAGCTCGTCCCGGACCCTTGGGCAGATGCGGTGAACGCATACGCGTCCGACCAGCATTCCTCGTTGCCCACCCGGTACACGTAGGACACGCCGCCCTGGATGCCGTCGACGGTGGCCTTGTTCGAGCGGTAGCCGGCACGCTGCGCTTCGGCCTGCGTTGCCTTGATGGCGCGCGCGGAGGCCTCCGGGAACGCATCGCCCGCCTGCCAGCCGGCCGGCCGCTCGGCGATCTGCACGTACGAATCTGCCCCCGAGGTGCCCAGCCAGTTGAAGTTGCGCTGGCCCTCGCTCGCGCCCACGGCGAACTCGATCGCGCACACATCGGCCGCGGTCCCCGCCGCCGCAGCGAGCGGCTCGGCGTCCGTGGCGCTGGCCAAGGCAGGCTGGCCCAGCAGCGAGGAGGCCGTTGCCAACACGATGGCGAGCACCACGCCCACCATCGCCGCAAGCCGTCGCCGACGACGGCACGCGCATGCGTTCATGTTGTCCATATCATTCCCCTTTGCACTCGAAAACCGGCGCGTCCCGGTACGGGCGCGCCGGCATCGATGCTACGGCGGGAATATCAGCGGGCGGCGTCACGGATGTAAGGGCTGCGTCAGGCGCCCGCGCGCTGGAGCTCCACCATGCGCGCGAACATGCCGCCGCGCGCCATGAGCTCCTCGGGGCTGCCCTGCTCCACCACCTTTCCCTCGGCGAGCACCACCACCTTGTCGGCAGCCTCCACGGTGCGCATCCGGTGCGCGATCACGATCACCGTCTTTCCCGCCAGCAGCCGGGACAACGCACCTTGCACCTGCGTCTCGCTCTCCACGTCCAAGCTCGCGGTGGCCTCGTCCAGCAGAACGATGGGCGCGCCCTTGAGCAACGCGCGGGCGATTGAGATGCGTTGCCGCTCACCACCGGAAAGTCGGGACCCGTTCTCGCCGATCATGGTGTCGTAGCCCTCCGGCAGGCGACGCACGAACTCGTCGCAGTTGGCCGCGCGTGCCGCCGCCCGCACTTCCTCATCGGTGGCATCCCGGCGCCCAAGCCGGATGTTGCCCATCACGGTGTCGTCGAACAGCAGGACATCTTGAAACACCACGGCGAAATCGCGCAGCAGCACCTCGGGGTCCACGTGCGCCACGTCCACGCCGCCCACGGTGATGCGGCCGGCGTCGGCATCCCAGAACCGCGCCGCCAAGCGCGTGCAGGTCGACTTGCCCGACCCACTCGGGCCCACAAGCGCCGTCACCTCGCCTTCCCGCGCTGTGAAGCTCACATCGCGCAGCACCTGCACGCCCGCACGCCCATCCTCGCCTGCGCCGTATCCGAAGGAAACATGCTCGAAGCGCACATCGTGTCCGTGCGGGGAAAACTCAGTCGAGCCGCCAGCCACGGGCTCCTCGGTGATCTGACGCATGCGCCGCGCCGAGTTTCGAGCCGCGAACAACTCGGCCACCAGCATGAGGCACTGGTCGAAGGGCGCATACAGACGGCTCGCCATGAGCAGGTAGGCGAACAGTACCATGAAGTCGGCTTCACCCGCCGCGACCTGCGCCGCACCCTCTGCCAGCGTGGTTGCCAAACCCAGACGCAACACCACAAACGCAAGGTTCACCACCAGCCCGTTTGCCAGCTCGGAGCGCGTCTGCGCCCGCTCGGCGACATCGATGCGCGCACCAAGCGCGCTCAGGTAGCGCTCCTCTTGGTTGGAGGCTCTGATCTCGCGAACGCAGTCCAAGGTTTCCTGGATGTGCGACGACACACCGACCGCCTCCGCACGCGCGCGTCGGATGACCGGCTCCAGCGGCCGCCTGGTTGTGAACAGCAGGGCGAACGCCACCGGAACGCTCCAAAAGGCGGCGATCGTCAACCGCGCGTTGAAGGCGAGTGACCCGACGAACACTACCGCGGTGGACACGACCGCGCCGAACAGCATCCCCAGCACGTGGCTGTAGGCATGCTCCATGATGCGGACGTCGCTCAAAATGGTCTCGGTGAGGTCGGCCAGGTCACGGCGGCCGAAAAACGACAAGGGCAGCCGGCGCAGGCGTTCGGCCAGCTCGATTCGCTGCTGCCCGCACTCCCGGTAAAACGCCCGGTAGGTATGGGAATACTGCTGCCAGAACGCCACGAACAGCACGGCGACAAACACCGCGAGCGCCGCCGCATAGGGCGCGAGCGCGGGCAGCGGAGCGGCCGAAACAAGGGTGTCCATGAACGCATCCATGGCCAGGAACAGCGAACCCACGCCGGCCATGGTCACCAGGTTCGCCGCCGCCGTCCACAGGGTGCCGCGCAGCACATGGCGCACGCCCGCATCGCTTAGCGCATAGGTTTTCTTGAATGAGGCGAACATGCTACGCCTCGCCTCCTTTCATCGGGGTCGCCGTAGCGGCACCGGCGGGCGCCGATGCCGCACGCGGTGCCCGGGCGATCTTCCACTGGGCGGCCCGCTCGTAATCGGCCCACATGCGCGCATACAGACCGCCCGCCGCCAACAGCTCCCCATGCGTGCCATGCTCGACCACGTGCCCCGCATCGAACACGACGATCAGGTCGGCCGAGACCACGGTGGAGAGCCGATGCGCGATCATGATGGTGGTGCGCCCCGCACACAGGTGCGCGAACGCCCGCTGGATGAGCGCCTCGTTTTCCGGATCGGCGAAGGCGGTGGCTTCGTCCAGCACCACCACCGGCGCATCCTTCAAGATGGCCCGCGCGAGCGCCACGCGCTGCACCTCCCCACCGGACAGATACGCCCCACCCGGCCCCAGCAGGGTATCGAGCCCCTGCGGCAACTTGGCCACGATGTCGTCGCATTGCGCGGCCGTCAGCGCCCGGCGCACCTCCCTATCGCTTGCGTCGGGACGGGCGGCGCGCACGTTGTCGGCCAGGCTCTGGGCAAAAAGACGATTCGCCTGGAAGACGAAGGCCACCTGGCCCATGAGGTCGCGTGCGTCCATCTGCCGCACGTCCGCACCTCCCACGCGCACCGCGCCCGTATCGACATCCCAAAACCGCGGCACCAAGCTCGCGCAGGTCGACTTGCCGCCGCCCGAGGGCCCCACGAACGCTACGGTAGAACCTGCCGGCACGGTAATGCTCACGTGCTCGAGCGCCGGCGTCGTCGCCCCCTCATAGGTGAATCCCACGTCCTCGAAGCGCACCTCGGCGCCGCAGGCCGGCTGGGGCTCGGCGCTCGCTGGCAACTCGGGCGCGTCGAGCACTGCCGAAGCATTCTCCAGGGCATCGGTTGCCACCTGCACCCCCTCGCCCATGAACATCAGTTTCGTCATGGCCGTAGGCACCAGCGCCGAGAACACCGCATAGAAGGCGAAGTTGGTGACGAAGCGGACCAGGTCGGTCTCGCCCGGCGCCAGCAGGATGGCCGCCGGCACCAGGAAAACCACCAAACCGTTGAGTGTCGTGAGCTGCAGCGTTTGCGGCCCTTGGCAAAAGTGCACCGCGTAGTCCTCGGCCAGATGGGCGTAGTCGGCAATGGCATCGTGGAAGGCCCTGAACGAGTGCACCGTCTGCTGGAACACCTTCACGACCGGGATGCCGCGCACATACTCGGTGCCCGCTTTGTTCATGCGTATAAGCGAGGCCTGGTAGCGCCGCATAAACGCCATGCCCTCGCCGGACATCATCTTCGTCAGGCACGCGAACGACACCGCGATCGCCACCGCGCAGGCAAGTCCCAGCCGCCAATCGAAGACGGCAAGCAGCGCGAGCATCCCCGCAACCATCGCCACCGATCCGACCGAATCGGGCAGGTTGTGGGCAATGAGGGTCTCGGTTGCCGCCGCGCACCCGTCGATGCGCCGGCGCAGCTCTCCGGTGGCGTGCATGGAGAAGTATCCGAGCGGCACGCGCATCAGATGCGCCGTCGTAGCCTTGCGCATAGCGGACGCGCACCGGAAGGCCGCCAGATGCGTACACATGAGTGCGGCGAAATACAGTGCGATCGACGCAATCGACGCGCCGACAGCTGCCCATCCGTATGCCGCGATTCCCTCGGCGCGCGACCACTGGGGCGCCACCGCGATCAGGTCGCGCGCGGAAAGCCAGATGCAGATGAACGGAATAAAAGACACCAGCATCGAAATCGCCGACAGCCCGCAGCCCACGTAGACGAGCGCCCGACGCGCGCCCGCAAACGCCAAAAGCCGCGCGATACCTCCCGCCCGTTGCTCCTTGGCCATATCGTCCTCCTTCAAGTGGAACAGAATTGTTAGACGATATAAACTTATGGCAACCGGACTCTCCGTTGCAGAAGCATCAGGGCTTTCCGGACGAACGCGCATGCCCGCTGGACGATTTCGAAAGGAGGGCCCGATGGCACCCGACATTCCCCACGAGCTGCAATCGCTGTTCGTCCCCCAGTTCGAGCAGCTCGGTGCGACTCTGCACACCGATGGAGCCTGCTGCACCATGCGGACAGATTCCCCCGTCGCCCACGGTCGCGCCTGCGCCGTTGCCGCCGGCCCCTGGTGTTTGGTGATGGACTATGCGTTCATAGCGCGGCAGACCATGCGCTTCGTCGAAAGCCCCATCTGCTCATATGCTGGCTTCTGCATCGCCTCCGAGGCGATGCTGCCGCAGATGGACGCGGCCACGTATCGGCCGATCGGGCAGCTACCGCAAGGGCACCTGTTCTCCTTTCGGGAACGCGCCGGCTCGCGGCGCGCCCAGCTGTTCGAGGGCAGCCTGTACCGTGCCCGCTGCATCTGCCTGCTTCCCGAGTTCTTCGATGATCTTGAGCGGCGCTGGCACGGCGAGTTCGCCGGCCTGTTCGACGCGCTCGGCTCGCCCTGCGGCGCGCAGACCGCCCAGGCGGCCCTGCGCATCCTCCCCCACCTGCAGCCGCAGCCGGGGACAGAAAGCGCGCTCGCCCTGCACGGGTACGCCGAGCTGCTCGCCTCCGAGCTGGCCGCCTGCATCCACCCGCGCGCAGCGGGTGATGACAGCGTGGTGACGTTGGCCGCAGAAGGTGTAGTGCCGGCACCGGACAGCGGGGCGGCAGGGCGAGCAGCCGTCGGCGGCACGGCAGGCGTCTGCGCCGCAGGTCCCGATGCTATCGCGCTCATCGAGCGGCTGGATGCATACGTGCGCGCGCATCTGGATGAACCGCTCACCATCGACCGTCTCGCCCAAGCGCTGTTTGTCAGCCGCTCGACGCTCTGCGCCGCAGCGCAGGCAGCGGACGGTATGGGTGTGGCGACCCGGATCCGCGCCCTGCGGCTCGCCCGCGCCCGCAACCTGCTGCGCGACCGGCGACTCACCGTCGAGGAGGTGGCGCGGCGCGTGGGTTATCCGCGCGCCACCTCCTTCACCGCCGCCTTCACCCGTGCCTACGGCCTTCCGCCCAGCGCCTGGCGCCGCAGCGAATAGGCTACGCCGGCCTCCGACGCACCCAGGCAGCCCAGCTCGCGGCCACCGCCAGAACCGCCATGGCAGCCGCTGCCGCGACGAGCGCCGCGGGCACATGGTCAAAGGCGATGCCGCACACCAGCTGCCCGAGCGGCATGGCTACGTTCGCGCAACTCATGAACAGGGCGATGACCTTCCCCTGCAGGGTGTGGGGCGTCTCAGCCTGTAAGGCACCCAAGATCACCACCGACACCAGGCTGCAGGCGGCCATCACCACGCCCACCGACGCCACCAGCGCCGTGAACACCGCAGCTGTGGGCAGCGCACCCTGCAGCGCAAGCGCCCCGGCAAGCAGCCCGATCGCCGCCGCGGCGCACGCCATGTAGCGCGGGGCACGCGAGGCGGGAAACGCATGCGGCCACACAGCCATCAGCGACCCGCCGATCAGGCCGCCAACCCCCAGAGCTCCCTGTGCGATCGAGGTGTAGGCGCTCCCCATTCCCAACGTGATCGTCACGATGTAGGGAATACCTGTGACGATGAAGGCGCCGCCGAATAGGTTGATGAGCGTGGCCGCCGCGATGTAGCCGATGAAGGTGGGGCGCGCACGCAGGAACCCCGCCGCCTCTGCCACGTCTGAGCGCATCGTTGCAAGCATCCCTACCCGCACTTCGCTGCGCACGCGGACGGGCTCCTCCAGCCGCATGAACAGCGCCGCGACCCCCGCGGCGCCGACGAACGCTAGCGCGCAGGCGAACGCCACGGGAGCAAGGCCCCATGCCCCATACAGCACCGCGCCCGCAACGGGGCCGGCCAGCGTGGTGATCATGCCCACCTGGCTCACCATCGCAACACCGCGCGGCACCTCCTGCGATGGCAGGGCAAACGGCACCGTCGACTGAATCGTGGGCTGAAAGATCGCCTGGGCCATAAAGGACGCCACCACCGCGCCGACGATCGCCGCCACCGAGGATGCCGCTTCAGTTGCGACCACGAACAGCACCATGGCAAGCGCCAGCACGACATCGACCGTCATTACCACGCGGCGCTTGCTGAGCCTGTCCGCCATCACACCGCCCACCGGCGCGAGCAGCGTTGCCGGGATGAATCCGCAGGCAACTGTGATGCCGAACAGCGTACCCGAGCCCGTTTCCATCAGCAGGTGCAAGGGCAGCACGAACTGCAGCATCTCCTGTCCCAACAGCGAGCAGAACTGCACCGCGATTACCGCTGCGAACGCGCCTTTGCGGATGGGGTGCGCGGCAGCGGTTGGGGCCGTGGTGACAGTCGATGCGGCGGCGGACAGGGCCGGGTCGGCGATAGGCGCCTCGGCGGTCCGTCCTTCATCGGCGAAAGACGGAGCCGGGCCGGTGGTCCGTGCCTCAGCGATCCGGTCTGCATCGGCGACAAACGCACCTGCGGTCAGGTCGGTGTCGGTGGCCACCACGTCTGCGATCCTGTCTGGGCCTGCAATCGCCGCGCCTGCAGACGGGCCCGGGTCGGCGACTGCCGCGCCTGCAGATGAATCCAGATCGGCGGTCTTCGCGCCTTCATCTGGCGCACCGGCGACCGTCACGGCAACACCTTCCATCCCCTCATTCGCCTCTTGTCGTTTCATCGTCTATCCTTTCATACATTCGGTTGGTATGTATCTTGACGCGAGAAAAGGTCGCTCGTCAGCGACCTCATCCCGCGGATGCTTGCTATCGCCCCTCGATTGGCTTCTGCGCAACACGCCCGCGTTCAGCCTTCTCCAGCTCAACCTGCTCCGGCCCGCTGCGCCCCCGCTCGGCACATCTCAAGCCGTCCGCGCCTCCCGAGCATTTCTCCTGCTGGAGCACCTCCCCCACATCGCACGCCTCGCGCACGTGGCGCGCCGGATCGGTGAAGTTCACCGCCAGCCCCATGCGATGCACGAGCAGCTGCAGGAACTCCGCACGGCGCTGCAGCTCTTCGGGCGTCCCCGGATAGAACAACGGCGTGCACCACAGATTGCCCAACAGGCTTACCACCTCGGCGAGCTCGCGCGGGTAGTCGGTTTGGATGGTGCCGTCGGCCGCACCCTGCACGATGGCGGGCTCCAGGAACCGATGCGCCGACACCGCGAACACGTCGCGGAACTCCATGCCGAGCAACCGGGCGTTCTTGATCGGGTCACACGACGGCTCCGAACGCCGAAACAGCTCGGTCTGCATGCCGTTGGCCGGTTCGTCGTAGAGGCGCTGCACCTTCTCCAGGCCCGTCAGGCTGCGGTCAGCCATGATGCGTTCGAGCTGGCGCACACTCGGTTCCAGCATGCGGTCCACGGCCGCTTCGAAGATCTCCTCCTTCGACTTGAAATGGTGGTATACGGCGCCCTTGGTCAGCCCGCCCAGGTTGTCCACGATATCCTGCATGGTCGTGTGGTCGTAACCGCGCTCCATGAACAGCTCGACCGACACGTCCAAGATCCGCGCTACAGTGTCCTCGGGATGCTTGTTGCGTGCCATGGGAGCCTCCTTGCGTTCAGTCTGAAACATACTATTGGTATGTATCCTAACACAGGCACGCGCGCCGCGCGACATGCAGCGCGGCATCCGGGCATCATTCCGCGATAGCCGGCAACCAACGAGCGCTGTGCGTAAACGCTGTCCCGCGCTCACTCCCACCACCGGCATTGGGTATAGTGGATGGCATACACGATGCTGAGGAGGCACCTATGCAAGACGGACCCATCCAGGCGCCCGAGACCCGCGAGACCTCGCCCTTCGACCCCGCGCGCGACCACAGCGCGCATCTTTCTCGCCGTACGTACAACCTGCTCATGGGCGCGCTCATCGCCTTCGGCTTCGTGGTGATGGGAGCTTGCGCGGCGCTCGCGACCACCCCCGGGTTCCTGCTCGCGATCTACGAGCATTGGCTGCCCGTCACCATCGGGTCGTTCGCGGCGAGCATCGCCGGCATCTTCGTCATCTCGGCGGGCATGAAGCGCGAGGGCTACGGAATGGCGCTTGCCGGATACGGGCTCGTTATCCTGTCCATGGGCTTCACCACCGGCCTCATCCTGCCCGCCTACGACATCCCCAGCATCGCGAACGCCTTCGTGGGCACCGCGATCATCGCCGCGCTGTTCATGCTGCTGGGCGTCACGTACCCGCAGGCGTTCGTGAGCCTGTACGGCGTCGCGGCAGTCGGCCTGGGCGCGGTGCTGCTCATCAGCGTCATCGGCATCTTCATGGGCGCCCCCATGGCCTGGCTCGACTACGTGGTCGTACTGCTGTTCTGCGGATTCATCGGCTACGACACCTACCGCGCCCAGCAATGCGAGCCCACGGTGAAGATGGCCATCTTCAACGCCGTCGAGATCTGGCTGGACCTGCTGAACGTCTTCATCCGCATCCTGTCGATCGTCGGGCGCCGCAACTAACTGCGTTTGCCCGCACATCCCCGTCGCATGCTGACGCGCCGCCCGGCCCGCACGCCGAGCGGCGCGTTTTATATGCGGCGTAGAGCGACGCCCTATGAGCCCGCAGATGGAGCGCAGTGCCTATTACCTAGGTCTACTGCCCGGCATCCGCAGGCGCGCTCAGCTCCGCCAGCGAAAACACCCAGTCGAACTGGTCGAGCTCGTCGGCACGGTGAACGGTGCAGAGCACTACCGCATGCGGCAGCCGCTCACGCACCAGCCGGTAGAACGCCCGAGAAGAGTCGCGATCGAGGCCGCTGGTGATCTCGTCGCACAGGAGCACATCGGGACGGGAGATGATGCCGCGCGCGATGAGCACCTTCTGCTGCTCCCCGCCGGACAGTTTGTTTTTCATATCCCCCGGCATAAGCCTGTGCAGGTCCTCAACCGTGCTCACGATGTGACCCATCCCCAGCTCGACAAGAATCGAAAGCACATCGTCCTCGCAGACATCCAACCCGGGATAGGCGATATTCTCCCACAGGGAGCGGTTGAACAACACGCTGCGCTGTGCGAGGTAGACAGGCCTGTGAAGTCCTGGCGCTAGTTCAATCGAGCCATCATAGGCCTGCAGCAGACCCGCCACGAGCTTTAGCAACGTGCTCTTGCCTGAACCGTTGGAACCGGTGAGCGCATACAGCCCCGGTCTGTCGAAGCGGCAGCTTAGATGCTCGAACTGCAGGGCGTTGCGCGGATACGCAAAGGACAGGTCATGGATGGCAAGCAGCGGATACCCGTTTTGCGCGCCGTTCGCCAACGCGCCGGGGCTTGCCTCCCGCCCGCATTCGGTCGACGGAGCCCCCTGCGCTTTTCTGCACAAACGCGACATCTCTCCAAAGAGTTCCTTCAAGCCTGAAACGATCTTTCCCTGCATCTCGGCCAGCTGAAGGACCTGGCCGCCGATACCCGACAAGCTGATGATGAAATAGAGCAGGAGCAGCATGGTCGAGATGCCCCAGGCACCCCGTTCGCCAGCAAATACGAGCATCGCCACGGCTGCCGAAGCCGCGACGATACCGCTCTGTAACATGAGCTCATGACGGTTTGTCACACGCTGCGCATCGGCATAGCTGCACCGCTCCCGCTCTATCGCATCATCCACACGCGCCCGTTCGTACTCCTGCGTATCGCTTGAGATAATGCTCTCGATTGCGTCGCAATACTCCTGCACCGCCTGCTGAGCGCGCGCACTCGCCTGCAAAGCCCGAGAGATGTTGGGCCGGTTCGCGCCCGCCAGCCGCCACGAGAGATACGTGTACGCGAGCGCGGCTGCCACATACAGCATGCCGGCGAGCGGCGCGGCAAACGACAAGAGCGCGGTGTAGAGCACCGCCATGACCGCGATCTTGATCATGACGGTTGCAAGCAGCGTTTCCACATAGCGGCTTGCGAGGGAGACCTCTTGAAGGTGACTCAGGATTTCGCCAGTTGGGTGCTCCAAGACATAGCTGTACGGCCGCCGGGTAACCTCCCGCACAATCAGGCGCTTCGATGCGGAACGAACCCCCTGCAGCAGTTCATTGTTCAGCATGTCCACCACGGGCACGCACAGCACGCTCACCACAAGGAGCACAAGAGCCTCACCTGCAGGGGTTGCACCATCTACCAGGCTCCCCAGCAGGAGGGGCTGCAAGAAATAGCCCAGATAGCAGCACGCCATAGCAAGGAGCCGGACCGCTATGCGCCATGCGCCGATTTCTCGGACAACACCACACCAGAATGCCTTGGCGCTCATACGGGTCCTCCTTTCTCCAAACCGCTGGAACGTGCCCGCATTATCGCGCGCACATATTTCGAACGCATTGCAAACGCATGGCGAGCGAGTTTCATCATCCAGGTCAAAGGGGCACCGAACGCCGCCACGGATACCCGGCGCGCTTGAACCACCCCGGCCGGGAGCGGTAGCATGGCCGTCATCCACCCGAACCCGCATCGATTGGAGTCCCATGCGCATCCTCGTACTCATTCCGCTCACCGACGCGCAGCGCTCGCGCCTGCAGGCAGCCGTACCCGGTGCAGGCCTCACCTACACCACCGCGCACGACGCCACCGACGAGCAGCTCGCCGCAGCCGAGGTGATCGTCGGCAACCTGCCGCCCGCGCGGCTCGCCCAGGCCCGCTCGCTCAAACTCATCCAGCTCAACTCCGCCGGCTACGACGACTACGCAACCGCCGAGCTCCCCAACCGAGCCGCCCTGTGCTGTGCGGTGGGAGCCTACGGACAGGCGGTGGCAGAACACACCTTCGCCATGGTGCTGGCGCTCATCAAGCGCCTGCCGGCGTATCACGCCAGCCAGCTCGCCCACACCTGGGAGGACCACGGTCCGGTGACCACGCTGGCCGGTGCGCGCGTGCTCGTGCTGGGGGCGGGCGACATCGGCAGCCACTTCGCGCATCTCGCCCATGCCATAGGCGCTCACGTCACCGGCATGCGGCGCTCGGCAGCAGCGCCCCACGGCGGCTTTTCCGCCATGCGCACCATGGACGAACTCTACGACGAGCTGCCCGCAAGCGATGTGGTCGTGTCCTTTTTGCCGAGCGCACCCAGCACGCGCGGCCTGGCCGACGCGCGTTTCTTTGCCGCCATGCCGCGCGGCAGCTTCTTTGCTAACGGCGGACGTGGGGACCTCGTAGTGGCCGATGCCCTTATCGACGCGCTTGCCAGCGGTCGGCTCGCCGGCGCCGCGCTCGACGTGACCGCACCGGAGCCGCTGCCCGCGCAGCATCCGCTCTGGGACGCGCCCAACCTGCTGATCACCCCGCACGTGGCGGGCGGTTTCCACCTCCCCGCGGTGCTCGACAACATCACCGATCTCGCCATCGAGAACATCCGGCACCTAGCAGTCGGCGAGGACCTGCGCAACCGCGTACGATAGCCAGGACGACCGGGAGCGCAGGCGTACGCGAGGACGGGACGGGTCGACGCACGGGCGCGCAGGCAATTGGACGGGCGGGTATGCAACCGGATATTATCTTTGGTTCGAGTCGCGTCCAACGACGCAACAAGGACTCACGCCGAGCCCGTGCAGCCAAGCAGGGTTCGCATCCAGACCATGCAGGAGAATTAGGTTCGCGTCTTGTCCATCTAGTAGATCCAGGGTTCGTGCTTCGTCCATCCGGAAAACCAGGGTTCGTCCCTGGGCCATGCAGGAAAATAGGGTTCGCGCCCTGTCCGTTTGGAGCCGAAAACAGCCCCTCGATGGACGAAACGCGAACCCCAGATGCCCCGATGGATGAAACGCGAACCCAACTGTCAGGGCAGGCGTAGCGCGAACCCGGGAACACCGAGACGGCCGTAGCTCGCACCCGCCTCGCGCATCGGCAGCCCGCCAGCACGCACCCGCACGGCCCCGCAAGACGCCGGCAGCCGGCCGGCCCACACCCAGCCGGCCGGCGCATCGGACCTAGAACGTCACGTTGCCGAACTCGGAAAGCCGCAGCTCCGGATTATGATCGACCGCCCAGTCCACGTTCCAGGCGCTCGTGAACAGCAGCAGTTTGCCACCGCGCATGTCCTCCACCCGCAGCGTGTCGCGCGTGAGCGACAAGCCGGGGATGTCGATGCTGTCGGGCTCGTTCGCAATCCAGCGGATGTCCGTGTACGGCAGCGGCTGCCGACGCACCTCCACCTTGTACTCGCTTTTCAGGCGCTGCTCGAGCACGTCGAACTGCAACGTGCCCACCACGCCCACGATCACCGACTCCATACCGGCGCCCAGCTCGCGGAAAATCTGGATGGCGCCCTCCTGGGCAAGCTGCTCCATACCCTTCACGAACTGCTTGCGCTTGAGCGTGTCCACCTGGCTCACGCGCGCGAACAGCTCCGGCGCGAACGTGGGGATGCCGGCAAACTGCACCGGCTGCTTGCCCGTGCACAGCGTATCGCCGATCGAGAAGATGCCCGGGTCGAACAGGCCCACGATGTCGCCCGCATACGCCTCGTCCACGATCGCGCGGTCGTCGGCCATCATGGCGGTGCCGGTTGCGAGCTTAATCTTCCGACCGCCCTGCACGTGGCGCGCCTCCATGCCGCGCTCGAACTTGCCCGAGCAGATACGCACGAACGCGATACGGTCGCGGTGGTTTTTATCCATGTTCGCCTGGATCTTGAAGACGAAGCCCGAGAAATCCTCGCGCGCGGGCTCAACCGGCTCGCCGGTCAGCGCATCGATATGCGCCGACGGGCTGGGGGCCAGGCGCAGAAAGTCCTTCAAGAACGGCTCGACGCCGAAGTTGGTCAGCGCGCTGCCGAAAAACACCGGGGACAGCTTGCCGGCGAGGACCGCATCCAGGTCGAACTCTGAATCGGCACCGTCGAGCAGCTCGATATCGTCCATGAGGGCGCGGTGATTCTCCTCGCCGACCAGCTCGTCGAGCTCTGCCGCGCCCAGCTCGGCCTCGATCTCGTTGACTTTCTTGGTCCCGTTCGCGCGCCCGTCGCCCTCGAAGGCGATCACGTGACGGCTCGCGCGGTCGAACACGCCGCGGAAGTTGCGCCCGTTGCCGATCGGCCAGTTCATGGGGTAGGTGCGGATGCCCAGCACGTTCTCGACCTCCTCCATGAGGTCGAACGGGTCGCGCGTCTCGCGGTCCATCTTGTTCACGAAGGTGAAAATGGGGATGCCGCGCATAGCGCACACGCGGAAGAGTTTCTTGGTCTGCGCCTCGACGCCCTTGGCGCCGTCGATAACCATGACGGCGGCGTCGGCAGCCATGAGCGTGCGGTAGGTATCCTCGGAAAAGTCCTGGTGGCCGGGAGTGTCGAGGATGTTTACGCAGCAGCCGTCGTAGGTGAACTGCATCACCGACGAGGTGACCGAAATGCCGCGCTGCTTCTCGATATCCATCCAGTCCGACACCGCGTGACGCGACGAACTCTTGCCCTTAACGGAGCCGGCGGTCTGGATGGAACCGGTGTAGAGCAGCAGCTTCTCGGTAAGGGTGGTCTTGCCGGCGTCGGGGTGGGAGATAATGGCGAAGGTGCGACGAGCGGCGATGCGGTCGGCAAGCAGGGACATAGGCGGCCTTTCAGACGGAAGCGGGATGGGCGAGCATGAACGCGGGTACGGCACGGCAGCTCAACCGTGAGCAGCGGCAGGCGCATCCGCGCACCGAAATCGACATAACTGGTCTATTGTACCGGGAAAGCCGGCGTCCCACCCCACTTGCACGGGGGCTTCACGCACCCACGCGCCGATGCCGCCTCTCCCCGCCCTCGCATCGATATCGGCATCTCACGATCGGCCCCGCCACAAGACCGCAATTCTCAGCTAAGGCCGCGCCTCGCCCTTCACCACAAAGCCGAAATACACCACATGCCCCAGCCACACCACGGCGAACAGCACGAGCATCGGGGTGATGGAGCGCATGAAAAACGCCGCGATACCCAGCAGAATCGTAACCGGGACCAGGATGGTGAGCTTGGCGCGCGCATCCATCCGACGGCGCTCGACATAGCTCTCCAGAACCGTGGCGTACAAACGCGTTCCGCGGAACCACGCATCGGCGCGCTCGGAGCTGCGTGCAAAGCAGAACGCGGCGAGCAGCATGAACGGAACGGTGGGCAGCACCGGCAGCACGGCGCCAGCTGCACCCAGGCCGAACGCGGTGAAGCCCGCAGCACCCCACAGACGGCGGGCGACGGCGCTGCGCGGACGGCGCGCAGGCGAGGTGTCTCGAACGGCCGCGGCGCCGGCACCCACAGACGCTTGCGCGCCTCGAACTGCCGCGGCACCGGTACCCGCGGCCTCCTGCGCAGCTCGAACAGCAGCATCGCCAGCACGTGCAGACGATTGTGCACCAGAAGCGTTCACGTCTCCGCCGCCTGCAGTCAGCTGTGCACCAGAAGCGTCCACACCGGAGCCGGTCGGCGCGGCCACCCAACCATCCGCATCGCCGGCAGCAACGGAATAACCCTCCGCAGCGCCGGCCCGCTCGTCCACAGGCTGCTCCATACGCTTCTGCTGCATCATCTTCTCTCCCTGATGGCGCGGCGACGCCCGCTGCTGCCGCAACGGCCGCCGCACATGTTTACAACGGGTAACTGTATGCGATTTCGTAAGATTCGGCTAACTTATCACGAAACGTCCGCAACAGACCACCCGTAGTCGCCGCACCGCCCGCTGCCGCACCGCCCGCTGCCGCACCGCCCGCTGCCGCACCGC
>CABRIF010000008.1 GCA_902470925.1 uncultured Collinsella sp. | reverse complement strand
GAGATTCCTCTACGTCTCGTGGGCTCGGAGATGTGTATAAGAGACAGAGCTGGTAGAGCACTTCGGTCTGCTGCGGGTTGGTTTGGTAGAAGGACGTGGGCGAGATCTCGAAGGTGCAGCCCAGCAGCCGGTCGCGCATGCGCTCGGCGCCGTACAGGATACGGGTCTCGCCGCCGAGAATCGCGTTGGTCTGGCGCGGGTTGATGTTCTGGGCGATCGTGACGATGCGGCTGTCGATGGCGCGCAGCCGTTCGACGAGCTTGGAGACATGCGGAATGTCGCGGTTGGAGGTCACCAGCGTGAGCATGGCCTCGTCCGCGCGCCAGCCCATGCGGACCACGGCGTAGCGCAGCAGGCCGCGCCGCCGATCCTCGTCGTAGGCGGCGATGCCCAGCCGGGATGCGATCGCTGCGGTCTCATTCAGGATGCGTCGCGCGCCGTCGGCCTCGACCGCGCAGGCGGGGCAGGTCACGATCCGGTGGGTGCCGCGGGCGAAAAACCCGCTCTCGATGGTGCCGTGCGGTCCGGGCGCGAAGGGCGAGGCTGCCTTGTGGCGGTAGCCGAAGGGGGTGTAGGGCACGCGTACCTGCGCATCGCGCGGCTCCATGCCGACGATCGGCGCGATGCCCGCATCCCAGCCCGCCTCCTTGATCAGAGGGTCGAAGAGCTCCTCCATGGCCGCCTGCTTGCGGGCGAGCTGCTTGCGGTAGGGGATGCCGATCCATTCGCAGCCTCCGCACGCCTGCTTGATGGGGCAGGGGCCGGGGTGCCGCTCGACGCGCGCGGCCCGCGGCTTCTGTGCGTTGCGGTGCGTGCCCGCTGCGGCGCGCATGCCGCCGCGCTTGGAGTGGGCGGTGCTGCCGTGCGTGCGATCGCGGCGCGTGCCGTGGGTGGAGCCGTTGCGCATGCCGTCGCGCGGCTCGCCGGCGGGCTTGCTGTCGCGGGCATCGTTGCCGCGGTGACGCTGCTGGTGGGCGCCGCCGTGCCCGCGTGCGTGACCATTGCCGCCGCGGCGGTCTGCGTGCACGGGCTTGCCGCCACGGTCGGCGGTGCGGGACGTGCTGTTGCGTGATGAGGCTGAGTGGGCCATGGTGATCCGTTTCTCGGTTGCGATGTGCTCCTATTGTATATGAGCCCGATTTCACAAGGGCCGCTTGGCGATTGCGCGCGGGTCGCTTGGCCCATGCGGCGGCGCTGGGGCGACGCGGGGCGCGGGCGGGGCTGTTGCTGCCCTGTTCGGGGGCCGGCGTGCATCCGCTTCCGTGGCCCCCTCGGGATCGGTACGCATCCGCTCTCGTGGCGCTGCGCCCGCCTGCGTTCGCTCTCCCGCCGCCGCAGGGCGTGCCCGCCGCGTTCGCGGGGTGTCATAACAGATTCGAAACAATCTTGGAAAAGGTCTTGCACTCCACTTAACTAAAGTGCTATTCTCCCAATCGTTGGTTGAGACACTTTAGCAAACTAAAGTACCCACAGGGAAAGGACCTACCATGAAGCCGATGAACGAGATCGTGAACCGAACCGCTCGCACCGCCGATCGCGCCGCCGCCTGCGCCGAGGACGCCGCGTCTGCCAACGGTGCATCCGCGACGGCTGCCGCCCCGGCAGGCGCCGCCCGCGCCGGATGGCGCCGGGCACTGAGCCGACGCGCGCTCATGGCCTCGGCGGCCTGCGCCCTGTGCGGCGCGGCGCTGCTCGCCGGCTGCGGTGCCTCGCCCGCAAGCAGCACGGACGGCTCGGCGTCCGGCTCGGGCTCCGCTTCCGCCTCCGCCGACACCTCGGCAGCCACCACCGGTACGCTCATCGTCGGCTTCGACCAGTCCTATCCGCCCTACGGCTTCGTGGGCGACGACGGCTCCTATACCGGCTTCGACCTCGATCTGGCCCAGGCGGTGGCCGATAAGCTCGGCTGGAAGGTCAAGCTGGAGGCCATTGACTGGGATGCCAAGGACACCCTGCTCGATTCCGGCGCCATCAACTGCATCTGGAACGGCTTCACCATGGAGGGCCGCGAGGATGACTACACCTTCTCCGATCCATATATGCTGAATGCCCAGGTCGTTGTGGTGAAGAAGGACAGCGGCATCGCCTCGGACGCCGACCTTGCCGGCAAGACCGTCATCACGCAGGTGGATTCCGCGGCCGAGGACGTGCTCGAGGGCGACAAGAAGGACCTTGCGAGCACCTTCGCCTCGCTGGAGACGATCGGGGACTACAACACCGCCTTCATGCAGCTCGAGTCGGGCGCGGTGGATGCCGTGGCGTGCGACCTGTCCATCGCGCAGTATCAGATGGCGGCCAAGCCCGATGCCTACGTGATGCTTGACGAGCGCCTGTCGGAGGAGAACTACGCGGTGGGCTTCAAGAAGGGCGACACCGAGACGGCCGAGAAGGTGACCGAGGCTCTGCGCGAGCTCGATGCCGACGGCACGGTGCAGCAGCTGTGCGAGAAGTACGCGAGCTACGGCCTGTCCTACGACAACTGGGAGCTCAAGTAACATAGAGCGCGCGGATGGCCGCGGTGCCGGGTGCGGACGGGATGTTCGCCCGGGTACCGCGGCTGCACGCGTGCGGACGGCAGCGCTGCGGGGCCGCCGGGCCCGATGCGCCCGATGGCGGTGGCCTCGTGTTGCGGCGGGCAGGACTGCTCCGTGGCCCTGCTCGCGCGGCGCCGGTGGTGCCGGTTGCGCACGCCCGTGCGCAGGCGCGCCCCCGCAGCCGCGCAACCGCGGCGCACCCGAGCGGCGGGGACGCCGCAAGACGGAACGAACGAGAAAGGGACGGGCACATGACGCTTGCCACGATGGTGCAGATGCTGGGCGCGGGATTCGCGGTCAGCGTGCAGATCTTCATCTGGACGCTTGTGGGCGCGGTGCCGCTGGGGGTGCTGGTGGCCTGGGGACGCATGAGCCGCCTGGCGCCGGTGCGGCTGATCGTGCGCCTCTACATCTCCCTCATGCGTGGCACCCCGCTCATGCTGCAGATGTTCGCCATCTACTTCGCTCCGTACTACGTGTTCGGCATCCAGCTCACGCCCGACTCCAAATGGCAGGCGTGCATCGCGGCGTTCATCATCAACTACGCCGCCTACTTCGCCGAGATCTACCGCAGCGGCGTGCAGTCGATTCCGCGCGGCCAGTACGAGGCGGCCGAGGTGCTGGGCTACTCGCGGCTGCAGACCTTCTGGTTCATCGTGCTGCCGCAGGTGGTCAAGCGCATCCTGCCCGCCATGGGCAACGAGGTCATCACGCTGGTGAAAGACACCTCGCTGGCGTTCGCGATCGGGGTGGGGGAGATGTTCTCGACTGCCAAGGCGCTTGTCGCCTCGCAGGTGAGCATGGTGCCCTTCGCGGTGGCGGCGTTGCTGTATTGGGTGTTCAACCTGGCGATCGAGGTCGCACAGGGCGCGCTGGAAAAGCGTCTGGACTACTATCGCGACTAGCGTGCAGTTTGGGGACGGGTTCATTTCGGCAGGCAGTGCAGTTTGGGGACGGGGTCGCTTCGGCAGGCAGCAGACGGCAGTTTGGGGACGGGTTCATTTCGGCAGGCAGCAGACTCGGATAAGGAGAACGGATATGGCGGAGACGGTGCTGGCGCTCGCGGGCGCGCGCAAGGCGTTTGGCGGCAGCGAGGTGCTGCGCGGTATTTCGCTCGAGGTCGAGCGCGGCGAGGTGGTGGCGGTGATCGGGCCGTCGGGCGGCGGCAAGTCAACGCTGCTGCGCTGCTGCACGCTGCTGGAACGGCTCGACGGCGGCAGCCTCTCCTATGGGGACATCGCCGTGGCGCGCGAGCGGGACGGGCGCGCGGCGTACGCGTCGGCTGCCGACCTCAAGCGGGCGCGCGGCAAGTTCGGTCTGGTGTTCCAGGACTACAACCTCTTCCCCCACTTCACGGTGATGCGCAACATCGTGGACGCGCCGGTGCGCGTGCAGAAACGACCCCGTCCCCAAATTGAGGCCGAGGCGCGGGAGCTGCTCGACAAGATGGGGCTGTCCGCCTGCGCGGACAAGGTGCCCTGCCAGCTCTCGGGCGGGCAGCAGCAGCGCGTCTCCATAGCCCGGGCGCTCGCGCTCAAGCCCGAGGTGCTGTTCTTCGACGAGCCCACCAGCGCGCTCGACCCCGAGCTCACCGCCGAGGTGCTGCGAGTGATGCGTGCCCTAGCTGCCGAGCGCATGACGATGGTCGTGGTGACGCACGAGATGGCCTTCGCCCGCGAGGTGGCCGACCGCGTGGTGTTCATGGACGGCGGCACGATCGTGGAGGAGGGCCCGGCCGCCCAGGTCATCGACGCCCCGCGCGAGGCCCGCACCCGCGAGTTCCTCTCGAACATCGGCTAGCGCGGGGGCACGAGCGTGTGCCGCTCATCGAGGGGCGCCGTAGACCCGATCGCGTTCGCTGCGTGCCCGCCCGCCGCGCGCCTACCGTTGGCGGGCGTATACGCAACGTTGGGCGAAAACCCGCACGCGCATGGCGCCCGTGCGGGTAGACTCGTGCCATAGGCAACGGACGGCGCGTCCGGCCGAGCCTGCAAGGGGCCGGCCTCGCGTTCTTCCCCCGGATTGCTTGAGCGCATGTCTGTTGCCGGGTCGCCTTGGGCGACCATCTCCTTCAGTGCTCCGGGCGCGCCGTCCCTGAACGCGTTTTGTCGTTCGGACGTCGCCCCGGAGCGCTGGCTGTTTTCTTGGACAAGGTGGGCGCTCCCCGGCTCCGATGCCCGCGCGGCACGCGAGAAAGGGAGGCAACCATGGGTGCTCCCAAAACCGGCAACGTAAGGAACGTGGTGCTCGTAGGCCAAGGTGGGGTGGGCAAGACCTCGCTCGCGGAGGCCATGCTCCACCTGTCTGGCAAGACCGCCCGCCTGGGCGGCCACGGCGGCACCAAGCCCACGCTTGATTACGACGCCGAGGAGGTCAAGCGCGAGTTCTCGATCTCCACCTCCATCGCGCCGATCGACTGGAAGGGCGCCCGCATCAACGTTCTGGACGCCCCCTGCTACCCCGATTTCATTGGCGACGCCTACGCGGCCATGAGCGTATGCGAGACGGCCCTGTTCGTGGTCGATGCCGCCGAGGGCCCGCAGCCCACCACCGTCAAGCTTTGGTACGCCGCCGAGGACCTGCGCCTGGCCCGCGCCGTGTTCGTCAACCGCGTGGACCGCGAGAACGCCGACTTCGATATCTGCCTCGAGATGCTGCGCGAGCGGTTCGGCATGCGCCTGGGCGCCGTGACGCTGCCGTGGGGCACGGGCGAGGCCTTCGATGGCATCATCGATCTGGTGCGCATGAAGGCGCGCCACTGCGAGGGCACCCAGCAGGTCGAATCCGAGATTCCCGAAGAGCTGCGCGCGTCTGCCGAGGCCGCGCATGAGGCCCTCTGCGAGCTGGTGGCCGAGGCCGACGACGCGCTCATGGAGAAGTACCTGGAGGGCGAGGCGCTCACGCAAGAAGAGGTGGAGGGGCTGCTCGCCCGTGCGATCGCCCAGCGCCTGTTCGTGCCCGTGTTCGCCGGCTCCTGCGTGCGCGAGCAGGGCGTGAACTCCCTCATGGACGACATCGCCACCTATTTCCCCGCGCCCACCGACTACGGCGAGATGCCGCTGATCGATGGCGACACCCTGAAGATCTCCTCCACCGACACGCGCCCGGTGGTCTTCGCCTTCAAGACGCTGAACGATGTCCAGCAGGGTCGCCTGTCATTCCTCAAGGTCCTCACCGGCACCATCGAACCCGGCATGGAGCTCGTCAACGCGCGCACCCGCAAGTCCGAGCGCCTCACGCATCTCTACGTGATGTGCGGCCGCGAGATGACCGAGGTGGGACACGCCTATGCGGGCGACATCATCGTGGTGCCCAAGATGGCCGCCGAGACGGGCGACACGCTGTCGGTGACCGGCAAGGTGGAGGCTGCGGCGTTCAAGTTCCCGAACTCCCAGTACCGGATCGCCATCGAGGCGGAGAACCGCTCCGACGAGGACAAGCTGTTCACGTTTATCGAGAAGGCGTGCGAGGCCGATCCCACCATGAGCATCGGCCGCGATGAGGAGACGGGGCAGACCGTGATCTCGGCGGTGGGCGAGGCGCAGGTGAGCGTGCTGCTCAACCGCCTGGAGGCCCGCACCAAGGTGGCGGCTCATATCGTGCCGTTGCGGATTCCGTACCGTGAGACGATCCGGCGCGTGGCGAGCGCGCAGGGGCGCCACAAGAAGCAGACGGGCGGCGCCGGCCAGTTCGGCGACTGCTGGCTGCGCGTGGAGCCGCTGCTGGATGGCACCGCGTACGAGTTTGTGGACGAGGTCGTGGGCGGGCGCATCCCGCGCGCGCTCATCCCCGCGGTGGACAAGGGCGTCCAGGAGACCATGAAAGACGGCGTGATCGCCGGCTACCCGCTCACGGGCATCCGCGTGGCCTGCTACGACGGGTCGTATCATCCGGTCGATTCCAACGAGATGGCCTTCCGTACCGCGGCGCGCATCGGCCTCAAGAAGGCGTGCGCCGAGGCCGATCCCGTGGTGCTCGAGCCCATGGAGAACATCACGGTGACGATCCCTGAAAGCTATGCGGGCGCGGTGATGGGCGATGTCTCGGCCAGCCGCGGACGCGTGACCGGCATGGATTCCAATGCACGCGGCGAGACCGTGGTGACGGCAACCGTGCCGTACGCCGAGCTGGTGGACTACGCCACCCGCCTGCGCTCGCTGACGCGCGGCACCGGCGATTTCACTATGGAGCCGGCCGGCTACGAGCAGGTGCCCTACGACGTGCAGCAGAAGCTCGTGGAGATCTACGAGCACAACCGCGCGCAGGGCAGGTAGGCCCGAACGATACGGCGGCGGGGCTATGCGATGCGCCGGGTACCCCGCCGCCGCGCCCGCCCTGTGCGCGAATGCATCCGGGCATGGGGCCGCCAAGACATTTCATGCGCGAAGCGCCGCACGTGGCAGCACGGCGGCGCTTCGCTTCGCTATGCCGAGAACGCCCACAGGTTGGCGCACTGCCCCAAGACGCGGTCGAGGTCCCAACTCTGCTGCGTGCGCGCGGCGGAGTTCGGGTCGTGCACGATCACGCTGCCGTCCGTATCAATGCCCACCAGCACGATGAAGTGACCGGTTTGGGTGAAGTCTCCCGGGCGCACGCTGCAGATGATCGGGTGGCCCTGGCTGAGCTCATTGCGCACGCTGCCGGCGTCGGCGGGAAGCTCGGTGCTCGTCAGCCCGAGCTGGGCGGCGCCGTCGGTCATGAGGGTCCAGGCGGTCATGTTGTCCGCCACGTGCCCGCCTTCCTCGCTGAAGCGCGCCATAGCGGCAGGGTCTCGATCGGTGTTGCCCGTGAGGGCGACGTAGACCATGGACAGGCAGGTGGGGCCGCATCCGTTTTCGCGTACGGTGCCACCGGCGTAGGGCTCATCGGCCCACTGCGGGTCGATCTGGTAGAGGGCCGGCACCGTGCCGCGCTTCCATTCGGCGCGCGGTGTCGAGGTGGCGCTTGCCTCCTTCGTACTCGACGCTGTGCCGGGATCGCTCAGCAGCCCGCGGAGCGCGACGAGCGCGACCGCTGCCACGATGCCGGCGGCAGCGATGGCCGCACCGACCCGCCTGCGGCGCCGACGCGTTCGCGCGGGCGGGTACGCGCTGTGGCGGGCGCGCGCCTGGCTTTGATAGGTGCGTGGACGGGTTCGATCCGGTGCTGGCATGGGGACTCCTCGCGATGTGGGTGTGCGGCGCCGGCGCAGCGTGCGCCCACATCGGCAGGATGCCTCGCTGTGGGAGTCTGGCGCGAGGCGAGGGTGGACCGTCTGGACGACACGCTGCGCTGTTCGCATCTCATGCTCGCGCGCCTGGCTGATGCGCCCATGACATCTGCGTGACGGTCCTGTCAGAGTGCTTAATAATCGCTTATTTCAGCTCCTGTTCTGGCTGTTGAGCGCCGCGTGTGCGATGGGGCGCATGCACTCGCAGGACCCGCTGCTCTCGACCGTCTGCAGCCGCGCCGCCCAGGCCTCTACGCGTGCGCCGCTTTGGGGCGCCCGGCTCCATCATCCCAATGCGCCCCTTTGTTTCCACTTTATTACGATAAAGTTAACTTACCTTCTTGGGAATTCTGTAAGCGCGATGAGCTCCTAGAATGGCCCCAACGCGCCTCCGGCATCGCACCTGCCGCCCACCGACGCGTTCGTACACCGGCAACAAGGCAAAGGGGAAGGACCTCACATGGCTTTGAACGACTACTCTGTTTCGCGCCGTCGCTTCATCGAGGCGATGGGCGTGGCCTTCGGCGCATCGGCGGTGGGGCTTGCGGGCTGCGGCTCCAAGCGCGCCGGCGAGGCGGGCTCTGCCGCCGCGGGCGGCTCGGCAGACACCATCACCTTCGCGCAGGGCGCCGACCCGCGCGGGCTGGACCCGGCGTTCGTCGACGACGGCGAGTCGGCCAAGGTGATGGCCAACGTCTACGACACGCTGCTGCGCTACGACACCGACAGCTGCGATCTGGTCCCGGGCATCGCCAAGAGCTACGAGGTCTCCGACGACGGCCTCACCTACACCTTCACCCTGAACGAGGGCGTCACCTTCCACGACGGCACCGCCTGCGACGCCGCGGCCGTCAAGGCCAACATCGACCGCCAGCTCGAGCCTGCGCGCACCGAGGACATGCCCTACGCCTCCTTCGTGTTCGGTTCCGAAGAGCTCGGCAGCGGCGTGGCCTCGGTGGAGGCGGCCGACGCCACCACGCTCGTCATCAAGATGCGCTCCGCCTCCACGCCGTTTTTGAAGAACCTCGCCATGCCGCTGGCGGCGCCGATCGTGTCTCCGGCCGCCATCGAGGCCGGCGACGCCAACGAGAAGCCGGTGGGCTCGGGCCCGTATCAGTTCGTGAGCTGGACCAAGGGCGACAGCATCGTGCTGAAGGCTTACGACGATTTCTGGGACGACGATCGCGCGGCCAAGACCAAAAACGTGATCTTCCGCATCATCGCCGAGAATGCCTCGCGCGTGACCGCTCTGAACAACGGTGAGGTCGACATCATCGACGGCCTGGACGCCTCGGTGGTGAAGACCGTCACGGACGCCGGCAACAAGCTCTTCCAAAAAGACGGCATGAACATCAACTACCTGGCGTTCCGCACCGATTCCGGCGTGTTCACCAACCCGGACGCCCGCCGCGCCTTCATCAAGGCGGTCAATGTCGAGGAGCTCGTGAAGAGCCTCTACGGCGAGTACGCCTCGCCGGCCAACTCGGTCATGCCCGACTGGATGGCCCCGTACGTGAAGGACGTGAAGCAGACCTCCTACGACCCCGATGCGGCCAAGCAGGAGCTCGCCGCGCTGGGCATCACCTCGCTCACCATGCTCGCCTACACCAACGTGCGCCCCTACAACTCCGTGGGCGGCCAGGCGCTTGCCGAGGCGATCCAGGGCTACCTGGCCGACGCCGGCGTGGACGTCCAGATCGTCTCCTATGACTGGACCACCTACAAGACCAAGACCGACACCGACAGCTTCGACTGCTGCCTGTACGGCTGGGTGGGTGACAACGGCGACCCGGACAACTTCATGAACCTGCTCGCCGACGAGAGCACCGCCATGAACGTCGCCCGCTACCGCAACGACGCCTACAACGCGCTGATCGCCCAGGGCTTGGCCACGCCGGACGGGGACGCGCGCGACCAGGTGTACCTGCAGTGCGAGCAGATCGTGGCCGAAGACGCCCCGTGGATGCTCATCTCGCACGCGCAGACGCTGGCCGCCTACAGCCCGAAGGTCTCCGGCTT
Organism: uncultured Collinsella sp.; assembly: GCA_902470925.1. Taxonomy (GTDB): domain Bacteria; phylum Actinomycetota; class Coriobacteriia; order Coriobacteriales; family Coriobacteriaceae; genus Collinsella. The sequence goes on along the minus strand of CABRIF010000008.1, from coordinate 32,883 downwards.
CTCGGTGCACCCCACCGGCATGAGCTACCTGCAGAGCGTGACGAAGCAGGCATAGCGCCCGCTTTGCATCCGCATGGCATCCGCCCGGTTGTGACACGCAGCCTCGATGCTCCGTGTTGCGGCCGGGCGGCCATGCGCTTGCACCCCATCCATCTCGAAGAGGAGGCGAGCCCCTGTGCTCAGATATGTCGCCAAGCGATTGCTGCAGGCCATTCCGGTCCTGCTGGGCGTCTCGATCCTGGTCTTTCTCATCATGCGCGTCTTTGCCGCCGATCCGGCCCCCGTGGTGCTCGGCCAGCATGCCACCGAGCAGGAGATGGCGGCCTGGCGCGAGGCGAACGGCCTGAACGACCCCATTATCGTGCAGTACTTCTCCTTCCTTGCCGGTGCGCTCACCGGCAACCTGGGCGAGAGCTACTACACCCACACCGCGGTCACGCAGGAGCTGCTGAGCCGCTTCCCGGCGACGGTGGAGCTCGCGCTCGTGGCGATCGTGATCGCCACGGTGGCGGGTATCGCGCTGGGCGTGGTCTCGGCGGTGCACAAGAACACGGCGATCGACGGCGCGGCAACGGTGCTGGCGCTCATCGGCGTGTCCATGCCGATCTTTTGGCTGGGTATCCTGCTCATCATCCTGTTCGCGGGAACCTGGCACATCCTGCCCAGCGGGGGGCGGATCGATCCGTTGCTGGCCCCGGTGGGCGGCACGGGCCTCTACCTCATCGACACGCTGCTCTCCGGCGACCTCGAGGCCTTTGCCGATGCGGCGGCCCATATCGTGCTGCCGGCGCTTGCGCTGTCCATGTACTCCATGGCCGTCATCACCCGCATGACCCGCTCGAGCATGCTCGACACGCTCGGCGAGGACTACGTGCGCACCGCCCGCGCCAAGGGCCTGCGCCGCGGCCGCGTCAACCGTCGCCACGCCCTGCGCTGCGCGATGCTGCCGGTAACCACGGTCATCGGCCTGCAGCTGGGGAGCCTTCTGGGCGGCGCCATGCTCACCGAGACGGTGTTCGCCTGGCCGGGAATCGGCAAGTACGTGGTCGAGTGCATCCTGAAGAGCGATTTCCCCGTCGTGCAGGGGGCGGTGCTGCTGATCGGCGTCATCTTCATCGTCATCAACCTGGTGGTGGACGTCGTGTATGCGTATCTGGATCCGCGCATCAGGTATGCGCAGGAAGAGAGGTGAGACGGCTATGGCATTCTTGAGCTTCGCGAACCGTGCAGCCCGCGCTGCGGCGCCCGCTGTGTCCGACGCGTCGGAGCCCGGCGGTTCATCTGCATCCGCCGGGCCCGAGCCCGCGGCACCCTCCGGCTCCGGCCCCGCTGCCCCGGCACCTGGGCCCGATCGCGGCGGGGCGGCTGCTGCGGACAGGCCTGAGTCGCTGTGGGTGGGCGTGTGGGCGGCCCTGCGCCAGAACGTGCCGGCCATGGTGAGCCTCGCGGTGATCGCCATCCTGGCGCTGGTGGCCATAATCACCGCCGTCGCCCCGCAGGTCCTGCCGGCCGACCCGTACGCGCAGGACCTCTCGGCCTCCTTCCAGGCGCCCAGCGCCGTGCACTGGTTCGGTACCGACCAGCAGGGGCGCGACATCTTCTGCCGCATCCTGGTCGGCAGCCAGATCTCGCTGACCGTCGGCGTGCTGTCGGTGGCCATCTCGCTGGTGATCGGCGTGGCGCTCGGCGCCATCGCGGGCTACAAGGGCGGTGCGGTCGACACCGTCATCATGCGCCTGATGGACATGATGCTGGCGATCCCCTCCATCCTGCTCGCGATCGCCTTCATGGCGGCGCTCGGCCGCGGCATCGACAAGGCCATCATCGCCATCGGCTTCGTGTCCATCCCCGAGTACGCGCGCATCGTGCGCAGCCAGGTGCTCGCCGTCAAACAGGCCGACTACGTGGCCGCCGCGCGCGTGATCGGCGACACCGACGCCGTCATCATTTGGCGTCACGTGCTGCCCAACGTGATGCCCTCCATCATCGTGCGCGCCACGCTGGGCATCTCCGCGGCCATTCTGGACGCGGCGGCCCTGGGCTTTCTGGGCCTGGGCGTGCAGCCGCCGGCGGCCGAATGGGGCGACATGCTCGGGCGCGGCCGCAACTACATCTTCTCCGCGCCGCACACCATGATCTTCCCCGGCCTGGCCATCACCGTCACCGTGCTGGCGTTCAACCTGCTGGGCGATGGCATCCGCGACGCGTTCGACCCCAAAGCAAGGAAGAGGTGATCGGGTATGGCGTTGCTTGAGGCGCGCGACCTGGTGACGGAGTTTCCCACCCGCCGAGGCGTGGTGCGCGCGGTCAACGGGGTCAGCTTCTCCATCGACCGCGGCGAGATCGTGGCCGTGGTGGGCGAGTCGGGCTCCGGCAAATCGGTGACCTCCCTGTCCATCATGGGCCTGCTGCAGGCGCCCGGGCACGTGGCGGGCGGCTCGATCACCTTCGACGGGACCGATCTGCTGGCCGCCTCGGAGCGGGAGATGGAGCGGGTGCGCGGCGGGCAGATCTCGATGATCTTCCAGGAGCCCATGACGAGCCTGAACCCGGTCTACCGCGTGGGGGACCAGATCGTCGAGGCCATCCGCACCCATACCGACCTGGGGCGCAAGGAGGCCTGGGCGCGCGCGGTCGAGATGCTGCGCGTGGTGGGCATCCCCAGCCCCGACCAGCGCGCACGCGACTACCCGCACCAGATGAGCGGCGGCATGCGCCAGCGCGTGATGATCGCCATGGCGCTCGCCTGCGATCCCAAGCTGCTGATCGCCGACGAGCCCACCACGGCCCTCGACGTGACCATCCAGGCGCAGATCTTGGACCTGATCTACCGCCTGCGCGACGAGTTCAACATGGCGGTGCTGCTCATCACCCACGATCTGGGCGTGGTGAGCGAGGTCGCCGATCGCGTGGCGGTCATGTACTGCGGCCAGGTGGTGGAACAGGCCGAGAAGTTCGACCTGTTCGACCGCCCGCTGCACCCGTACACGACCGGTCTGCTGCGGTCCATCCCGCGTCTGGAGGACGATACGGCAGGCCCGCTCTACATGATCCCCGGCTCGGTTCCCAACCCGCTCGACATGCCGGCGGGCTGCCCGTTTTCCGATCGGTGCCCCCGCTGCATGCCCCGCTGCCGCACCGAGGCTCCTCGTCTGGTGGAGCCTGACGGCACGGGCCGCCGCGTGCGGTGTTTCCTGTACGAGGAGGGCGCGCCTGCTGCCGGGCAGGTGCGAGGCGAGCAGGCGGGCGCTGGTGCCTCCACGACGGATGTGCAGGCGCCGGCTCCGCAGGCCGCGGCCGCACGCGCGCCGCAGTCGCGCGATACCCAGGAGGTTGAGGAATAGATGGAGCGTGTTGAGCAAACCGACGACGTGCTGGTCGATGTGCAGCACCTCACCAAGAGCTTCGTGGCCGCCACGAACTTCTTCGGCCAGCCCACCTCATATGTGCAGGCCGTCGACGACGTCAGCTTCCAGATCCGCCGCGGCGAGGCGTTCGGCCTGGTGGGCGAGTCCGGCTGCGGCAAGACGACGATCGGCAAGATGCTCGTGGGGCTGCTGGCGCCCACGAGCGGCAAGATCGTATTCGACGGGCGCGACATCACGACGCTGCCCGCCCGCCAGCGCCGCGAGCTGTGCCGTGACATCCAGCTCGTGTTCCAGGACCCGTATGCGAGCCTGAACCCGCGCCAGACGATCGGCGCGATTGTGGCCGAGCCGATTCTCACGAACAACCTGCTCCCGCGCGATCGGGTCGAGACGCGCGTGGATGAGCTGCTCGAGCTCGTGGGCCTGGCGCCGTATATGAAAACGCGCTACCCGCATGAGTTTTCGGGTGGCCAGCGCCAGCGCGTGGGCATCGCGCGCGCCTTGGCGGTGAACCCCAAGCTCATCGTGTGCGACGAGCCCGTATCGGCCCTCGACGTCTCCATCCAGGCGCAGGTGCTGAACCTGCTCGACGAGCTCAAGGAGCGCCTGGGCCTCACCTACCTGTTCATCGCCCACGGGCTGAACGTGGTGAAGCACATCTCCGACCGCGTGGGCGTGATGTATCTGGGCCGCCTCATGGAGATCGCGCCCAAAACGAGCCTGTACCGCGACCCGCTGTGCCCCTACACGCAAGCGCTGCTCTCGGCGATCCCCTCGCCCGACCCGCGCCTGCAGCGGCGGCGCATCATTTTGGAGGGCGACGTGCCGAGCCCCATCGACCCGCCGTCCGGATGCCGCTTCGCGAGCCGGTGTTTCGCCAAGGTCGGGGCCTGCGACGTGGCCGCGCCCGATGTGCGGGAGTACCTGCCGGGGCACCTGTGCGCCTGCCATCGATACGAGGACGTGGCCGCCCGCGACATCGCGGCCGAGGCACGCGCGATCCAGCGTACCGCCTCGCGGCCCAGCTACGGCCGCGGCGAGCGGGACACCAACGCCGACCCGGTGGTTGTGCCCGGCGCGTAGGGGAGGGGCGAGACGCCGTCGAGGCGCCTCCCGTCTCGTGGACATGAAACGAGCTGTCTGCGAGACGGGAGGCGTTTTTTGCGGTTGCCTTCGGCGGACCGGTTGGATGGATGGCCGGCGCGCCAGCGGGACGCCGCGATAGCGGACCGGCGGGTCGGCTGGACAGCGGGCGCGCGATCGGGTTTTCGCACCGCAGGCGCGGGGAGGCCCCGTGCGCGCGTGCCTGCGCGGCTCGCAGGTCGGCCGCAGCCCTCCTCGGCGCCCGCGCCGGCACTGCTTCACTCAAATCACATGAACACGTGTTCGAATCAAGGCCGTCAAGCTGGCCTTTTGCGAAGGAAAAACTTTCTTACTCCATTTGAGCCCGCGCGTCAAGACGTTTCTTGCCGCGCATGCGGCTCCTGCTAAACTAATAGGTTGCATTACCTGGCGGAGCCATGCTTCGACCGCCTGGCGCGCCCCGCGCCCGGGCGGCTGCAAGCGGCTCTGGCCGGAAACGAACCGCCTTTCCCAAGAAGGAGGAAACACCTGGTGCCGAAAGCAAACGCTACACAGACCGTCACCGCCACCGAGCGCACGCGCGTCAACTTCGGGAAGATCCCGGAGGCGATGGAGCTGCCGAACCTCATCTCCGTGCAGAAGGAGAGCTTCGAGCGCTTCATGGACGAGGGCCTTCGCGAGGCCTTCCGCGAGTCCAGCCCCATCCAGAGCCAGAACCACCAGCTGGAGGTGACCTTCGGGCACCATCAGTTCGGCGATCCCAAAAACGATGTCGACGAGTGCCGCGAGAAGGACATGACCTTCCAGGCCCCGCTGCTCACCGACGTGCGCCTCACCAACCGCGAGACGGGCGAGATCAAAGAGCAGCTCGTGTTCATGGGCGACTTCCCCATGATGACCGAGCAGGGCACCTTCATCATCAACGGTACCGAGCGCATCGTCGTCTCCCAGCTCGTCCGTTCCCCGGGCGTGTACTTCGGCTCGGAGATGGACGGCGGCAAGCAGGTGTACAAGGCCCAGGTCATCCCGGCACGCGGTGCCTGGCTCGAGTTCGAGGTCGACAAGCGCGACCAGCTCGTGGTCTCCATCGACCGCAAGCGCAAGCAGTCGGCCACTATGTTCCTGCGCGCGCTCGGCATCGCCGTCACCAACGACGACATCTTCGAGCTCCTCGGCGATTCCGACGTCGTGAAGCGTACCATCGAGCGCGACACCGCCCTCACCCGCGAGGACGCCCTCATCGAGATCTACCGTCGTCTGCGCCCGGGCGAGCCGCCCACCGTGGACGCCTCCCGCAGCCTGCTCGAGGGCCTGTTCTTCAACGCCCAGCGCTACGACCTGGCGCGCGTGGGCCGCTACAAGGTGAACAAGAAGCTCGGTCTTGCCACCGAGGAGCAGGTCTCGGTCCTCACCGACGAGGACATCGTGGCCACCCTGCGCTACCTGCTGTCCCTGGCGGCCGGCGAGCCCGGCTTCAAGGTCGACGACATCGACCACTTCGGCAACCGCCGCATCCGCACCGTGGGCGAGCTGGTGGCCAACCAGTTCCGCATCGGCATGAGCCGCATGGAGCGCGTCGTGCGCGAGCGCATGAGCTCCCAGGACATCAGCGAGATGACCCCGCAGTCGCTCATCAACATCCGCCCCATCACGGCGGCCATCAAGGAGTTCTTCGGCTCCAGCCAGCTGTCCCAGTTCATGGACCAGGCCAACCCGCTGACGGGCCTCACCCACAAGCGCCGCCTGTTCGCCCTCGGCCCGGGCGGCCTGGCCGGCCACAGGTCCGGCTCCAGCCGCCGCACCAACGTGCCCACGGCCGTCCGCGACGTCCACAACTCGCACTACTCCCGCATGTGCCCCATCGAGACCCCCGAAGGCCCCAACATCGGCCTGATCGGCTCTCTGGCGCTCTACGCCCGCGTGAATGAGTACGGCTTCATCGAGGCCCCGTACCGTAAGATCGAAAACGGCGTCGCCACCGATCAGATCGACTGGATGACGGCCGACGAGGAAGAGAACCACATCATCGCGCCGGCGAACACCCCCATCGATCCCAAGACCGGTGAGCTGGTGACCGTCAATGCCGACGGCGAGCTCGTGCGTCCGCACACCATCGTGGCCCGCACGCGCGACTTCGACGGCTCCTTCGGCGCGCCTGCCGACGTGGCCGTGGAGGACGTCGACTACATGGACGTCTCCCCGCGCCAGATGCTGTCCGTGGCCGCCACCCTCATCCCGTTCCTCGAGCACGACGACGCCAAGCGTACCCTCATGGGCGCGAACATGCAGCGTCAGGCCGTGCCGCTGGTGCACCCGGTCGCCCCGTATGTGGGCACCGGCATGGAGCACCGCGCCGCGCTGGACTCCGGCGAGGTCACGCTTGCCCGTCACGCCGGCGAGGTCATCTTCGCCGACGCCTCCAAGATCACGGTGAAGAGCGCCGAGGGCCTGGACGAGTACCGCCTGCCCAAGTACCAGCGCTCCAACCAGTCCACCTGCATCAACCACCGTCCGCTCGTCCGCGTGGGCGACGAGGTCACCGTCGGCCAGCCGCTGGCCGACGGCCCCTCCACCGATCACGGCGAGCTGGCGCTGGGCCAGAACCTCACCGTGGCCTACATGCCTTGGGAGGGCTTCAACTACGAGGACGGCATCGTCGTCTCCGAGCGCCTGGTCTCCGAGGACCTGCTCACCACCATCAACATCTCCCGCCACGAGATCGACGCCCGCGACACCAAGCTCGGTCCCGAGGAGATCACCCGCGAGATCCCGAACCTGTCCGAGGACATGCTCGCCAACCTCGACGAGGACGGCATCATCCGCATCGGCGCCGAGGTCGGCCCCGGCGACATCCTGGTGGGCAAGGTCACCCCGAAGGGCGAGAGCGCGCTGACGGCCGAGGAGCGCCTGCTGCGCGCCATCTTCGGCGCCAAGGCCCATGACGTGCGCGACACCTCCCTCAAGATGCCGCACGGCTCCTACGGCCGTGTCATCGACGTCGTGCGCTTCAGCCGCGAGAACGGCGACGACCTGGCCCCCGGCGTCAACGAGCAGGTGCGCGTCTACGTGGCGCAGCGCCGCAAGATCCAGCAGGGCGACAAGATCGCCGGCCGCCACGGCAACAAGGGCGTCATCTGCGAGGTCCTGCCCGTGGAGGACATGCCCTACATGGCCGACGGCACCCCGGTCGACGTCATCCTGAATCCGCTGGGCGTCCCGTCCCGTATGAACGTCGGCCAGCTGCTCGAGTGCCACCTGGGCTGGGCGGCCGCCTGCGGCTGGGACACCGACAGCGCCGATTCCGACACCTATGTGCCGGGCCCGTTCTTCACCGCCACGCCGGTCTTCGACGGCGCGCACGAGGACGAGATCGCCGAGGTCATCCGCCGTGCGAACAAGAACATGGTGAACCTGGCCCGCGAGCGCTTCGGCGAGCACATGAACCCCGCGTTCGTCACCCAGCTCGACCGCCGCGGCAAGACGGTGCTCTTCGACGGCCGCTCCGGCGAGCAGTTCCGCGAGCCCATCACCGTGGGCACCTCCTACATCCTGAAGCTCGGCCACATGGTCGACGACAAGATCCACGCGCGCTCGACGGGCCCCTACAGCCTCGTCACCCAGCAGCCGCTGGGCGGTAAGGCCCAGTTCGGCGGTCAGCGCTTCGGCGAGATGGAGGTCTGGGCGCTCTACGCGTACGGCGCCTCCAACGTGCTGCAGGAGATCCTCACCGTCAAGTCCGACGACACCGTGGGCCGCGTGAAGACCTACGAGTCCATCGTGAAGGGCGAGAACGTCCCCATGGCCGGCATCCCCGAGTCCTTCAAGGTGCTCGTCAAGGAGATCCGTTCGCTGGCGCTCGATATCGAGCCGATGCGCGACGCCGAGCCCGCCCCCGCGCCGGAGGCCGCCGTGGCCGCCGACGCCATCGACTTGACCGACCTGCCCTCGCTCGACGAGGCCGACACCTCCGCCGACGCGGCCGACGCCATCCTCGATGAGCTCGCCGCCACCACCACCGATAAGGAGTAGTTGACTGTGGCAGATTTCGAAGCTACTGATTTTGACGCGGTAAAGATCTCGCTCGCTTCCGCCGACCAGATCCGCTCGTGGTCTCACGGCGAGGTCAAGAAGCCCGAGACGATCAACTACCGCACCCTCAAGCCCGAGAAGGACGGCCTGTTCTGCGAGAAGATCTTCGGTCCCGCCAAGGACTGGGAGTGCTCCTGCGGCAAGTACAAGGGCATCCGCTTCAAGGGCATCGTCTGCGAGCGCTGCGGCGTCGAGGTCACCTCGGCGAAGGTCCGCCGCGAGCGCATGGGCCACATCGAGCTCGCCGCCCCGGTAAGCCACATCTGGTACTTCAAGAGCCCCACGAGCTTCCCGATGAGCCGTCTGCTCGACATCAAGTCCAAGGACCTGGAGAAGGTCCTGTACTTCGCGAGCTACATCATCACCGAGGTCGACTACGAGGCCCGCGAGGCCGACGCCGACGACCTGCGCGAGGAGCTTGCCGCCGACCTGGAGGAGATCGACGCCGAGTGCGCCCGCCAGATCGAGAGCCTGAAGGCCCAGGGCGACCCGGAGAACTTCGACGAGTTCTCCGACGAGGAGCCGCTGAGCCCCGAGGAGATCGCCGCGGGCATCGTGGACATCCAGGAGGAGTGCCGCGACGAGAAGGACCTGCGCTCCGAGGCGTTCCAGGCCTTCATGCAGCTCTCCGAGCGCGACCTGGTCTCCGACGAGCCGCTGTTCCGCGAGATGCGCCGCTACTACTCCATGTACTTCAAGGGCGACATGGGCGCCGAGGCCGTGCGCGACCTGCTGGCCGCGATCGATCTGCCCCGCGAGGCCGAGACCCTGAAGGCGATCATCGCCGATCCGGACGGCCAGAAGCAGAAGCGCGAGAAGGCCGTGAAGCACCTGGAGGTCGTCGACGCGTTCCTCAAGGGCCACAACAGCCCCGAGAACATGATCCTCGACGTGATCCCGGTCATCCCGCCCGACCTGCGCCCCATGGTGCAGCTCGACGGCGGCCGCTTCGCCGCGTCCGACCTGAACGACCTGTACCGTCGCGTGATCAACCGCAACAACCGCCTGAAGCGCCTGCTCGACCTCGACGCGCCCGCGATCATCGTGAACAACGAGAAGCGCATGCTGCAGGAGGCCGTGGACGCCCTGTTCGACAACGGTCGCCGTGGGCGTCCGGTGTCCGGCCGCGGCGGCCGCCCGCTGAAGTCGCTCGCCGAGGCCCTCAAGGGCAAGCAGGGCCGCTTCCGCCAGAACCTGCTCGGTAAGCGCGTGGACTACTCGGGCCGTTCGGTTATTGTGACCGACCCCAAGCTCAAGCTGCACCAGTGCGGTCTGCCCAAGACCATGGCGCTGGAGCTCTTCAAGCCCTTCGTCATGAAGCGCCTGGTGGAGCTCGGCAAGGTCGAGAACATCAAGGGCGCCAAGCGCGCCATCGACCGCGGCGCCAGCTTCGTGTGGGACATCCTGGAAGAGGTCATCGACGGCCGCCTGGTGCTGCTCAACCGCGCACCTACGCTGCACCGTCTGTCCATCCAGGCCTTCGAGCCCGTGCTCGTGGAGGGCAAGGCCATCCACCTGCACCCGCTCGTCTGCGCCCCCTTCAACGCCGACTTCGACGGCGACCAGATGTCGGTCCACGTCCCGCTGTCGGTCCAGGCGCAGGCCGAGGCCCGCGTGCTCATGATGAGCTCCAACAACCTGCGTTCGCCGGCATCCGGCAAGCCCGTGAACATCCCGTCGCAGGACATGATCATCGGCGTGTACTACCTCACCCAGGCCCGCGAGGGCATGAAGGGCGAGGGGCACGTGTTCGCCAGCTTCGACGACGCCCTGCGCGCCTACGACAGCCGCGCCGAGGTCGACCTGCAGGCCAAGGTCCAGGTTCGCGTGTCCGAGCTCGAGGCGAACGTGGTCATGGACGACGGCACCTGCCTGTTCCGCGTGAAGAACGGCCGCGACGAGATCGTGGACTTCGACGTGACCGGCACCAAGACCGTGCGCTTCGAGACCACCATCGGCCGCATCATCTTCAACCGCCAGTGCCTGCCCGAGGACTACGAGTACATCAACTACAAGATGGTCAAGGGCGACATCGCCAAGCTCGTCTCCGACTGCTGCGACCGCTACCCGGACGCCGAGGTCGAGCCGATCCTGGACGCCATCAAGTACTCCGGCTTCCACTACGCCACCACCTCCGGCCTCACCATCTCGGTGTGGGACGCCCTCATCCCCGATGAGAAGCAGGAGGTGCTCGACCGCGCCCAGTCCAACGTCGACCAGATTAACGAGTACTTCGAGGACGGCTTCCTGAACGAGCAGGAGCGCCACATGGAGGTCGTTTCCGAGTGGACCGCCGCTACCGACAAGGTCGCCGCGCTCATGCTCGACATGTTCGACGAGGAGAACCCCATCTTCATGATGGCCGACTCCGGCGCCCGTGGTTCGAAGGCCCAGCTGCGTCAGCTCGGCGGCATGCGCGGTCTGATGGCCGACATGTCCGGCGAGACGATCGACCTCCCCATCAAGGCGAACTTCCGCGAGGGCCTGCTGTCGCTCGAGTACTTCATCTCCACCTACGGCGCCCGTAAGGGCCTGGTGGATACCGCCTCGCACACCTCCGACTCCGGTTACCTCACCCGTCGTCTGGTCGACGTGGCGCAGGACGTCATCGTGCGCGAGGAGGACTGCGGCACCACCGAGGGCGCGAGCTACAACCTGATCGTGCCCGGCACCACCGACCTCAACGCCGACCTGGTGGGCCGCTGCTTCCTGGACGACGTCGTCGCCCCGGACGGCACCGTGCTGTTCAAGAAGGACGGCTACATCACCTCCACCGCCGACCTGCAGGCCATGGTCGACGCGGGCATGAAGAAGGTCACCCTGCGCGCGCTGCTCACCTGCCGTTCCAAGTACGGCGTGTGCCAGAAGTGCTACGGCTGGGACCTCTCCACGCGCCGTCCGGTTGCCATCGGCACCGCGGTGGGCATCATCGCGGCGCAGTCCATCGGCGAGCCCGGTACGCAGCTGACGATGCGTACCATCCACTCCGGCGGCGTCGCCGGCGTTGCCGACATCACCCAGGGTCTGCCGACCGTTTCGCGTATGTTCGACATCGTGGGCAACGTCAACGAGAAGATCTTGGGCCGCGAGGCCGATCTGGCGCCGTTCTCCGGCCACCTCTCCATCAAGCCGGAGAAGTCCGAGTACGTGCTGACGCTCACCGACACCACCGATCCCACCCGCGTGCTCGACGAGAAGCGCGTGCCCGCGGCCGTGCAGTTCATGCCCGGGATCGAGGACGGCTGCGAGGTCCGCGCCGGCGACCAGATCACCAAGGGCTTCGTGAACTTCCGTACCCTGCGCACGCTGACCGACATCGAGTCCACGATGCACACGTTCGTCGAGAACGTGAAGGACGTCTACAACTCCCAGGGCGTCGACCTCAACGACAAGCACATCGAGGTCATGGCGCGCCAGATGCTGCGCCGCGTGCAGATCACCAACCCCGGTGACTCCAAGTACCTGCTGGGCCAGTACGTGGACCGCTACGAGTTCGCCGACGAGGTCGAGCGCGTGGCGCGCCTGGGCGGCAACCCGCCGGCGTCCGAGCCCGCGATCCTGGGTACCTTGAAGGTCGCGTCCTCGATCGACTCCTGGCTGTCGTCCGCGTCGTTCATCCGCACCGCGGGCGTGCTGACCGAGGCCGCCATCGAGGGCAAGGTCGACCACCTGCTCGACCTGAAGTCCAACGTCATCGTGGGCAAGAAGATCCCGGCGGGCACCGGCCTCAAGCCCTACGCCAACGCCGGGCTCACCTACCGCACCTCCGAGGGTTACGTGGACATCGACGGGCCGAGCTCGCCGGCGTCCAAGGTCCTGCCCGACTGGGCGCCCTCCGAGCTCAAGGAGCTCGACGAGCAGCTCCCGCAGCAGCTCGACTGGGCCGGCTACGACGAGTTCGGCGGCGGCGACGGGTCCTTCACCCGCAACGGCCGCACGATCTCGGCCGAGGACGCGCGCCTGTACCTCTACGACGACCTGGGCGTGTCCCAGCGCTGGACCAACAAGTTCAGCGAGGTCGGCATTGAGACCGTGGGCGATCTGGTGGGCAAGTCCGAGGAGGACCTGCTGCGCATCGACGGTATCGGCGCCAAGGCGATCGAGGAGCTGCGCGACGGCCTGGAGGCCCGCAACCTGCTCTACATCCTCGAGAACACCGAGGATGTGGCCGATGAAGAGGACCTGTCGCAGCTGCTGCAGATGGTCTTCTCGCCGGATGGCCCCGACGACATCCTGCTGGGTACCAGCGCGCCGCGTCACCACAGCGACTCCGACGAGGAGATGCTGGGCGGCCCGGTCGAGGAGCCCAAGAAGGACGGCGGCTCGGTGATCAACGAGGATATGGCCTCGCTCGACGAGCTGCTGAACCAGCTGGTCGATTCCGACGACGAGCATCCCGAGGAGCAGGAGGATTAAACCCCTCTGCACGCACGCATCTGCCATGTAGCCCGGCGGGCCCGTCTCCGAACAGGAGGCGGGCCCGTCGCTGTTTTCCTGCAGCATATGGGGTGTTATACAACCGTCTGCGGCCTAAAAGCGACCGTTCACCGAACGGTGCATTTTCCCGGCACCCCGGGTTGATATGCTTCCAGACTCAATATACCCAGGATATGGAAGGAAAACATATGGGTAAACTCCGCAACTATATACAACACCTCGGTGTCATTGCGGCAGCGGTGGTGCTTGCGGCTGCGAGTCTTATGGCAACGCCTGCGGCAGCGCACGCTGAGCAGGCGAGCGGTCTCAAGAGCATCTTCTCCATCGATGCGGGCCGCAAGTACTTCTCACCTGAGCAGCTCAAGTCCATCATCGACCGCGCCTACACGAACGGCTACACCGATGTCCAGCTCATCCTGGGCAACGATGGCCTGCGCTTCTTCCTCGACGACATGTCGCTTGAGGTCAACGGCACCAGCTATTCGAGCGACGACGTGAAGGCCGCCCTTACTGCCGGCAACAGCGCCTACTACGAGGACCCGAACGGCAACGCGCTCACCCAGGCCGAGATGGATGACATCGTGGCCTATGCGAAGAGCAAGGGCGTGGGCATCGTGCCGGTCATCAACAGCCCGGGCCACATGGATGCGCTGCTGGTGGCCATGGAGCAGCTGGGGATGAAGAACGTCCGCTACGCCAAGGGCAACAAGGTGTCTGCTCGCACGGTCGACATCACCAACGCCGAGGCGGTGAACTTCCTCTACGCGCTGCTGCAGAAGTACGTGACCTACTTCGGGGCCGCGGGCAACTCCGACTATTTCAACTTCGGTGCCGACGAGTTCGCCAACGACGTTTATGGCAATCCCGGCTGGTCCAAGATCCAGGCAAGCGGTGAGTACAAGCACTTCGTGGACTACGTGAACCACGTGTCGGCGTTGATCAAGGACGGCGGCATGCAGCCGGTCTGCTTCAACGACGGCATCTACTACAACCGCAACACGAGCTTCGGCGCGTTCGACAAGGACCTCATCGTGTCCTACTGGACCTCCGGCTGGTCGGGCTTCAACGTGGCCAAGCCCGAGTTCCTGGCTCAGCAGGGCCTGCGCATCCTCAACACCAACGATGCGTGGTACTGGGTGATGGGCCGCATCGACAATGGCGGCTACAACTTCACCAGCTCGGTTGCCAACCTCGCCAAGCGGAAGTTCACCGACGTCACCGGCGCGTCCGGCGCGATCGACATCGTGGGCAGCATGCAGTGCGTGTGGTGCGATGAGCCCGATACCGCCTACGACCTTGACCGCGTCTTCCAGCTCATGGACGGCTTCAAGGCCTCCTATGGCGACTACCTGCTGAAGATGGCCGACTACACGGCCGTGGACGCGGCGCTCGCCAAGATCCCCGCCGACCTGTCCTCCTACACGGTCGCTTCGGCCAAGAAGGTCACGGACGCCCGCGACGCCGTGGTGCGCGGCAAGCGCTCCGACGAGCAGCAGACGGTGGACGCCTACGCGACCGCGATCGAGGACGCGGTGGCCGCGCTTGCCAAGGTCGCCGATTACACGGCAGTCGATAAGGCGCTGGCTCGCATCCCCGCCGACCTCACCGGCTATACCGACGAGTCCGTCCAGACCCTCACCGCCGCCCGCGACGCGGTCGTCCGCGGCCTGGCCGCATCCGAGCAGCAGCAGGTTGACGCCTTTGCCGCGGCCATCAACAAGGCCGTCGACGGCCTGGTGAAGAAGCCGGCGACCCCGGATACCGGCGAGCAGACCAAGCCCGGTATCGACAAGCCCGTGCAGGGCGAAACCGCCGAAAAGCCGGCGGCCAAGCCCTCCGCGAAGCCTGCGGCCACGTCCAACAAGAAGACGACGGGCATGCTGCCGCAGACCGGTGACGCGCAGCTCGTCGCTGCGGCCGCAGCTGCCGCGATCGCTCTTGGCATCATGGGCGCGGCGGTGCGCATGCGTCGCCAGGAGCGCTAAGAGCGCACGGGTGCCGGCTGGCAGGGGCACAGGCTGGCAAGGCTGACACAGGTGCGCAGCTGGCATGCTCGCCCGCGCACCTGCGTGCGCCCGCCCGCGCGATCGAGGTGCAGACCGTCCGGTCGTCCCGGAAGAATCGTGCGGCCCGGCGCCCGTGGCGCCGCGGCCCGCCGCAGGGCGGCCTGCACGCCAAACCGCCAAACCGCATAGGCACCCCGCGACGGGGGACAGCTCGCATGGGGCTGTCCCCCGTTTTGATGGAAAGTGTGTGTTGAATGCCCCAATTGAGGAAACGCCCGGGCGCGTGGTCTGTTGACACCGCAGCTTCACGCGCGTAAAGTTGCAAGCCGCATGTTTCGAAGGCGGATGCTGACGCCTCGTCACAAGCCGTTGCACCCTGTTATAAGGCTGGATTACACGAGAAGGAGATTGTTTTGCCTACAATCAACCAGCTTGTCCGCAATGGACGCAAGAGCCTCCCGAAGAAGTCCAAGAACGCTGCCCTGCAGCACAACTCTCAGAAGCGCGGCGTGTGCACCCGCGTGTTCACCACCTCTCCCAAGAAGCCGAACTCGGCTCTTCGCAAGGTCGCCCGTGTGCGCCTGGTCAACGGCATCGAGGTTACCGCCTACATCCCCGGCGAGGGCCACAACCTGCAGGAGCACTCCATCGTGCTCGTCCGCGGCGGCCGTGTGCGCGACCTGCCCGGTGTCCGCTACAAGATCGTCCGCGGTGCGTATGACTGCGCGCCTGTTGCCAACCGCAAGCAGGCCCGCTCCCAGTACGGCGCCAAGCGCCCGAAGTAGAGCCCGCGCTCTTAATTCGATCATTCTGAGTTAGAGGAGACATACCATGCCGCGTCGTGCAGCAAAGAATCACCGCCGCGAGGTCCAGCCTGATGCTGTTTACAACAACCGCCTCGTGACGCAGCTCATCAACAAGATCCTGCTTGATGGCAAGAAGGCCACCGCCGAGCGCATCGTCTACAGCGCGTTCGAGATGGTTGCCGAGAAGACCGGTGAGGACGCCCTCGCCGTCTTCAAGAAGGCCATGGACAACATCAAGCCCACGCTCGAGGTCAAGCCCAAGCGCGTCGGTGGCGCCACCTACCAGGTCCCCATGGAGGTCAACTCCCGTCGCTCCACCCAGCTGGGCATCCGCTGGATGGTCAACTTCTCCCGCGCCCGCAAGGAGAAGACCATGGCCGAGCGCCTCTGCGCCGAGATCCTCGACGCCTCCAACGGCGTCGGCGCTTCCGTGAAGAAGCGCGAGGACGTCTTCAAGATGGCCGAGGCCAACCGCGCCTTCTCCCACTACCGCTGGTAATCCAGGAAGGAACTGACTCATGGCGAAGCCCAAGTACAAGCTTTCCGAGACCCGCAACATCGGCATCATGGCCCACATCGATGCCGGTAAGACCACCACGACCGAGCGCATCCTGTACTACACCGGCAAGACCCACAAGATCGGTGAGGTGCACGAGGGTGCTGCTACCATGGACTGGATGGTGCAGGAGCAGGAGCGCGGCGTGACCATTCAGTCCGCAGCCACCACCTGCTTCTGGAACAAGGACAACAAGACCTACCGCGTCCAGATCATCGACACCCCGGGCCACGTTGACTTCACCGCCGAGGTCGAGCGCTCCCTGCGCGTGCTCGACGGCGCTGTGGCGGTGTTCGACGCCGTCGCCGGCGTGCAGCCGCAGTCCGAGACCGTGTGGCGCCAGGCCCGCAACTTCAACGTCCCGCGCATCGCCTTCATCAACAAGTACGACCGCGTGGGCGCCGACTTCTGGCACGCCATCGACACCATGAAGGAGCGCCTGAAGGCCAACGCCGTCGCCATCCAGGTCCCCATGGGCGCCGAGGACAACTTCTGGGGCGTTATCGACCTCGTCACCATGACCGCATGGGACTTCAAGGCCGATGACAAGGGCATGACCTACCCCGAGCCGATGGACGCCATCCCGGCTGAGTTCGCCGACGTTGCCGCCGAGAAGCGCTCCGAGCTGCTCGACGCCGCCGCGAACTTCGATGACGAGCTCATGATGATGATCCTCGAGGACGAGGAGATTCCCGAGGAGATGCTCAAGGCCGCCATCCGCAAGGGCGTGCTCGCCAACGAGCTCAACCCGGTGCTCGTGGGCTCCGCCTACAAGAACAAGGGCGTGCAGGAGCTGCTTGACGCCGTCGTCGACTACCTGCCCAGCCCGCTCGACGTCCCGGCTGTCGAGGGCACCAACCCCAAGACCGGCGAGGTCGACACCCGCGAGGCGTCCGCCGACGCCCCGTTCGCCGCGCTGGCCTTCAAGATCGCGACCGACCCGTTCGTCGGTAAGCTGACCTTCTTCCGCGTGTACTCCGGTCACGTGGACGCGGGTTCCTACGTGGTGAACGCCACCTCCGGCAACCGCGAGCGCTTCGGCCGTATCCTCGAGATGAACGCCAACGACCGTATCGACGTCGACGGCGCTTCCGCGGGCGACATCCTGGCCGCCGTGGGCCTCAAGAACACCACCACCGGCGACACGCTGTGCGAGGAGGGCAAGGAGATCGTCCTCGAGCAGATCGAGTTCGCCAAGCCCGTTATCGACATCGCCATCGAGCCGAAGACCAAGGCCGAGCAGGACAAGATGTCCATCGCGCTGACCAAGCTCGCCGAGGAGGACCCGACCTTCCAGGTATCCACCAACCACGAGACCGGCCAGACCATCATCGCCGGCATGGGCGAGCTGCACCTCGAGATCATCGTCGACCGTCTGCTCCGCGAGTTCAAGGTCGAGGCCAACGTGGGTAAGCCCCAGGTTGCCTACCGCGAGGCTCCGGGTCACGACGTCGAGAAGGCCGAGGGCAAGTTCGTCCGCCAGTCCGGCGGCCGCGGCCAGTACGGTCACGCCGTCATCAAGCTGGAGAAGATGGAGGAGGGCTTCGGTTACGAGTTCGTCAACGCCATCGTCGGCGGCGTCGTGCCGAAGGAGTACATCCCGTCCATCGACAAGGGCATCCAGGAGGCGCTCAACACCGGCGTCATCTCCGGCTACCCGGTCGTCGACGTTAAGGTCACCCTGTTCGACGGTTCCTACCATGAGGTCGACTCCTCCGAGGCTGCCTTCAAGATCGCCGGTTCCATGGCCATCAAGGACGCGCTGAAGAAGTCCGACCCGATCCTGCTCGAGCCCACCATGGCCGTTGAGGTCGAGACCCCCGAGCAGTACATGGGCGACGTCATGGGCAACCTGTCCGGTCGTCGCGGCAAGATCGAGGGCATGGACGATCGCGGCGGCAACAAGGTCATCCGCGCCAAGGTGCCGCTGGGCGAGATGTTCGGCTACGCCACCGACCTGCGCTCGCAGACCCAGGGTCGCGCTTCCTACACCATGCAGTTCGACTCCTATGAGCCGGCGCCCAAGTCCGTGGTGGACGAGGTTGTGGCCAAGAACGGTTCCAACTAAGGTTCCTCGCCTGTTCGTGTAATATCGCGAGGACGCCCTCGCAATCCCATTGGAGGTAAGAGTTGTCTACCCAGAAGATCAGGATCCGTCTGAAGGGCTATGATCACGAGGTCGTGGATCAGTCCGCGAAGCTCATCGTCGACACCGCCCAGAAGACCGGTGCCCGCGTGTCCGGCCCCATCCCGCTGCCCACCGAGCGCAACCTCTACACGGTCATCCGCTCGCCGCACATGAACAAGGACTCCCGCGAGCAGTTCGAGATGCGCACCCACAAGCGCCTCATCGACATCCTCGACCCCACGAGCGGCACGGTCGATTCCCTCATGCGTCTCGACCTTCCCGCTGGCGTCGACATCGAGATCAAGCTCTAAGGTTGTAACCGCGAGCCTGTTCGCCTAGCACCCGCCCTCCGGCTTGTTGCGAGCCGGAGGGCTTTTGCATGGCGCTGCGTTGCGGCCGGGTCGCACGAAGGAGAATGCAAGATGGAAGAGACGCCGCTGCTCGACGTGTACGATCTGGGGTTCGGGTATGGGAGCACGCGTGTGTGGGACCATGCCGATCTTGCCCTGTACGCCGGAGACATCGGATTTCTGGTGGGTCCGAACGGCGCGGGCAAAACCACGCTGCTCAAATGCCTTGCCGGGTGGATGCAGCCGACCGCCGGCTCGATCCAGCTGCTCGGCGAGGCCTTCGCCGGCTCCGCGCAGCATCTGCGCGGACAGGTGGCGTTCGTGCCGGATGTGCCGTCCTTCTACGACGATATGACCGCGCGGGAGCACCTTTCGTTCGTGCTCGCGGCGCGCGGCGCGGGCTCTCGGGAGCGCGCTGAGGCCGACGAGCTGCTCGAGACGTTCGGCTTGGAGCGCTTTGCCGACGCGTATCCGTCCTCGTTTTCCCGGGGCATGCGCCAGAAGCTCGCGT
The DNA here is from genome assembly GCA_902470925.1 of uncultured Collinsella sp. Classification (GTDB taxonomy): domain Bacteria; phylum Actinomycetota; class Coriobacteriia; order Coriobacteriales; family Coriobacteriaceae; genus Collinsella. The sequence continues at coordinate 13,549 of CABRIF010000008.1, read as the reverse complement.
GCGTGCTCGCGTTTATCGCTCATCCCAGGCTGCTGATCATGGACGAGGTCACCGGTCCTTTGGACACACCTTCCCGCGAGCTGCTCGCGCAGCATGTTCGGCGCATTGCTAGCGAAGGCGCCGCGGTGCTGCTGAGCTGCCATCACGATCTGCCGGGCGTGGTGCCCGATGCGGTGTATCGTCTGGAGGACGGCGTGCTTGCGCTTGTTGAGGAGGGCGAGCAGGACCGGTGGCTTGTCCCCGGCGACGCGGAGCATGCCGATGCGGAGAGCGGCTCGCCAGGCCGCGCCGTCCCGGCCGCCGAGTCCGCGACTTCCACGGTCGTATCCGCCACGTGTGAGGAGCGCGCCTGATGGCCGCCTGCGGTTCCGTGCGCCAGGCGGGTCGCTGGCGCCAGGCTCGGCTGTTGCTGTGGCTCAAGCGCCGCCATGCCCGTCGAGCGCTCACGTGGTTCGGCTATGCCGCCGGTACCGACCTGGACGCGCACGGTGATGTCGTCGAGCGCATCTACCAGCTGTATCTGCTGGTTATGGTGGTGGGGGCCGCGGGCGCAAGCTGGGCTGCCGTGCTCAATATGGCAGTACAGCTGGGTGCGCATGCGGGCCGTCTTGGCTTTGTGCCCGACCTGGGTGTTGCGGTGTTGGCGGTGCCGGCTGCGCTGGCGCTGGTCTTGGCGGTTGGAAGCCTGGCGAGTCCGCCGTTCAAGCTCACCTCCGCCGATGTCACGTTCATCGCCTCGGGGCGGTTCGATACGCGCATCATGGCGGCGGTCGATATGCTTGTGCAATCGATGATCACCGTGCTGGCTGTTGCCGCGTTTACCTATGTCGAGCTGACGGCTCTGTTCGCGGCCCTGGCTGCGGCACCTGCTGCATCGGTGGCTGCGGTGGGGGAGGTCTCAGTTGCGTCGATGGCCGGCATATCGGTTGCTGCGGGCTTGCTTTCCGCGTGCCTGGGGGTTCTCGTGAGCGCGGGAGGGTACGTGAGCGTGCGCGTTGCCCCCTCGCTTCGCAACCGGGCGCTTGTGGGTGCGGCGGTGATAGCCGTATCCGTTACGGTGGCAGCTGCGCTGCTGTTCGGTCTTGCCCCGTCGGCTGTGGCATGCATCTATCGCGTGGTCGCCTTGGCTCCTGCCGGCGTGCCGTTGTGCCTCGGCCTGCTGGGCGCCTTCGCGGTGGCCATGGCAGCAACGTGCGGCGTTGCCGCCCATCGGGCCGACCTGGCGTGCGTCATCGAACGCAGTGGCGCCTATGCGTCACGGTCGGATGTGCGCCTGGTGGCGCTCATCGCGCCGGATACCTATCGGGAGCTGCGGCGTCGTTATCGGGTGTCCCATCGGCGTTTCCGTCCCGCCATCCCGCTGGGGACGGGCAAGCGGGCATACGGCCGCCGTGCGGTCCTGTCGCATCTGCGCCAGTTCGAGGGCTTGCCGCGCCTGGTGCTGATCGGCGCGGTCCTGTGTCCTGCCGGTGCGCTGATGCTCGTCATGCCGCTCCATGTCCTGCTGCGCGTCTCGTGGGCGTATATGGTGGTGGCTGCCGCGGCCTCGGTGCGCGAGCTGTCGCTGGCGTTTCGAGAGGACCAGCGCGTGCGCTTAGTGCGCGATGCGCTGCCGGTGGGAACCCGCGAACTCATGCTGCGCGATGGTGCGCCCGCGTGCCTGGTGGTCACGGTGCTGTCGCTGGCGGCGACGGGGGCTCTGGTCGCGCTGGTGCCGGCCATACCGCTGCGTGCGGTCGTGCTGGCGCTTCTGCTGTCGCCGGCGCTGGCGCTCTCGGCGGCGTTCGACGGGGCGCAGTTCCCACGTAAACGCCGCGAGATGTCGAGCGGCATGGTTATGCTTGTGCTTGCCGTCGCGTGCGTCGTGCTGTCCCTGGCGCCTGCAGGCGTGCTCGAGCTGGGGATCGTGGGCTACATCGCATGGGCGCTTGTGACGTTCGGCTCGGCGGTCTAGGTAGTGCCGGGCGTGGAACATCTGCGCACGCGGCCATTCGGTGGCACAATCGTTTCGTTCGAACAGCCAACGAGAGGGGAGCGTCATGAGCGATCTTGAGCTGAATCTGGAGCCTGCTGGAGCGTTGGATATCTCCTGTGTGGTCAACGGTCCCATCGAGACCAACACGTATTTCGTCTGCTCGCAAAACGAGGCGATCATCGTCGACCCCGCCTGGGATGGCGAGCGCCTGGTGCGCGATTTCCAGCAGGCGCATCCGTCCGTTCGCATCGTCGGGATCGTGTGCACGCATGGGCACGCCGACCACGTGGGCGGGGTTGCCGGTGCCCGCCGCGTGCTGGGCGAGGGCGTTCCGTTCATGATCGCCGAGGACGATGCGGCGTTCATGGCCGGCGCCATCGAGAGCATGAAGGACATGTGGGGCTATGAGTTCGAGATGCCGCCTGCGCCCGACCGCCTGCTCCACGAGGGCGATCAGGTCGCGTTCGGCAACGTGTCCCTGCAGGTGATCGCCACGCCCGGGCATACGCCCGGCGGTATCGTGCTGTTCTGCGCCGCGCGCACCGGCAACGTGGCCTTTGTGGGCGACACGCTGTTCCCGGGCAGCCACGGCCGCACCGATCTTGCGGGCGGCGATCCCATTCGCATCATCGATTCGCTGGGAAAGCTCGGTCACGTGCTCCCGCCCGATACCCTGTGCCTGATCGGCCACAACCAGACCACGACGATCGCTGACGAGCTCGAGCGCAACCTCTTCATGCGCCGCGGCCTGCGCCGCTATCGCTAGGCTGCCCGCCGCCTTCTCCACGCTGCATCGCCGCGCCCGCCTAGCCAATCGAGCCGGGTGGGTGCGGCGCTATTCAGCCTGACTGTTTCCAATTCTGACGGCAAACCGCTGTGTGGAAAATGCACTTTCGTCCCGATAAGCTAAGAGACGTAAAGAGAAGTGCAGCCGACGTGCCGCAGCGCGTGTGCGGTCGGTTGGGCAGATGGTCCGCGGAAGAGGGTGACGAATATGTTGAACGGTCAAGATCGCAGGTTGATCGATGCTGTCGAGCGCGACCCTGGTATCACCGCGGCTGGGCTGGCCGATGCGTTTGCTGTAAGCGAGCGTACCATCCGCACATATATCCGCCACGCCAACAACGCGCTGGAGGAGGCTGCGGTCATTGAGCTGCGTCGCGGCGCGGGCTATTCGCTGAAGGTTGTCGACCAAGACCGAGTGGAGAGCCTGAGGGATCAGGCGCAGCAGGGCCCCATGCCGTCATCGCGGGATGAGCGGGTGGCGTATCTTGTCGGTGACCTGCTTTCCCGGACAGACTGGATCACGTTGGATGATCTTGCGCAGATGATGTTCGTCTCGCGCAATGTCATTTCGAGTGACCTGAAACGTGCGACTGCCATGTTGGAGCGATTCGGGCTGTCGCTGGACCGGCGTCCCCACTACGGCGTGCGCGTTTCTGGTTCGGAGATGTCGCGTCGCCTGTGCCTGGCCAATCTCACGCTCGACGGCGTTGTTGACCGGGGGGGGGGGATCCTCCAAACAGCTTGATACGGTAGCGCAGTGCGTAGCCGGGGTGCTCGAAGAGGAGAACTTCCAGATAAACTCAGCGGCTTATCAGAATCTTCTGGTACATCTTGCCATCGCGGTTGAACGCATCCGTGCCAACCAATACGTCCCCATGCCGTCAGAGCATGTGGATTCGCTGCAGCGTGAACCCGAGTATGCGGTTGCTGAAAAACTGGCGACAGCTGTTTCGCAGGCATTTCAAATTGAACTGCCGCAGGAGGAGATTGCCTACATTTCCATTCATCTTGCTGCGAAGCGGACGTTGGGAATGCCTGGTGACGATGACGGTATCGTGATCTCGGATGACGTGTGGCGCGTGGTGGCGCGCATGCTCGAGCTTGTATGGGACGCATACCATTTCGATTTTCGTCACGATCTCGAGCTGCGCATGAACCTTGCCCGCCATATCGTGCCGCTGTCCATTCGGTTGCGCTACCGCATGCGGATGGACAATCCGTTGCTTACCGATATCAAACAGCGGTTCCCGGTTGCATATTCCATGGCGCTCGACGCATCGTGCGTGCTGGCTGAAGAGTATGGCGCCACGTTGTCCGAGGATGAGGTGGGCTATATCGCCCTTGCATTTGCATTGGCGATCGAACGGCAGAAGAGTGAGCTGCCGCGTAAGAACATCTTGGTGGTGTGCGCGAGCGGGCAGGGGAGCGCCCGGCTTTTGGAATGGCGGTACCGACAGGAATTCGGGGCTTGGATTGATCGAATCGAGGTATGCGATGCGTCGCATGTGTCCCAGTGCGATCTGACGGACATCGACTACGTATTCACGACAGTCCCATTGTCCTGTTCGCTGCCGGTGCCTGTATGCGAAGTCCAGTATTTCCTTGACGATGAGGATGCGGGCAAAGTGCGTCGTGCGCTGCAGGGGGCGGCGGAAAGCGCCCTGCCGCTCGTCTCGTATTTCGATCGGCGGTTGTTCATGGGGGACCTTGCGGCTGAGACAAAAGACGAGGTGCTCGACAAGCTGTGTGCGTGCGTGGCCGCCTGTCGAGATGTGCCGGAGAATTTCCGGGAGCTCGTCGGTCGTCGTGAGCGCCTGGCGCAGACGAGCTTTGGCAACTTGGTCGCCATGCCGCATCCTGTGATGCCCGTGAGTGACGAGACGTTCGTCGCCGTCGCCGTCCTTAAAGAGCCGATCGCATGGGATGGCCAGGCGGTGCAGGTCGTGTTCCTCGTTTCTGTGTCAACGGCGCGAACCAAGAAGCTCGATGGCTTCTATCGGGCGATGGCAAGGCTGATGGGCAGCGGCGAGGCGATGCAAACGCTGGCACGCGGGGCGACATGGCCCTGCTTGCTTGATGTTCTGAAGACGTATGAAAGCGACTCATAAAAAGGAGCAGTCAACATGGAAGACAGCAAGTACGAAAACGCGCTGCAGATCATTCTGCATGCGGGCAATGCGAAATCGGCGGCGCTGATTGCAATCGATGCCGCCGCGGACGGCGATTTTGCCGAAGCGGAGCGACAGCTTGCCGAGGCGCAGCAGGAGATGGGCGAAGCGCACAAGATGCAATTCGAGCTCACGCAGGCCGAGGCAAGCGGCGAGGCCGTAGATATCAACATCATTCTCGTTCACGCTGAGGACCATCTCACGATGGCGATCATGGCTTCGGATATGGCGGAGCGGATGATCGAGCTGTATCGAGTCGTCAAATCGATCAGTCCTCAGGCCGCATAAGCGGCACGTAGATAGTCGTCAACCGATGCCGTCGGCATCAAAGAAAGGAGCCTGTCATGAACATCATGCTGGCATGCTGTGCAGGAATGTCCACATCCCTTGTGGTGAGCAAGATGGAGGAGGCGGCGCGTTCCGAGGGTAAGGATTACAAGATCTGGGCAGTTGAGCAGGGTCAGGTTGCTGAGGAACTCGGCAACTTCGATGTCCTGCTGCTTGGTCCGCAGGTGCGCCACCTGCAACGCAAGATCACCAAGCTCGTAGACGGCCGTGCGCCCGTGGCCATCATCGACCCGGTGGCGTATGGCAGCTGTGACGGTGCGAAGGTACTCAAGCAGGCCGAGGATCTGGTCGCGCAGGCCTAGGACCGATGCGATCGCAGCGGCGCCTTTGTGATGACGGCGGGGCGCCGCGGCTGTCTCCTCCGACAGTTCTTCAACAACTGAAAGCAGGTAAACATGGCTCTCTCCGAGAAATTCGAAGACGCGATGATGCTTGTTGCCGAGAAGGTCGGCGACAACATGTATCTTTCGGCGATCAAGGACGCATTCACTGCATTTATGCCGTTAGTGATCGTGGGGTCGATGGGCACGTTGCTCAAAACCCTCATCTCTTCAACGACGACAGGGCTTGCTCAGTGGGTCCCTGCGGCTGCTGTGCTCGAGCCGGCCTTCACGGCCATCAACTACTGCACCATGTCGTTCATGACGGTTCCCATCACTTTTCTGATTGGCCTGTACCTGGCACGTGCAAAGAAGGCCCCCGAGTATCCAACGGCGCTCGTGTCGGTCGCTGCGTACATCTCCATGATCAGCTCCTCGATTGTTGCTGATGGGGCGGGCGCGGCTCTCGAGTCTCCTGTATCTGGTCTACTCACTACGCAGATGGGTGCGCAGGGACTATTCGTCGGAATGATCACTGCGCTCGTGTTCGGGTCGCTGTTTGCATGGCTCACTACCATCGAGGCGATAAAGATCAAGATGCCCCCTTCGGTTCCCTCGGGTATCGCGCAGTCGTTCAACGTGATGATTCCGGTGTTCATGGTGCTGGTGGCAAGCGCTGTGTTCGGTCTGGCGTTCAAGGAAATCTCCGGCGCCTACATCAATGACTGGATTTACTCGATCATGCAGGCACCGCTGGAGGCGGCGTTCAAGACCCCTGCCGGTGTCATCACCATCGTAATCGTGTCTCAGCTCTTCTGGGTGCTTGGCATCCACGGCGGCCTGATCGTCTCCCCGGTGCGCAACCCGATGTTCAATGCCGCTATCGCTGCGAATACAGCGGCGCTCGCTGCGGGCACCTCTCCCGATTCGCCCTTCACTATGGGATTTTGGAACTGCTTCGTCGCGCCCGGCGGGGCCGGTATGACGCTCTGCCTGATTGTCGCCATCTTCCTGTTCTCCCGTCGTGAGGAGGAGAAGGCGATTGCGAAGCTCGGCTTCCTGCCCGGACTGTGCGGCATCTCCGAGCCCGTGGTGTTCGGTATCCCGCTGGTGCTGAATCCGATCTACGCGATTCCCTTTGCGCTGGGCAGCGGCATCTGCGTTGCCATCGCGATGTTTGCCACTTCGATCGGCTTCTTGCCCTGCAACACGGTCGATGTCCCGTTCGGTGTGCCCATCTTGCTCAATGCGTTCGTGGGGCATGGCTGGCAAGGTGTTGTGGTGCAGGCGGTTGAGCTTGTGGTCGGCGTGCTGATCTGGATTCCCTTCGTGCTGGCGAACTCCAAGTTGGCGGGCAAGGAGCAGGCTGCTGCCAAGGCGTAGCGGCGATCCGTCAACAGACACTCGACGTGAAGGGGTGTGGCCCCGGCCGCACCCCTTCTTTATACACAAGCTGCGAGCAAGGAGTATCTCATGAGCGAACAACAAGCATCTGTATTCCCCGCAGGCTTTCTGTGGGGAGGCGCCACCGCCGCGAATCAATGCGAGGGGGCGTGGAACGTTGGCGGCAAGGGCCTTTCGGTTGCCGACTGCACGACCTATAAGCCGCATGTCGACCAAAAGGACTATGCGGCTCAGCATGGCATTTCGAGCGAGCAAATCGCTGCGGCCGAGGTCTCGCAGGACGAACACAGGTATCCCAAGCGTCATGGCGTCGATTTTTACCACCATTACCGGGAGGATATCAAGCTGTTCGCCGAAATGGGCTTCAAGACGCTGCGCGTCTCCATTCAGTGGACCCGGCTGTTTCCCACGGGTACCGAAGCCCATCCGCTGCAGGAGGGTGTCGATTTCTACCGCGACCTGTTCCGCGCTCTGCGCGAATATGGTATCGAGCCGCTGGTGACGCTGCATCATTATGAGATGCCGCTGTACCTCGCCAACCACTACGATGGTTGGGGCAAGCGCGCCGTCATCGGTTTTTTCCTGCGCTTCTGCGAGGTGTGTTTCCGCGAGTTCGGCGAGTACGTGACCTACTGGCTGACCTTCAACGAGATCGATTCGGTGTTTCGTCATCCCTGGACTACGATCGGCGTGTGCACCGACCGCTATGCTCCCGAGAAGCGCGAGGAGCTCATCTACCAGTGCGTGCATAATCAATTCGTTGCGAGCGCCCTTGCTACCAAGATGCTGCACGAGATGGCCCCGGGGGCGCAGATGGGCTGCATGGTGACGCGCACGCTCACCTACCCGGAGAATTGCAACCCCAAAAACATGCTGCTTGCGCAGAAATCCAACCGCGATAACTACTTTTACAGCGATGTGCAAGTTTTTGGCGAATATCCGGCGCACGTGCTGCGCTACTGGGAGCGAGCTGGCATTCATGTTGAGTTCGGCCAGGGCGACGAGGCGATTCTCAAGCAGTATCCGGTCGATTTCGTGTCCTTCTCCTACTATATGTCGATGGTCGATTCCGTCGATGCGGAACGGCGCGAGAAGGTGGGCGGCAACCTTGCGACGGGTGTGAAGAACCCATACCTGCCGATCTCCGATTGGGGATGGCAAGTCGACCCCGACGGTTTGACCTATGCGCTTATCGATATGCAGGATCGCTACCATAAGCCGCTGTTTATCGTGGAAAACGGGCTGGGAGCCTTCGATACGGTCAATGAGGATGGCTCGATTGATGATGACTATCGCATCGACTACTTCCGCGAGCATATCAAAGCCATCGCCGCTGCCATCGAGCAAGGTGTCGACGTCATGGGTTACACGCCGTGGGGCTGCATCGACCTTGTTTCCATGTCTACCTGCCAGATGTCTAAACGCTATGGCTTCATATACGTAGACCTGGACGATGACGGAAACGGGACGTATGCCCGCAGCCGTAAGAAGAGCTTCTACTGGTATAAGAAAGTCATTGAGACCAATGGCGCCGACCTGGCGTAGTGAATGAAGCGGGCTGGGGTTTCCCGGCCCGCTCCTTTCAGATGGTCCATATGAGAGGAAGGTTCCCATGGCATTTCCGGATGGATTCCTGTGGGGCGGCGCGACAGCCGCGAATCAGTTTGAGGGCGCTTGGGATGTCGATGGCAAAGGCCCGAGCTGCATGGATATGGCCACCAATGGCAATCATCATATGCCTCGCCAAATCACGCCCCAGCTCGACCCGAATAGGCTCTACCCATGTCATGATGGCGTTGATTTCTACCATCATTACAAGGAGGATATCGCCCTTCTTGCCGAGATGGGTTTCAAGTGCTTCCGTTTTTCCATTAACTGGCCTCGTATATTTCCCACGGGGTTCGAGAATGAGCCCAATGAGGCCGGCCTTGCGTTCTACGATCGCGTTTTGAATGAATTGGAGCGCCACGGCATTGAGCCGCTCATTACGCTGTCCCATTATGAGATGCCCTTCGCTATCGCCCGGCGGCTGAATGGATGGGCTTCGCGCGAGACGATCGATCTCTACGTGAAGTATGCCACGGAGGTCATGGGGCGCTATCGCGGTCGTTGCCGCAAATGGCTCACGTTCAACGAGATTAACTGCGGCCTGTTGCCCATCGGCACGTACATGAGCCTTGGCATGTTGACGGGCGATCCGGACTTGCGCCACCAGCCCGATAACCCTGGACTTCGCTACCAGGCGTTGCACCATCAGCTTGTGGCAAGTGCACTGGCGGTACGGGCGGGGCATGAAATCGACTCCGAAAACAAGATGGGCTGCATGATCGCCTACATGCTTGCCTACCCGCTTACGCCCAACCCTGCAGACGTCGAGCTCGCGCGCGAGCGCAACCAGTACCGCAACTATTATTGCTCCGATGTTCAGGTCCGCGGCGCCTATCCCTATTTCGCCCAACGCATGTGGGATGAGGCGGGCGTAACGCTCGATATCGCACCTGGTGATCTTGAGATTCTCAGGGAGGGGACGGTCGACTTCTATACGCATAGCTATTACCAGAGCCAGTGCGCTTCTACCGATGCTGCGCGTGAAACAAGTGGCAACCTTCTCGGAGGGGCCAAGAACCCCTACCTCAAGGAGACGGCATGGGAGTGGCCGATTGACCCTATGGGGCTGCGCATTATGCTCAACCAGGTGTACGAGCGCTACCAGATTCCTATCATGGTTGTCGAGAACGGCCTGGGATGTCGTGATGAGGTAAACCCGGACGGGACGATCGACGATGATTATCGGATTGATTACCTGCGCGAGCACATCAAAGCGATGGGCGAAGCCATCAGGGACGGTGTCGAGGTATGGGGCTATACGCCCTGGGGGTGCATCGACTTGGTGAGCAACGCCGACGGAGAGATGGCGAAGCGCTATGGTTTTGTGTATGTAGACAAGCATGACGATGGCAGTGGCTCCATGGCTCGGAGTCGCAAGAAGAGTTTCGATTGGTACCGTCGGGTCATTCGGTCCAACGGGGAGGAGTTGTAGGTAATGGGCGGGGCAGTGCCGGCGCTGGTGAACCAGATCGCGATCATGCTTGTAGTCATGGCTATTGGATACGTGCTGTATCGCATCAAGGTTATTGACCAAGCGGGCGCGAAGCAGATGGCGAACATCGTTATCTACGTCGCATGCCCCGCCATTACGCTGCGTACGCTCATGGTTGATTTCGATCCTGCCATGTTGCTCGATGCGGGCTTCTGCATGGGGATCATGACGGCGATGACGCTCGTTTCCATCCCTTTGACCAGGCTGTTCTTTCATCAGGGGGAGGGTGTTGCCCGCTATGGTGCCATATTCGCCAACAGCGGGTTCATCGGTGTCCCTATCGTGCGGGGCGTGTTCGGCGACGGATACGTGTTCTACCTTTCAATCGGTACGTCGGTGCTCAACTTGTTTATCTGGACATACGGTGTTTGGCTCGTGTCGGGTGATCGCAGCCAGATGTCGCTGGGCAAGGTCGTTGGGAATCCAAATGTCATCGCCATCGCGGTGGGCCTTATCTGCTTCTTCCTCTCGTTTCATCCGCCGCAGCTGGTCGATGACGTTTTGGTTGCGCTTGGGGATATCAACACGGGCCTCGTCATGCTTGTGCTGGGCTGCTACCTTGCTCAAAGTGACCTTCGCGCAATCGTTACGAGCGCAAAGGCGTACCTGGTATGCCTGCTGCGACTCCTTGTGATACCCGGCATCGCGATCGTCCTCATGGCGCTGTTCCCAATGGTCCCGGTGGGCGTGCGCCTCACGATGCTTATCGCGAACGGGGCACCGGTGGCGTCGTTTGCGGCCATCTTATCGGAAAAATTCGGGGGGAACTATAAATTCGGAGTCGGTTTGGTAACGCTGTCTACATTGTTGTCCCTTGTGGCGATGCCCCTGCAGCTGGCAGTTGCGAGCGCGGTGTTCGGCGCGTAGCCACGACGATCGCTGACGAGCTCGAGCGCAACCTCTTCATGCGCCGCGGCCTGCGCCGCTATCGCTAGACTGCCCGCCGCCTTCTCCAAGCCGCATCGCCGCGCCCGCCTAGACGTTCCGGTCAGGCGGGCGCATCTCCGCACCGTATCGTCGCGCGTTCTGGTCGGGCTGGCACATCTTCACACCGTATCGCTGCGCCGCCCAGCCAATCGAGCCGGGCGGGCGCATCTCAGCACAAGAAATCGATTTCATAATTCGTTTACGCAGGTAACCAATCGTTTTTGTCTTTTGTTCTACCTGCGGGAACCGTCGTTGCTGCATTTGGCAGCAAGCTGCTCTATAATTGGACCCGTTTACCGGATAGGGTATGGACAATTGGAGGTCCAATATGCTCGTCAACGCAGCAGAGATGCTCAAGAAGGCCGAGGCCGGCCACTACGCGCTGGGCGCGTTCAACACCAACAACCTGGAGTGGACGCTCGCCATCCTGCAGGCTGCTGAGGAGGCCAAGTCCCCGCTCATCATGCAGTGCACCGCCGGCGCCGCCAAGTGGATGGGCGGCTTCAAGGTCTGCGCCGACATGGTCAAGGCCGCCGTCGAGGCCACCGGCGTGACCGTTCCCGTGGCGCTGCACCTCGATCACGGCTCCTATGAGGACTGTTTCAAGTGCATCGAGGCGGGCTTCACCTCCATCATGTACGATGGCTCCCATGAGGAGACCTTCCAGATCAACCTCGATCGCACCCGTGAGCTCGTGGAGCTCGCCCACTCCAAGGGCATCTCCATCGAGGCCGAGGTCGGCGGCATCGGCGGCGTCGAGGACGGCGTTGCCTCCAACGGCGAGCTGGCCGATCCGGCTGAGTGCAAGCAGATCGCCGATCTGGGCGTCGATTTCCTCGCCTGCGGCATCGGCAACATCCACGGCGTGTACCCGGCCGACTGGGCGGGCCTGTCATTCGAGCGCCTGGGCGAGATCAAGGCCGAGGTCGGGGACCTGCCGCTCGTCCTGCACGGCGGCACCGGCATCCCGGTGGACCAGATCCAGAAGGCCATCTCCCTGGGCGTTTCCAAGATTAACGTCAACACCGACCTCCAGCTGGTCTTCGCTAAGGCCACGCGCGAGTACATCGAGGCCGGCAAGGATCAGCAGGGCAAGGGCTTCGACCCCCGCAAGGTCCTCAAGCCCGGTCGCGACGCCATCGTTGCGCGCACCAAGGAGCTCATGGAGGAGTTCGGTTCCGTTAACAAGGCGTAACCGCACACCGTATCGCACGAGCGCGGGCCCGCTTGCTAGACGCAGGCGGGCCCGTTTTTATGTGCGCGGACAAGGTCCTCGATGGTGGGAAGGTACACTCCGGCCAGCAACGGGACGATGGCCCACGGCAGCGCGCGGACGGGGACGCACAGCGCGATGATGGCCAGGCCCAGCGCCGGTTTGCGGGTGAACCTGCCGATCAGGGCGGTGGTCACCACGATGGCGCACAGCGCCGCGTCGATGCCGACCATCAGCGAGATGGCGAGCCCCAGGCAGGATGCGCTAAAGATGAGCGGGAAGAACGGGCCGCCATGCCAGCCGAGCGCCAGGCACAGGGACAGCATGCACAGCTTACCCACCGCGGTTGCAGCCAGCTCACCGGCGCCGAGCGCCGCTGGATCGGCGAGTACGGCGGGGAGTTGCTCAGTCCCGGCGAACAGGACATAGGGAAGCTGAAGCGCAACCAGGCCGAGCAGCGCTCCGCACAGGCTCGCGCGCAGCACTTCGCTGGTGGGCAGGTGCCGGCTGAGGGCCTCGCTGGCGGCTCCGCTGAGCTGCAGAAGGCGCGAGAGTGCGAGCCCCGTCAAGGTGAGCGGCAGCACCCAGGCAACCGACGATGCCGATAGGGCGGGGATTTCGAACCGCGGCACGCCCATGCCTCCCGCCACTCTCGTATACAGCGCGACGCCGCACAGCCCTCCGGCGATGCCCGCGCCGTACACGAGCGGGCGGAAGACCGGCGGCCGCGCATCCGTCATCATGCCGAAACGGCTCTGGATGCGACGGAAGACATCGCCGATATGGGTGCAGCCCACGGCGATGAATCCGGTGAGGCCGGCCTCGGGGCCCACGGGCGCGCCGAAGGCAAGGGGCGCCAGGAACGCAGCGAGGGAGGGCAGTGGGCGCTCAATGCGGTAAAAGCCCTGTTCTCGGGCGACGGAGATGACGCGCGCGAACGGCTCGGGGGCGCTGTGGAATCGAGCGTTGAGCCAACCGACGACAGCGCCACCCGCCGTGCATACCACCGGCACGAGCCACCGCGGCGCGGACCCCTGCGCGAACGGATGCCAAACCAGGTCGCACAGACCGTATGCGCAGCTCAGCAAAGCCCAAGCGGCAGCGCCGAGCGCGCAGCCCAGGCACGCGGAGGCCGCCATGCACGCAGCGACGGCGGCCGCGCGTCTGCCGGCGGAGGGATGCGCCTCGACAGCATTCGGTTTCATGAGCAGCTCCAGCACGATTCGGATGCGGACACATATACTCTGTGGTACGGTTGATTTCCAACCTTAGCGAAACACTTCAGCCGTCTTCGGCGTCTCCGCACTC
>CABRIF010000007.1 GCA_902470925.1 uncultured Collinsella sp. | reverse complement strand
CACAAGGAGTATCGTCGGCAGCGTCAGATGTGTATAAGAGACAGGTTTAATACTGCGCGACTGAACAAACGGGGCAGATTCACGGACCGCGGCTGGGGACGGGGTTGATTTGGACGCAACTGAAAAGCAGGGAAGATTCGTAAACGAAATGACCCCGTCCCCAAATTGGATGGGGCTGACGCGATGAGGGGCGGAGCCCAACCCCCGCCCCCAGATTGGATGGGAGACGCGACCGGAGCGCGCAGCAGGAAACGAGGCCGACGCGACAAGATGAGGTGCCTATTTTTGACTGACCTCTCGTTGCGTGAACAGAGAGGAACAGGGACGCCCCATGCGAACATGACAGAAGGACGGGGTCGATTCGCGTACGGATCGACCCCGTCCCCAAACTGCGAGCAAACGAAACGACCCCGTCCCCAAACTGGGGTACCCAGATTGCGGGTTATGCGACGGTGAGGGTGCCGTCGGGGCTCACGTCGACCGTCACCGCGTCGCCCTCGTGTGCGCGGCCGTCGATGATGGCGCTCGCCACGGCATCGACCACCTCGCGCTGCACCAGCCGCTTGAGCGGACGGGCGCCGAACACCGGGTCCAAGCCGCCCACCGCAAGCATCTGCTTGGCCGCGGGCGTGATCTCCAGCGTCATGCGGTTGCGCGCCAAGCGCTCGCGCACGTCAGCCAGCTGGATATCGACGATCTTCTCGATCTGCGCCATGCCGAGCGGGTGGAACACCACGATGTCGTCGATGCGGTTCAAAAACTCCGGACGGAACGTCTTGTTCATGGCATCGTCCACCTGGCGGCGCATCTCGGCGTCGTCAGTACCCGCCAGCTCCGCGATCGCGCTCGAACCGACGTTGCTCGTCATGATGATAATCGTGTTCTTGAAGCTCACCTGCCGGCCCTGGCCATCGGTGAGACGACCATCGTCGAGCACCTGCAGCAGCACGTTGAACACATCCGGATGCGCCTTCTCCATCTCATCCAGCAAGATGACGGAGTAGGGCCTGCGCCGCACAGCCTCGGTGAGCTGGCCGCCTTCGTCGTAACCCACGTATCCCGGAGGCGCACCGATCAGGCGCTGCACGCTGAACTTCTCCATGTACTCGCTCATGTCGATGCGCACGAGCGCCCGCTCATCGTCGAACAAGCTCGAAGCAAGCGCCTTGGCGAGCTCGGTTTTGCCCACGCCGGTGGGGCCGAGGAAGAAGAAGCTACCGATGGGCCGATCGGGATCGGAGAGGCCCGCACGGCTGCGGCGCACCGCAGCGGCGACCGCGCGCACCGCTTCGTCCTGGCCGATCACCCGACGATGCAGCTCGTCCTCCAAGCCCTGCAGCTTTTCCAGCTCGCCCTGCATCATCTTGGCCACCGGCACGCCGGTCCACGCGCTCACGACCTCGGCGATCTCATCGGACGTCACCTGCTCGTTGAGCGCACCCTCATCTTTGCGCGCCGCCAGCTCCGCCTCGCCGTCGCGCACCTGCGCCTCAAGGCCCGGAATGACGCTGAAGCGCAGCTCGCTCGCGCGGCCCAGATCGCCGTCACGCGTGGCGCGCTCCTCCTCGCTGCGCGCCTGGTCGAGCTGCTCTTTCAGCTCGCGCACGCGGTCGATCGCATTTTTCTGATTCAGCCAGCCGGCCTTGGCCACGTTCAGGCGCTCACGCACCTCCGCAATCTCCTGGCGCAGGTCATCCAAGCGCTCAGCCGACGCCTCGTCCTTCTCCTTCATGAGCGCCTGCTCCTCGATCTGCATCTGCGTGAGCTGGCGCGTGATGGCATCGATCTCCACCGGCATCGAATCGAGCTCCATGCGCAGGCGGCTGGCCGCCTCATCCACCAGGTCGATGGCCTTGTCGGGCAGGAAGCGGTCGGCGATGTAGCGGCTCGACAGGTCCGCCGCCGAGACGAGCGCGCCGTCGGTAATGTGCACGCCGTGGAAGATCTCGTACTTCTCCTTCAAGCCGCGCAGGATGGAGATGGTGTCCTCCACGCTCGGTTCGCTCACCAGCACCTGCTGGAACCGGCGCGCCAGCGCGGCGTCCTTCTCGATGTATTTGCGGTACTCGTCCAGCGTGGTGGCGCCGATCGCATGCAGCTCGCCGCGGGCCAGCGCCGGCTTCAAGATGTTGCCGGCGTCCATGGATCCTTCCGTGGCGCCCGCGCCCACGATGGTGTGCAGCTCGTCGATGAACAGGATGACCTTGCCCTCGGAGCGCTCGACCTCCTTGAGCACGGCCTTCAGGCGGTCCTCGAACTCGCCGCGATACTTGGCGCCGGCCACCAGCGCGCTCATGTCGAGCTCGATGATGTCGCGGTCGCGCAGCGTGCTGGGCACGTCGCCGGCCACGATGCGCTGGGCGATACCCTCCACGATGGCGGTCTTGCCCACGCCCGGCTCGCCGATGAGCACCGGGTTGTTCTTGGTGCGGCGGGAGAGCACCTGGATGGTACGGCGGATCTCCTCGGTGCGGCCGATCACCGGGTCGAGCTTGCCGGAGCGCGCCAGGTCGCACATGTTGCGCCCGTACTTCTCCAGCGCCTCGAACTCGGTCTTGCTGTCCTGGGAGGTGACCCGGTCGTCGCCGCGCAGCTCCTGGTAGACCTCCTCGATGCGCTGGCGCGTGATCCCGGCATCGGCCAGGATGCGCCCGGCGTCGCCCTTGTCGGCGGCGAGCGCCATGAGCAGATGCTCGGTCACCACGAAGCTGTCCTGCATCTTCGCGGCGGTTTTCTCCGCCCGCTCGAGCACGCGGACAAGGCTGGAGCTGAGCTGCTGCTGAGCGCCTTCGACGCTGGGCGCACGATCGATGACGCGCTGCGCCTCCTGCTGAAGCTGGGCGGCGTCGGCCCCGATGCGCTCGATGATGACCGAGATGTTGCGCTCGCCGCTGCCCAGCAGCGCGGCAAGCAGATGCACGGGCTCGACCGCGGCCGCCTTCGCGTCCCCGGCGATGCCGATTGCCGCCTGCAGCGCCTCGCGCGATGTCATGGCAAGCTTGTCGATTCTCATGTGGAATCACCTCTCCTACGGCGCGTGCAGGGACCTGCGCCCTGCACGCGTGGCCTCCCTACGGGGCGGCACCTGGTTCTATCGAGAGGTATTGTGCCCGAAGGCCTGCGCTTTATACCAGAATCTAAGTCTTCATGTATAAGGTTTTCTAAGTCTTGATGAGGTAGCGGCGATGCATCGGCCGAGACGACGCGCGCTGGCGAGCCCTGCATATGGCACCGCACCGCATCCAGCACCGGCCCATCTGCGCATTCGCAACATGGCACCAGGCACCGCATAACGTTCACGCCCGTTGCCACACGTCCGCAGCACGGTGCCGCGCGACATCCGGGCACTCCGCCACTTCATGCCCGCAACGCCGCATCAACAGGAGCGCACGGGGCCGCGATGGGTCCAACCACTGCGGCAACGAACGCGCCGGGCCATACCGCCGGGGTCCGTCGACCAACGTCCGCTGCCCTGCGCCACCCAGCATCCGCCGCCCAGAACGCACCGCCTCGCGTCGCGCGACGTCGGCCCACCCCCCAGCGGCAAGCCCCTTACGATGACAGGCGCTCCATGATGTAGTCGTAGTTCTCGCGACGATGCGGCAGGGTGCAGGCGCTGCAATCCTTGATGCGCGCGCCGTCCGCCCCCTCGATGAACGTCGGGTTGCCCCCGCACCTCTCGCCCAGGCGGTAGAGCGGGCAGAAGCAGAACAGGCAGTTCAGCTCGTCGGCCGGCATGTCGTGGCACGGATAGAACTCGCATGCCGTGTGATTGAAAAACTGATAGTTATGCGACTGCACCGCATACCTCCGTCACGTTTCCTCGAGCAGCGCCCTCGGGCATCCCGAGCACGGCCCGCTGAGCGGCATCGTACCACCAGAGGCCACACACGTGCGCACGCGACATGAAGCCGCACCAGCGGCACGCGTTGCCGACGCGCGCGAACAGGGCGCCGCGCACGCAGCGCCACACGGCTACGATTCCGCGTCAGGAGCGCCGTTCGCCAAAAGGTGCTCGCGCATATAGGGGATGGCGAAATCGACAAACCCGTAGCGCGGAGACTCAATCAGGCCCGCATCTAGCAGCCGCTTGCGATAGGAGCCCACCGCTCGCGAATCGGTGCCCATCTTCTTCGCAACAACGCCCGTTGCAATCGGGCCCTGCCCGCACGCTGCCAGCGCTTCAAGATAGGCGCGTTGACGCTCCGAAACACGACGCAACGCTGGGGCGATGACCATGCTGTCGAAGTTCGCCCGAGCTTTCTCGATTCCTCGCTGCGCATCATCCACCGAAACCTCCGCAGCGCTGCGGCGCGCGGCGGCTTGCCACGCGTAGTAACCCACCAGCTGCACCATGAACGGGTAACCGGAAGCAGCATGCGTAAGCATCTCAGCGGCCTCAGATCCGATGTTGCGGCCCGATCGCGCCATCGTGTCCTCGATCGACTCCCCCACCTCAAGGTACTCCAAGCGCGTAAGCTCAATGTGACGCGCCCGCTGCAGGAACGTTAGCGTCTCGTCAACCACCACCCCGTCAATCGACGCGGGAAGCCCTGCAAACGCGAAGGCGACATTAGCACCTTGGCGGATGAGCAGCTGTATCTCATTGCCCAGCTCGCGCATCTCATCAGTCGATGCGTCCTGAATCTCATCCAACGTGATGAGCAAGCCGCCGTTGCGCGAGGCTCCATACATGGCCTCACCGAGCTGCGTCGCTGAGCGCGCTAGCTCGACCGAACCGATGCTCAGACCCATGACGGACGGAGCGAGCGAGAGCTTCCGCAACTCCGTTTGACGCCTGAGCGCACTGAGGATGCGGTCGCAAAACCCTGGGTTCGACGCCACGTCAACCACCTGAAAGCCTTGCTTGCGCGCAAGGTCTCCCAGCGCATTGAGCAACACGGTTTTCCCCGTGCCGCGAACACCGGAGATGCGCATAAGGCGATCGGGCGCCCCGGGACCGTTCTCGAGCGCCTCGGCAAAATCGTCGAGCGCCTCGTCACGGCCAATGAGTTCTGGCGGATTCATGCCCGCCGTAGGTTTGAACGGATTGATGCGCCGCATAGGGAAATCCTCCCTCGATGGGAAGTTTAACAAGTTGAACAAAGTTTAACAAATTGAGCAAAGTTTAACAAGTTGAACAGACGCGTCGTTGCAGGCTTCGGTCCTTTAGCGCCATGTCAACGACCTTGGATCCCATACCAGGTTGTCGACACGAGCCGCCAGTGCCGGGTTGAAGAAAGCAGATGTCAGCGCGGACGCCTGGGGAGTCTCGTAAAAGCCGCCCATCATTGCCTCCTGAGGTAGTCGTAGAGGGGGAAGCTCCGCTCGAACCCGCGTTTCTCGGCGCGCGCATCGACCTCTCTCGCGATATCCAAACCCTCCTCGATGAGCCCGGCGCCCACCGCATCGTTCAGCACGTTCGCCACTAGGCTCAGGTCCTCGCCGAAGTCGACGAGATCGAGTACGGTCCTGGGCGCCGCAGTGACGGGGATGCCCTCAACCGACACGATGTCCTCAGCCGCAAGCTCCCTCTTGATGAAGACGAGCCCCTGCTTTCGGGTCTGCCTCCTGACCAGGTACGAGAAAGTTATCGGGGAGGGGTTGAGCTCGCCAAGGCCAAGCAGCCACGCCGCCGTGTTGAGCGACGCCGTGAAGCCGCCGGGCCCCTTGTCGCGCTGGTAGGAGGGGACGGCAGGCTCCAGCCCCATCCACGCTGCGAGGACGTCCTCGCACCTGATGGACGGGGCCCCTCCCGCGCGGTAGACGCCGTGCCCCACGCGCTCGATCTGCCCTCGGTCGGCGAGCCTGACCAGCGACATGCGCCCGACGCCGGCGGCCTGCGCCTGGGCGGCAGTGAACAGCCCCTGCTGGAAGGCAGCGAGGTCGTTGACGGCTTGTATGGCTTCCAATGCTTTCATGCTGCAATAGTATCATTAGTTTGTGACTTTTGCAGCATTTCATATCGGCGTATCGGCGTAAAGCTGTTGTTGGCCACTCCTGCCCCAGGGGCACGCCGGTCATCTCGTAGGGGATGCACCTGTGGCACCGCCCTCGACGCTATCCCTCCTCGATGCCGTATCTGGCGAGCAGCTGCGCGCGGTTGCGGCGCAGATAATCGGCGGTGTACGGCATCGAGAAAGCCACAAACCCATACGCCGTCGGCTCAATGACCTGCCGCTCGATCAGCTGCAGGCGCACGCTGCTCAACGAACTCGCCGCGATGCCCAGGCGACCGGCAAGCTCGGCGGTCGAGGACACCGCGTCGTCCTCTGCCATCGCAAGCAGATACTGCATCGCCCTCAGGGAAATCCCCGCAATCGCAGTCTCGATCACGGAGCGCTCATAATCCGCCTTTGCGCGGGCAACACCGACGGCCACATCTTCCTCGTCCACCACCGCTTCGCCGCCACGCATCTTTGCGGCGCGCCAAATGTGATACCCAACAAGCTGAACGAGGTAGGCGTAGCCCCCAGTTGCGTCAGAAGCGGTCCTCACCAGGTCATCAGCCATCTCGAACCCGCTTCTTCGGATGGTTTCCGCCAGGGACAGGGCCACCTCGTCCAAGGGCAGCGCGTCGAGCTCTTCGTGATAGGCGCGGCGAAGAAACGTCGGACCGTCTTCCGACAAGAGACTGTTCACGCCAGAGGTGATTCCGGCGAACGCGAACGCAATGTTCTTCTTCTCGCGCATGAGATGCTGAACCGCCGCTGCGATTCGTGTGATGTCCTCCAGGCTTGCATTCTGCGCCTCATCGACGGTGACCAGGAGACCCTTTCCGGCATGAGTCAGCTTGGACGCAACGATATCCAGGCTCTCGCGTATATCGAGCGCCTCTTCCGCAGCCACCTTTTTTGCGGACGCGCGCACGAAGCCCAAGTCGAGCTCGGCAGCAAGATCGAGCTCGCCGTTGACGACCAGGCGACGACACAAGCTTTCGACCCAGTTCGGCTGAACAGTCTCGTCGACAACGCGCCAACCGTGCTTGCGCGCAACGTCCCCGAGCTCGTTGAGGAGCACGGTCTTCCCCGATCCCCGCGGACCTGTGATGCGCATGAGGCGGCCGGGCGCGCCGACCCCGCTGATGAGCGATTCCTCGAAATCATATAGAACGTCATTGCGACCAATAAGAACCGGAGGTTCAACACCGGCGGACGGTTTAAACGGATTGACATGCGTCATCTTGATTGCACCTCTTCTGTGAACTCGATCTTTTATAGCTTATACCTGCGAGAACGTTCAAGATATCGGAAATATTAAAGATATCAGAAATATTTTTTATATTGCGCCGGAGGGGCCGACGCGCTGCCGAGAGGAGCTCCGGCTCCCTTGCGACGCTGCAAAGGTAGGACAGATGCCACCGACCACTCCGTTTTGCCCCAGACAGCATCGAGTGCGTTTTCCCGTCATCAGTTACATTGCTCAGGTATCAGTTACATCATTCAGTTATCAGTTATATTGCTCAGTTACAATTGATCATGAACACGTATACTGTAACTGACGACGCAACTGAGGAGGCAGGCATGATATCCGAGGAACGCATCAGCTCTATCATTGACCGTCTTCGCATGCAGGGGACCGACGACGCAAGCGTCGAGGTCAAGGAGTGCCAATCTTCCCTCTCAAAAGACATCTGGGAGACCGTCAGCGCATTTGCGAACACGCATGGCGGACTCATCATCCTGGGTTTAAGCGAACGGTGCGGATTCATCCCCGTCGAGGATTTCGCCATTGAGCGCGTATGCGATCAGTTTATCGCCGGCATCAACGACCGCAACGGCGACGGCAAGGTGGCCAACCCGCCCCAATACGACATCGATCGCGTTGCATATAACGGCTCAACGCTCCTCGCAATATCTCTCGAAGAGCTCCCCGCGAGCTCCAAGCCTTGTTACATCAAGAGCAGAGGCGTGCAGGCAGGGAGCTACAAGCGCTGCGACGACCAGGACATCGTGCTCAGCGCAAGCGAGACCCTCTCCCTTTCCTCGGCGGCGCTATTCGAAAGCTACGATAGAACGCCGGTGCTCGATGCCCGCATCGATGATCTCGACGAATCGCTCCTCGCATCAACCTTTGAACGGGCGCTCATGCAGACCCCTCGGGCCCTCATGGGGACGAACACGCGTCTCGATAAAATGAAGCGACTCAACTTCATTGATAGCAATGGCAACGTCACTCGCGCGGGACTTCTGGCGGCAGGAACGTACCCGCAGCAGTTTTTCCCGCGCCTGATGGTCGACGTTGCTGTCCACCCCGGCACAAGCAAAGGCGGCGCGGGGCCCATCCGCTTTGAAGACCGCTCGCTTTGCGAGGGCACCATCGGCGAGATGATTGCCGACGCCGTGAGGACAATCAAGCGCAACCTCAAGACAAGATCCATTGTGGTGGGCATCGGTCGCGTCGACGAACTTGAAATTCCCGAAGAAGTTCTGCGCGAGGCGGTCACCAACGCCCTCATCCACCGCGATTACAACCCGCGCTTTGACGGGCAGGCGGTCAGCGTCGACGTTTTTGCCGACCGCATTGAAATTAGGAACCCGGGCGGGCTGTACGGGAGCATGCGCAGACAGTCGCTCACAAGCGGCATATCGTGCTGCCGCAACAGCACGCTCATGCGGCTCATGGCGCTCGTTCCTCTTCCGCTGGAAGCCGGCTCGCCGGCCGAAGGCAATGGATCGGGCATCCCCATGATGATCCAGGCATGTCGGGCGCGGGGGCTCAAGGAGCCGCTGTTCTGCCCCGGTATCGACCAGTTTGGCGTCATTTTGTTCAGACCGAGCGAGGATCCCGGCACCCTTGATGACAAGCGCGGCGTAGAAGATGATGCTGCGAAGAAGCGGGCCCGTGTTGGAGAGCAAGCGGTTTCCGACGTGCTTGCCAAATACGGCGAGATGAATGTCAGCGAACTGCAGGAGCAAACCGGTCTCAATAAAAACCAGGTGCGCAACCGCCTGCGAAAGCTCATTGCCGCTGGAGAGGTTGTCCCCACTGCGCCGGCGAGCAGCAGGAAACGAGCGTACCGAAGGGCGTGCTAGCCGCGGGGGTGCGGTTAGGCGGACAGGCGCGGCGCCCGCGGCGCTGGTTGCGACCTTTTGCAGCCAGCTCCGAGTTACACCGTTTTTGGCCAGCCGACTCGCAGATTATGCGAGCACCCCGCACGCGGCCCCAACCAGCGCGATGGCAATCGTGAGAAGCAAGATGCCAGTTGCCTTCATTCCCTTCTTCAAGCAGCCAAACATCAAGACCACGTACAGCAGTGCAAGTAAAGACGGGAATATTTGATCGAGATACGACTGCATCTCGAATGAAGTCTCTCCAATTGTCACCGCAAGCGGGGTGGACAGCACCACCATGCTAGCGCTCATCCCACCAATAACCATGAGGCCCACGATGGTTGCACCCTTGCTGATCTTTTGCAAGACAGCCCCGCTTCGAGCTCCCTCAACCAAGCTCGTCCCGGATTTATATCCAACCATCGTGAGGACATAGCGGATGATGATATGAGGTATGTTGAAGAGCAACAGAAACAGAATCGGCCCGAGGGGACTTCCCTGCTGACATAAAGAAATACCGATTCCGCTCGCAATGATTCGCAGAGTGCCCTGGAAGAACGAGTCTCCAATGCCCGCAAAGGGACCCATCAGGCCCACCTTGACGTTGTTGATGATTGAAGTGTCAAATTCCTCGTTCTCGCTCGCTTCGCGCTCCAAGGCCGCCGCGACACCCGAAATGGCTCCGACCACATGTGGCGTCGTATTGAAAATTGCCATATGGCGAATAAGAGCGCTGGCACGCTCCTGTTTGGTGTGCCAAAAGCGCTTTATTGCGGGCCACATCGCAAGAGCAAATCCCAAGCCTTGCTGTCGCTCATAGTTATAGCAATTCTCGAGAACAAATGAACTGAAGAACAATTCCCGAACCAACTTCTTATCGTCAGCTGGAAGCGCCGTCTTCTTGCTACTCATCGAACAGGTCATCCCCTTCGTCAGCCGCAGCAGCCACAGCGACTGCTGACCCGTTTTCATACGCCACCACAAATGCAACACCCACACCGATAATGGTAATCGCCATAATCGGAAGGTTGAGATAGGCAAACAGCACAAAACCGACCAGGAAGTAAATGAAATTCCTCCCGTTCATCATCGGCTGCAGCAGCAATGCAAAGCCAACAGCCGGAATCATGCCGCCCGCAAGCGTCAGGCCATTCATGACAACAGGGGGAATGGCGTCGACAAACGCTGAAACAGCGGGAGACCCCACAAGCACCGCAACGAACCCCACAAGAAAATACATACCGCTCTGAAGTAGAAGGCCGCCGAAGTTAAGCGCGTGCAGACCTCTAATATTTGCGTCTGCGGCTAACTTCATTGCAAGATCCATGAACCAGCTTCGGATAATAAAGAGTGCAACTTTGATAGACTGCGCGAGAATCGAAATGGGCAAGGCCAACGCAAGCGCGGTTTCTGCACCCTTGCCAGACATGATTGCAAATGCCGTTCCCAGGCCAGCACCCACGATGACATCCGGCGGGACCGCCGCGCCAATCTGCATCGCACCCATAAACACCAGTTCGAGACCCGCACCAACAACGAGGCCCGCCTGCAAATCCCCGAGGACAAGGCCGACCATCGGCGCCACAACGAGCGGCCGCATGGTCATTGATGTGCCGCCCATCTTTTCTAGCATCCAGGCGATGGCCATAACCAAGCCAACCGCAACCGCTTCGTACATGGGAACTC
Source organism: uncultured Collinsella sp. (assembly GCA_902470925.1). GTDB lineage: Bacteria > Actinomycetota > Coriobacteriia > Coriobacteriales > Coriobacteriaceae > Collinsella. The sequence continues at coordinate 32,039 of CABRIF010000007.1, read as the reverse complement.
CTTCCTTCTACAACCTTCGAATCAAAATGCCTCGCCTATTCCCCACCGAAGTTCATCTGGAATTTCCTCCGAAGACGTCTGTAGGGTTGAATCGCAGTGGACGGCACCTCTTGAATCTCTATTTCGACTCCCTCGGCATCGAGGTCATCGAGCGCAGCAAGATCCGCCTCGTTGACAAACACCATGCGGGAAAACTGAACCTTTCCCCCATCGGCTGCCATGCCTCCCAAATTGACAATCGGACGGTCGGGAATGCGCTCGAGCAGGCGCTTCGCCGTATCGGGATCGGGGCAGACGACAAACACCTTCATGGACTCCAGACGCGGATTCATCAGCAGCGCAGATGCATCTTCGATGGTGCGCACGGCGAGCTTCACGCCCTCGGGGCAGCACATCTTCATGATCTGCTTACGCATCGAATCGTTTGCCGCGTCATCGCTCACGATGACGATTGCATCGAAGTCGAGTTTCGCTTTCCAGCTAAATGCCACCTGCCCATGCAGCAGACGATCGTCGATTCGAATTACCTGAATCATGATTACCACCTTTCCTGAAAGACGATTTACAGCTCTTTTGAAATGTGCTCGCATATGCCGGCGTTAATCCTGCGCTCAAGATCACGTCCATGGTCGCTCGCCAATCGATAGGCAATCACCTGTACAAATGTGAGGTACTCGAGTAATCCGAAGGTGGGATTCGCCTCTTCAAATACAAAATCGCTAGAGCCGCCCCCCACATTGCCAACCAGGGAACAGAACCCAACTTCCTTGCTGAGGAAGGCGGCGATAGCACAGGCCTTATCAGCGTCGGGGCCCTTGCGGGCAAATATCAGGTATGCCCCCGCCCCGTCAAATGCGTTTTGCGGCCCATGAATAACTTCCTCGAGCTCAAAGCTCCTTGTGATCATCGGGACCATCTCCATGACCTTGATATCCGCCTCGCGCGCAACAGCCCAAAGATCATTTGCCCCAGCACATATTACATAGCTGGCACGCATGAGGGAAAAGCGATGTACGTCATACCATTCCATCGCCTGCTTAACTCGCACGGTCATATTCGCAATCACGGCAAGCAGAGATGCGTCCGCATCTGCGGCATCAGACTCGGAAATCGTCCCATTGGCAATGGCTATCGAGATGGCCAGCTGCCAGCAGCTTACAATCGTCGCGCAAACGCCCACCGTCCGGTACAGAAATCGCTCGTCTCCGCACCCCATCTCAATCGACGCATCCGCCCCTCGCGCAATCGGCGCATCAAGATCGGCAGTTATCGAGCAGACCGTGCACCCAGCAGCCCGTAGCTTTGCCGTCGCTTCGTACACCAACCGCGTGAATCCACCCTGACTGATAGAGACATACAACGCATTGCGGTCAAACGTGGTGCAATATGATGCAATTTGATTGGGGAAAACCACGCTAGCCTCAATGCCCAAATGGTCAAAAAACGGACAAGCAGCAAGAGCCCCATTGTAAGAAGAGCCGCTTCCAATCAACACAACCCTCTGATATGAATGCTCGCTAACCAGCGTATCCATCATTTCGATGCGCGTAGAACGGGCACGTACCATCGACTCAAGAATCGCTGGAATCGACTTGATTGAATCCAAAAACGTCACTGCTTCTCCCATCAATCCAAAACGCGACCCACATGGGTGGTATTCGTCCCCTTCTTGTCTTATTGATAGAACATTTAAATACCAAATGCAAGATAAATTAGATATATTTCTGCTTAATTGTCATGTTTTTCGGCAAGCGGTTGCTGTTCAATCATGGGGCGACCAACAGAGACCCCTTTACGCCGCCTTCGATCCTGCAGATCTGCTTTTCTTTGTGCCACCATAGGGAAATACTTCAAGAAATGTCTCTCATCGAGCGTAAAAAGAGCGGAAGCCAGACCCCATGCTCGAGTATCATTAGTGGCAACTAGGAGGATTTGTCATGGCAAAAATTGCTAAATATCAAATAGTTGAACAGTCTATTCAGGATGCCATCTGCAATGGCTCTTTGAAAGTCGGCGACCAACTATGGACCGAAGAAGAACTGTGCGCCAAGTTCGGCTTTTCCCGAACCACCGTTGGCAAGGCCCTCGACAACTTGCGTGCACACGGCTACATCGAACGAATCGCCGGACGGGGGACTTTCGTCCGTGCCGCGCACGTCGAGAAGCAGGCAGGCAGCTGCAGCAGCTTCACAGAAGACATGGCATCTATCGGTCTCAAGGCGGGCGCCAGGCTCATCTCCTACGAAGTGCTCAGGAGTGACGATATTCCCGAAATTGCCGGCAAGCTTCAGATGAGCGGCAATGAGCTCGTTCACCATTTCGTTCGTTTACGAACGGGAAACGACCGTCCTATCGCCATCGGCTACACATATATACGGGGCAGCGTTATCCCCGCTATTGATGTCAGCAGCCTGGACGGTTCTTTCTATTCATATGCCCGCTCGCTTGGGCTCAATATTCAACCTGCAGACCAGGTGCGCATCTGCGCGGTTTTACCCACTGCCGACCAGTTAAAACTGCTTGAAGCGGACGGAATTGCCTTGCTTCGATCCGCCCATGTCAACCGCGTGGTGGCAGACGGACATGCAGTGCCTTTTGAATACACCGAAACGTACTACAACAGCGAAATGTTCTCCTTCACCGCCCACGACCCCCAAGCATTTGCCATGCCCCCGCTTCGCAGCCAGGGCGAAAACGCGGTCCCATGACCTCATCTGCAAACATACAGCGAGCCGTCGGACCATCTGACAAAATAAACCATCAAACGAAAGGAGCGTCATGAACAGTCAGAATGAAGAAACCCGCGTCGAGGAGCTCGAAGCCTCGGCTGTTCCCACCAGCGAAGAAGAGGCCGAAGCATTCGCGCAGGCGATCATGCAGCGTGCGGCGTCGCTCAAAGTGGTGAAGATCGACCGCGGGGCCTTCCTGCGCACCGAGATCAAGAAGCGCTTCCCCGAGATCGATGCGGACCTGGCCGTAGAGACCTCGCCCGCCGAGGCCGGCATCGTTCCCGAAGACCTTGACCGCATGGCAATCGACGCTATCGACTTTGAGACCAAGAAGTGCGCCGGTCTCTCGTTTCTTGCCGGCATCCCGGGCGGCTTGGCCATGTTCGGCACCGTGCCGGCCGACCTGGCCCAGTATTTTGCCCATATCATGCGCATCGAGCAAAAGCTCGCCTACATCTACGGCTGGCAGTCATTCCTCAACGAAGAGGACGAGGTCGACGACGAAACGGTCATGAAGCTCGTGGTCCTCATGGGCGTCATGATGCAGGTCGGTGGCGCCGCAAGCGCGGTTACCACCTTTGCCGCCAACACCGCACGCGCCGGCATCGAGCGCGCCATCCAAAAGCAGGCCCTCACTAAAACCCTGTGGTACAACCCCATGAAAAAGGTTCTGCGGTACCTCGGCGTCAACCTCACCAAGCAGACGTTCGCCAAAACGGCAAGCAAGGTGGTTCCCGTCATCGGCGGCGCGATCTCTGGTGGAATGACCTACATGGCCTACAAGCCCGGCGCAGAGCGGCTGCGACGCTACCTGCGCTCACTCCCCACATCCGGAATCGACGAGACGCTGCATCCCGACGTCATCGCCATCGAGGCCGACAAGGCGGCTGCGGAACGCGAGAAGGCCCTAGAAGGGGCGAAGGCAGCGACCCTCAACGCCGCGCAATCGGTGGGGGAGCTCGCCGCTGGAACTGCGCAACTGGCCGGCGCGGCAACGGCAAAAGGCCTCAAAGGCGCCGGAGCCGTTGCCTCCGAGGGGCTCCAAGCCGCAGGCGCCTCTGCCAAGAATGTGCTCGGTGCAGCAGGAGGCTTCCTGGGATCGCTTGCTTCGCGCACGAAGGCAAACGGGGCGGCAGGCCCACAGCCAGCAAAGGCGGATGATTCGTTCGAGGACAGCCTCGAGAAGGTTAAGAAACTCAAGGAGCTTCTCGACTGCGGGGTTCTGACCCAAGAGGAATTCGACGCCAAGAAACGCGAGCTGCTCGGGCTGTAGGGCCTTCGCAGGAGAGATGGCAAAACCTCGGCTTTCCGATCTCTGACCATCTTCTACAGAGCCGCGCGGCGCCCGCTAACATGGCGCCGCGCGGCCTCAAGCGGTGGCAGCGCCACCTGCCGGGATGCCCGCCATATCCCAACGGGCGTACACGCCCTCAGAATGAGACCCTTTGAGGCGAGATGGAACGGATGCCACCGCAAGCCCATCGGAGCCTCTTTCTAGTCACATCTATTCACATCTATTCATGCTAGTCATCACGTGAATAGATGTGAATAGAAAGGGGATGACAAACGGGAAGCATTGAGGCGATCGCCCAAAAGGTGCCCGGGCTTAGTGAAATGAACAGGATTATGGCCGCACCCAGCCATCTATCAGCAGGGCTTCCCGGACCCCTTGGACCGACTGCCCGGCAGGAACCTAAAACCTAGCTGACCAGCATGCAGCGATAAGGGAAAGACCGCCTCGAGAAGCCAAAATCTCCTCAGTCGCCACCGAACTGGCAAACAGTCAAACCCTCTCGCTAAAGGCAATATAACCGTACGCACCAACTTCAAGTTCCATGCTATCGTTCCTCGCTGTGATCGATGGCACCGGTTGTCGCAACCGTTATCATCATGCCCAGCAACAGCAGGCCTCGATCACGCGTCTCGATTGTGTAGCAACGGTTTTTGCGGCTGCTGATTCCTGGGGTGATTCTCATCACCATCTCGTCCTTTTCCCAAATTCGCATCGAAACAGAAAACTGCACGGTCATCCTTGCACGCCTTTATAGCTAAAGCCGTCCCGTGCGGTGTTCAGTTGCACGGCAAGCCACTCGAAAACACAGAGCGCTTGCCTATAGCACCTAAGCGCCTATTCCACGTCCTTCCACTCAACCTGGTACGTAGCCCCAATCGCATCACCAGCATTGCGCACGTACTGCTCCAGCAGGTCTTTTGCACGCTGGCGCGCTTGCGACATGAGGTTTTCGTCGGCAGCCGCCTTTTTCTCCATCTCGTCCTGCACCTCACTGAACACCTCGGCGCGATCCTGCGCCGAGAAGCCTTCCGTAAAGAACCACGAGCTCTCACTAATGGGGTCGGTAAACGACTCCTCATCGACATCGCTGGAAATGACCTGCGCCGGCGGGATCTCGATGGTAACAACACCTTGCTCGTCAGGCCCGGTCACCTTGACCTTCCCCACATCAATCCCGATGCTCACCGTCCCTGTATACTCGTACCACATCTTGCGGTAGCCCTGATTGAACAGCCAGCTGCCCTCATGGGCCATTCGCACGACATTATGGCTCGAGCATTCAAGTGTCGCCAAACTCGCAACGTATCGCACGTTGGAGAAATCCGGTGTCGCGTTCTGCTCCTCACAGCCTGTCAAACCAAGCGTAAGCACACCTGCGCATATCACTGCGGCGGCCCATGCACCCTTTATTTTGAGCTTCATTTTTTCTCCCCTTGTGCACTACCAGCAGACACTTGGTCCGAGGCCGATCCATTCTCATTATTCTGCTTATTTAGCAACTTCTCGCGCGCTTCATCATCCCATGAAATTTCATAGCCATCTACCTGTAGCACCGGTTCTGTCAAAGCGCTTACCGTTTTCTTCAGATTCTCGCGAGCGACGCTCAACACGTCACCATTTTTCGATATCTCGTTATATGCATCCTGCTTGCAGATCGTCATCAACTCAGACATGCTGATATTGGGGTTACTTTCAAAGTAATCAAACGACGAGTCATCAATAACCGGCTCGGAAATGCTGATTTCCGGAAGCTGCGGGTAGACTTTCTTCGTTTCATCATCAATTGCAAATGTTGTCTCGCCCAAATCGGCAGTCGTCCCGATCTTGGCACGATAAAACACATGACACACCACGTTGCCCTCGCCATCGACCTTCTCGGCAATGCCCTCATAGGAAAAATCGGCGGTCGAAAGCTTACTGACCCTCACCACCTTCTCAAGACTTGTCGAAGTCAGAACCTCAGTGGGCTTGCCGGCGTTGATACCGGATGTAATACCAAAGACCCCCAATGCGATAAGTCCCAGCAAGGCAACCACCACAACCGATTTGGCGATAGCTGGCAACGCGAGAAAAAACTTGAACGCCGCACGCACTGCCGCAGCAATCCAATGCCCAATCCCGCAAATGACTTTGCCTAGAACTTGACGCCGACGCTTGCGCTTCGCGCGAAGTCGCTCGGCCTCCTGCTCCTCCTCGTTCAAACGCATATCGTTCTGCTCCTGCACAGGCGCTCCCTTTCCCTCCTTATACCATTCAACTTGGCGAGCCCGTTGGTCCAGGCCTCGCTGTCCCTCCAGCCCCCATGCGTTACACGCGATACCACAAGGCCAGCTTGACACCCCTCATAGTAAACCACCAAACGAGCAGGCCTTCTGGCGTGTCGGCGAACAGCCGCCCCACTCGGCGAACGGTCTGGATGCAACCTCTGCGCAAGAAAAAGGCCGCCGAATCGCTTCGGCGGCACAAACGGACAAAACGCTGCTCCATCTACGTTGGCAGGCATCGAACTTGACCCGCGTTCCTAAGGCGCAGACAGCAAGCACAAACCAGCATCCGGATCAGCTTCGGCTCATTCTGTGCGTCCTACGACAGCTCGAGCAGTCGAGCATTTACGCGATTCTGCGCATCAAGCAGGTAGGCCGCATCCTCGGCGGACAGGCTATTCTCATCGATGCTGTCCATCTGCTCGCTCATATCGGCATAGCGCGCCGTCATGGTTGCATAGTCCTTCGCCATACCGACAACATCTCCCGAGCTCTGGTACTTGACCATAAAGTCAACGTACTCGTTCATAAACGACTCGTACGCGTCCACTGTCTGTCGGAATGCCGCGCTATCCGTTGTGGACCCCGAAGAAGCATTTGCGTCGGGCTCGGGCGTTGCAGAAGAAGTCCCCTGATCCTGAGCGGCCCCGCCTTCAGGCGCGCGAACCTGAATGCGCACGGTCTTGTTTCCCTCATAGCTGATGCGCGCCTCATAACCAGCCGCATTTTTTGCCGAGAACAACTCGTCAAGCATCTGATAGTCGACATCGAATCCCGCCTGGCGGCACTGATTCGCATAGGCCGTAAAGGCATCTTTGTCCATTTCCCCAACATACACCGCGTACATGCTCGCACTATCGGTGTCGACCTTTCCCGTTAGAGAGGTTGGCGCGGGCAGCTGCGCCCCGGGACCAGATGTCGGCCACGAAAGCTGCGCCATTTCAATCGGGGCATCCAACCGGATATTCAGGTTTCCCTCTCCGATAAACGTAAGGTCGAGCTTATATCCGTCCTTATTGTATGCCGTATAGCTCGACGTTTCGTTAACCGCGTCCGTCGTAAAGCCCTTTTCTTTGCAAGCGTCAATATAGGCGGTACGGTCACCATCGGACATGTCCTCCAGGGAGATGGACAGCTCCGTATCCGAGTTGATAATAATTGAACCCCGTGGATTGCTGGGCTCCGGCAGCATCTTCGCCAGCCCGCTGCTGGGCCAGTCAATGCGCTCCGGCTTATCCGAACCGCAGCTCATAAAGCGCGATACAACCACTAGCAGGATCACCACGGCGACAACCACAAGGCACCCCTTGCGACGGCCGCGCGCCTTGCCCGTAGGCGCATTCCCGCCCGCTTTCTCCCATTCCATTACGCTCCCCTTCCTGACGCCGCGCGTCGTTCGAATACCGTTGCGCTCAGCCTACGAGTAAATGCGGTCCGTTTCCTCAGTTGCCAACTGAGGTTCCCAGATACGTTTCGCACTACGATGCATCCATATATTCCAGCGCCAATGAGAGGCATCCCGTGAACGACTACAACTTGGAGCCCGGAGAGTTCCTTATTATGCAGCAGGGGTCGGTTCGATTGGGAACCGCAACAGCAAGCGAGAAACTCACTGAAATCGCGCTCACTAACCGCAACCTCATACTCGTCAACGAGGTCTCACGAGGCTTGCTACGCACCGAACGCATGATTAAACGCTGTCCCTTGTCGGCCCTCCAGCGCCATCAGGGAGACGTGCAGCTGCCCGTCCTGAAACAAAAAGACCGTTATTGCCTGCAGGTTCTCTGTGCGAGCGAAACGTTCTCCATCCTGTTCACCGATGGTGCGCGACGCACGGCGGAGCGGTGGGCAAGCGCCATCCAGCAGGCGGCAGATGGCAACCTCAACGATATCCAGCGGGAAGATTCCCTGCCACCCGAGCTTGCCGAAATCATTGACGGAACCAAGGACGTATTGAGCTCCCTCACTGGAAAGAAGCGAGGCAAATCAACAAAGAGCCAAGCAAAAAGCACCCCGGTCGTTACATCTGCCCGGTGCCCGGGCTGTCACGCTCCACTTGCCGGGAACGCCGGCTCGATAGCCGTATGTCCCTACTGCGACACAAAGCACGCTCTATAAGAAAGCGGGGAACCCATGGGAATTCTTGACGCCGCCCTCGACTCATTCAGCGGGGTTCTTGCAGATCAATGGAAAGACATCATCACCGCCCCAACGTTCGATGAACACACTGTATCTGCCGCCGGGGTGCGGAAAAATGCTCAAAACGGCTATGGGGCGAACCAGGGCGCACAGGATATCCTGTCAAATGGATCGCTTATCTTTGTGCCCGAAAACACATCGGCATTTGTGTTCAGTCAAGCAGGAATTGAACAGGTCATTACCACCCCGGGCGGGTTTGAATACCGCAATGGAGAACTGACCGTCTTCGACGCACAGGACCGCAAACAAGCAGGAATTGGCAAAATCATAATCGGCCAAGCTGCCGACCGCATCGGCTTTTCCGGAATGAGCTCCGAGGAAAAGCACGTCTCCTTCATCAATCTCCGGGAAATTCGCGGATTGAAGTTTGGCACACGTGGGCCCTTAGCCTATAACGACCTCTTTTACGGCACCGATCTCGAGTTGTTCGCATACGGCACGTTTTCGGTCCAGGTCATAGACCCAGAACGATTTGTCCGTTCATTCATCCCCGCCAACGTCAGGTCGTACTCGATGGACAATCCGCAGGCACGTGAACAGCTTATCGCCGAGCTGCTTCACTCGTTCATTGCGGCGGTAAACGGCTTGTCGGACACCTACCGTATCTCGCAACTCCCCGCACACACACATGACGTTGCAGCCCTCATCAACACAGAAGCAGCAAATGCAGGCAGCTGGCCGGAGCGCTTCGGCCTCAAGCTTGTTACCATCGCAATTGAAAATATCGAGTTCTCCGATGAGTCACGTGAGCTCATCCGCACGTTCTCCGAGAAGAAGATGAGCGTGCTGGCATATGAAGGCATTTCCCAAAGCGCCGCCAATGTTGCCGCCCAACAGATGATTGCGGAAGGCGTGCGCGACAACGGCCTGGGAGATGGGGGAGGCATGCTCTTCGGCATGAACCTTTCGAATGCCCTCAATCCGCAGAACGCTTCGATGCAGGCTGGCGCCGCCGCACCCAATGAATCCGCAGCGCCCTCCGACGAGCTCGAGCGCCAAGTTGAGACCGTCAAAAAGCTCAAGGAGCTCTTGGATGCAGGCATCCTGTCTCAGGAAGAATTCGATGCAAAGAAGCGTCAGGTTCTCGGACTCTAAAACCAAAAACCAAGCGGGGCCTTCAAGGTTACTCACCTCGAAAGCCCCGCTTGGCATCAGACGCCCCCTTGGCCGGCGAACCCCGCTACCACGCCAACGCGTGGACCTCAACCGAGGCGTAATCAGGGCAGGTGAACGGCTGGAGCTCAAACGGCACGCTCTCACCGACCTTCGGGCGACTCACAAATGACGAATAGCCCGACAGAATGCTGCCCCGCGCGTCGCGAAATACCAACGACAGCATTACCTGGCCGCCGCTCGCAGGCTCGCTCCCGTCAGCAACCGTGGTCAGCTCGCCGGTGAACACCGTGCCGAACGTTCCGTTCCCCCTGGTAAGGCCACTCACCTCAAACTGGGATGCGGTCCCGCCATCGCTGACAACCTGATAGCTTTGCGGACGCCCGCAGGCGAACTCAACCGTTGCGGGCGCAGTCCCGTTGCCGGCGAGCCCGGAAAACGTGATGCCCTCGCCCGGATAGAGCACCCCAACATACTGTGACCTAGTGAACACCACCGACCCGTCGGAAGCGCGGCCTGTGATGATGACCTCCGGATACAACACCGTCAGATCATCGCCCGTGTTGCGAATCGTCACCGCATAGTCAACATAGCCGTTGGGGCTATCGTCCCAACCGCTTTCAACCACCGTGAGCGCCTCGGCGGCGCGCTGAATGTCCTCTTCGCTCGCCCCCAGCAGCAGCCCCGAAGCCCCCGCCGATGCCTGCGCGCCGCTCTGGTCCGGCGTTAAGGACTCATCAGCCGAGTCCGAACCATCACTCTTGTCCTGCTTATTTCCACTCACATTGCCAGACGTTTGAGCTGTACCGGAGCCCTCCAACCCGCGCAGGTGAAGCGCCCACGCAGCGGCCCCGCACAGCGCAAGCGCCACCAGTATCGCTGCCGCTATCAGCGCCACGCGCGAAGGGCGTGGGCGCCGCGGGATGGGCGCTGCCGTATCCGATGCAGGCATGGGCGAAATCTTGCTCGAATGCTCATACGCTGTCGATTGGCCGGCTGCCTGTTCAAGCGCCTCCGCCATATCGGCCGCACACTGATACCGTGCGCTCGGCTCGAAGGCGCTCGCGCGCTCGACCACCGCACGCAACGCGGGCGGCACCCGGGCCTCATCCGCCAGCGCGCGGCGATACGCCGGCTCGGCATCGCGCTCGGGGCGCACGCCGGTCAGAACATACCCCAGCAGGCGACCGATCGCATACACGTCAGTACGCGCATCCGTATCTGCGAACCCATACTGCTCTGGCGCCGCGAATCCCCAGGTGCCAACAGGCTGCTCCGGTATCGCACCCGGAATGTCGCGGGCGCCGAGCAGGCGGGCATTGCCAAAATCGATCAGATGCGCGCCGTCAGCCGCCCAAATGACATTTTCCGGAGAAATGTCGCGATGGATGACCCCGCATGCATGCAAGGCCTCAGCCGCCTCGCACACATCGAGCGCTACCTGCACGGCCTCATCGGCCGCAAGCGCGCCGCGCGCGGCAACTGCCTGCTGCAACGTGTCGCCCGGAACGGCATCGTAAACCGCGACAAAACAATCGGGCATTTCGTACGTTGCCGCAATCTGCGGCAGGCGAGGGCACGGGCTCGAGGCGATGGCCGCCCACACGCCGCGATCGGCTCGAGCCGAGGGCATCTTCTTGCGAATGAACGGACCCGCGCCATCAATGGTTACGCGCTCCGTCACACCGCCGATTCCACGAGCAAGCACGCGCTCCACCCGATAGGCATCATCGATGCCCATGGCATGCATGACCTGCTCTTCGTTCAATCCGGCGATCCTTTGTCTTGACCTACCCACGGAGGACCACCTCCCCCGCGATGCATGCGACAGGCTCCGCCGGCCACCAGGGCAGGCGCAAACCGCTCGCAAGCGCAGGTCGATTGTAGAAAAGGCGTCCGGTCAATTCCTCAGTTGGCAACTGAGCAGGCAAAGGAAAACTGGTTGCTTTGCAGCCAGGACCGTCCGCGCCCACTAGGAAAGCACCCCCGTTGAGCGGAAGAGCGTCTTTTCCTTGAGACGCCACAGCTCATCATCGCATTGTTCGCAGGTCAATCCCCGCTCGATGCACCAGATGATGATGGCATCCCGGCGCTGCTTGGGCCACAGTTCGGCAACGCCCGCCAAGCGCAGCAATCGCTGCGTCTCACGCAGGGAGCAGCCCATGCCGAGTGAAAGCATGATGGCCTTGTCGCGGCCCGGCTTGCACTTGCCGGTAAACATGTCGTACACGAATGTGGCATTGATGCGAGCGCGGCGCGCCAGCTCGGCACGCTTCATACCACGCGAGACGAGCAGGTCATGCAGATAGTCCGGCAGCTCCCGATCTATCGTCTCGCCTTGCGCCAGATAGCTCTCCGGACTTTCGGACGCCAGCAGACGTGCAAGCAGGTCCTCGGTCAGGCGTTCTTTCGGCATTTCCTTGGGCATAGCTCTCCCCTGCTGCGGTCGTCCGGGTTGTCCCATTATATCGCCCGACTTCCGCGCGGATTCGCCGCCCCAATTCCTTGCCATCATTTTGTCTCCCTTCTCGAAGGTGCGGCACCCCATGCACCGCTCAAGAAAGGAGTTGTTTTCTTCGCGAGCGGGCCGCGCCGCACGTTGCGCACGACCACCCCATCGCGTGTAGTCCGCTTCGTACCCCGTCCTCTTCCGCGCTCGCTGGCACCTGGGGTCGTTCGGCCGCCTGCGCCCGACCCTCTTCGCATCCCACCCCATCGAGTCCGGACCTTTTGCGCACGGGCTCTCTTCGCGCCTGGCCACGGCCGCGCGTCGCGCATGACCGCCCCATCGCGCACGGGCCCTCTTCGCACCCCGTTCAATCACGCCGCATTGCACGCCGACCCCTGGGGCCGCGAAGACATCCCCACCGCAGCGGGCCTCGCCCCAGCAGGGGGCGCCCTTCGGCAGGAGTTGCTGCAAAATCGAGGTTTTGCGAAATGACATCGCTTCGGTCACATGCCCCAGGCCATGCGGCATCAGCAAAACCGCAGGTCGCGCTCAGCCGAAAACGGATGCGAAACGGCACCTGGGAGACGCATTTCGCAAAACCTCGATTTTGCAGCAGGGGGCCGCCGCGACACGGCAAACGGAGCGGCAGGCAGCCTCTGCCGGCCGGCGGCGCCACCATCTCCACGGCAGAAAAGCCCGACTCGCAGCCCAGACCAACAGGCTCAGCACCGCAACCCGGGGTCTTGCGGCCAACGTCACGCCTCGCCCGCCACGCGCCTCAACACAAAACCGGCCGGCGCGCCCTCAAGCGCACCGGCCGGGCACCCGCGCGAGGCCCACCGTCCGGCACCCACCTGCACAGGCGCGCCTATCGCGCCCGTGCCAACACGGCGCGAACCGCCTCGGCAAGGGCAGAAGCGGTCAGACCGTACTCTTCCTGTAAAAATGCCGCAGGTCCAACCTGGCCAAACCGTTCGTTGACACCGTGGCGCACCAGCGGAATCCCAGCGCCGGCCTCCGCCAGCACAGCCGCCACCGCATCCCCCATGCCCCCGACAACGCCGTGGTTCTCAAACACCGCAACGGCCCGCTTCCCCATAGACTCGCGCACGACCAAGTCGCTATCAAGCGGCTTGACGCAGAACATGTCGATCACCTCTGCAGACACGCCGCTTTCGGCAAGCAGCTCAGCAGCATCGAGGGCGTCCGAAACCAGTTGGCCAGACGAGATGATGAGCACGTCCGAACCGTCCCGCAGCACGTTCCCCCGACCCATCTCAAACGTCGACCCAGGCTGATAGACGCAGCGCACGGCCTTGCGGTTAGCCCGCAGGTAGTGCACCCCTTCTCCCATCTGGGAAAATGCGCGCACAATCCACTCCATTTGAACCGCGTCCGCCGCATCGCATATCACAGCCCCCGGAACGGTGCGCATCAGCGCCACATCCTCGTAGCTGGTGTGCGTGCCTCCGTTTGTTGCAACGCAAAAACCCGGGTCCGAACCAAACACATTCAAGGTGTTTCCCGCATAGGCGCCTGACAGATATACCTGGTCGAACACCCGCCGGGTAGCGAACGGCGCGAACGTGTGGAGATACGGAACAAATCCCTCACTCGACAGGCCTGCCGCCACACCGACCATATTGGCCTCGGAGATGCCGCACTGAATGAACTGGTCGGGATGGCTGTGCTCCAATGCAGTCGTCCCGCTCGCCCCACCCAAATCCGCCTCCAGGCACACAACCCGCGACGAATCGTCCATCAGGGACTGCAGCGTGCGCACGAACACGCGTCGAAGCTCTTCCCCCATCTGCGCGCGGTCGTTGGCAAGCGCGATCATTGAGCACCTCCTTCTATCATTGCATTCAGCCCGTCGATAGCCCGGCGAGCCGCCCGCTCGGCCTCAGCATTGAACTTCACGGAATGATTGTCTTTCAGCTGCTCGAAATACGGCACGCCGGCGCCCTTGACGGTTTCGAGAACGATCGCGCTCGCCCGACCATCGGTGCGCTGCGCAATCTCGAGAGCGGCATCAACGGCAACCACATCCTGGCCGTTGACACACTGGGTCGCAAATCCGAAGGCCCGCATCTTATCAGCAATGCTGAACGGATTCATCACATCGGCCGTGTACCCATCAAGCTGCTTTTTGTTCTCATCGATGATGACAATGCAGTTCTCAAGGCGCCGCGCTGCTATATATTGAAACGCCTCCCAGCACTGCCCCTCGTTGAGCTCTCCATCGCCCACAATCACGTACACCCGGGCCTCGCTGCCCTTGAGCCTCAAGGCGGTGGCGATGCCCGCTGCGGTCGAGGTCCCCTGGCCCAGCGACCCCGTCGTCATGTCGACGCCGGGAGTCTTCAGGCGATCGGGATGACTGGGCAGGTTGGTGTGCGGACGGTTGAGGGTGAAAAGCTCCTCACGATCGATAAACTCGCACTCTGCCAACGCCGCATACAACGCCGGGCCGGCATGCCCCTTGGACAGCACCACGCGGTCCCGCTCATCCCACAGCGGATCGCTCGCATGGTACCGAAGCCGCTTGCCATACAGCACCGCCAGCACATCGGCGATCGAAAACGATCCGCCCAAATGTCCCGAACCCAACGGCAGCAGCATCTCGAGCACATCGCGACGAATCTTTGCCGCGAGCACCTCTATGGCAGTTCGCTGCTCGTCGTTCATCCCAGCTTCTCCTGCAACTTCGCGCGCAACTCGTCCTTGTCGACAATATTCGTCAGCACGATGCGCTGCTCCTCGGGAATACCGCTGACGAAGCTCTCCAGGTCGCGCCCGATGACGAACAGGTCGGCCGCGCCGGGCTGCACATCCGAAATCGTGGTGTGATCGACAGAAATGTCACTACGGCCGAGCTCCGCAAGCACGTCGTCGATGTTCATCTGAACCATGAGACTCGATCCCAGACCGGACCCGCACGCGCACATGATCTTTTTAACAGCCATTGCAAACTCCTTTCAGGCGCGCTCCGCGAGGTGCGCGCAACCCAAATACAACGAGGTGTCTTAGCTCTCCGTCGAAGCGGTCTTCGGCCGCGGCGCAACGTAGTTGTAGACGATCGGCACCAGGAACAGCAGCACGCAGATAATCAGCAACGGCATACCCACCGCCACCTGAGCCAGGTTGCCGAACAGGATGCCCATGACCGAGAAGTCGAAATCGGAAAACGTTGCGCTGCTGAAGCCGAGGGCGTCGAACACGGGCATGCAGGCAGCAGGTAGGAACGTGATGAGCAGGCCGTGGGCGAACGCTCCGGCGATGCAGCCCTTGATGCCGCCGCGCGCGTTCCCGAACACGCCGGCCGTTGCACCGCAGAAGAAGTGCGGAACCACACCGGGCAGGATAAGCGCAACCGGGATGAGTGCAGAATTGATCGCACCGAGGATAAACAGTCCGACGATGCCTGCGCAGAATGAGACCAAAAAGCCGATGATGACCGCATTGGGGGCATAGGGGAAGGCGACCGGGCAGTCGATGGCGGGGATGGCTCCGGGGACGAGCTTGGTGGCGATGCCCTTGAACGCTGGGACGATCTCGCCCACGACCAGGCGAACGCCCGACAGGATGATGTAGACGCCACCCGCAAACGACATACCGCTCGTGATGGCCCACACGATCCAGTTCGTACGTGTCTCGGTCCCCACATTCAGCAGGCTGTTGAGATATTGGAATTGCGCAGGATCTGCCCCCAGAATACCGCGGCCCACCGCAACGCCCGTCACGATGATGAAGAAGATCATCATCGTCAGCGAGATGGAGACAACCGTATCGCGCAGAAACGCCAACCTCTTGGGGAAGTTGATGTTCTCGGTGGACGTTGAGCCCTCAAACAGAGAGCCGACCTTACCCGCGAACGCATAGGCAATCCCGCCGAAGTGGCCGAGCGCGATGGAATCGCTCTTGGTGACCTGGCGGAAGGTCGTTTGGCACAGGGCGGGCGACACGACCATGATCAGCGCGAGCAAACACCCGCCGGCAACGTAGAGGCCCCAACCCTCAAGACCGCCAATGGACAGCACGACCGCAAGCATGCAAGCCATGTACAGTGTGTGATGGCCCGTCAGGAAGATATAGCGCAGCCGAGAAAACCGCGCGAGCACGATATTGAACGCCATGCCCAGGCACATGATGACTGCCGAAGCCTGGCCGAAGTCGGTCAGCGCCATGGACACAACAGCTTCGTTGTTCGGCACAACGCCATGCATGTTGAAGGCGTAGTTAAACACCTCGCCGAACGCCAAGAGCGAACCGCTCTGCAAAAACGCCGCGCCCGCCGACAGAACCAAGAAACCCACAATCGTCTTGATCGTACCGGACACCACGTCCTCAACCGGCTTCTTCTGGAGAACAAGCCCGATGAGGGATAGCAGGCCGACGAGAATCGCCGGCGTCGAGAGAATGTTGACGACAAAATCAAGCACCGCCATGGTTCTCTCCTTTCACAATCTGGCCCAAAGGCCGTTGATATAACCGCATGTCATCCTGCCGCGTGACCGAACGCGGGCAGTTTCTGCCGACTGCACGCGAGCCCATAGCCCCGCTGCGCGCCCAGCATCAGTCTCGCTTCGTGCCCGAGGTGAACTCATGAAACGCCTCTTCGGCCGTGGCCGCCGTCGCAAGGCGCTCGATGCGCGCCGCATCGGAGAACATCTCCGCGAGCTCGCGCATGACCTCAAGATGAGAATTTGCATCCGTTGCAGAAAGCGTGACCAGCACGCGAACGCCCGGACCCTCTGGCTTGAAGAACACCGGTTCGCGCACGACGGTCAAAGCGAGCTGCGTTTCAAGAGCTCCCTGCTCAGGGCGTGCGTGAAGCAACGCCAAGTCCGGACAGATCACAAAATACGGGCCGTATTCGTTTGCGTTGTCGATGATGCCCTGAATATACGCAGGCTCAACGTAGCCGCTCTTCACCAGTGGAGAGACTGCACCGCGCACCGCCTCCTGCCACGTTTCGAACCGTTCCGCTATCTGAACGTTCTCCCGCGCGATCTTCGACAGAATCGCCTTTGCCATCGCACTCCAATCTCTTGTTCTTTCCTGTTCTCATCAGTAATGTACATTTAGTTTCCTGTTTTTTCCTGTTTGAACTTTGAACGGTCGCTTTTCTTCGGTAAACGGTAGGCGAGCGCTTGCGACGTTGGCATCGCAGCTCTTGCTGTAATTTATTTTCGTTTTCATTACATGCAAATGAACATGTATATCTGTACTTTTTTCTCATTTTTAGATGAGTGAGCAAGCATCGAGAGAAGACGCCACTTCTTCGAAGCAGCAACGGTGCATCAAGGTCACCAAGCAACCGAACCACATCATGAAAAAGTTGGAAAAGGAGCGTCATGCCGGTACAATAAGCCTAGCATCAGCAAAAAACGACGCATCTGCAGCACCGACTGCATGGGCACATCGGATTGGAGCCCCCTTGTTTCCACGCGAACGAAAGCGAGCAATTGCCCGGCTCATTGAGGAGCAAGGCAGCATCCGTGTTGACGAACTCGCCGAACGTTTTTCGATTAGCGCGGACAGCATCCGCAAGGATCTAAAATCGCTTGCCGATGAAGGGCTGTGCCGACGCGAATACGGCGGCGCCGTCCGTGTGTCGCCGCCTGGTGCCGCACACGATGCATCAGCAGCGCCGACGGACGCCGTCCAGGAAGCGCCCAGCCCCACGGCAACGCAGCAGGATGCCCGTCGCGAGAACAGCCGGCGCACCATCGCCGCCCGCGCCTACATGGAGATCGCCGACGGTGATGCCGTCTTCCTTGACGTAAGCCGGACGTCGCTCTATATCGCCGAGTTGCTTGCGCGCGGCGACAAGCGCTGCATCGTCACCACCAACATGATGGACATCTCCACCGTGCTCGCCAAAAACCCCAAAGTGACCGCCCTCATCACCGGTGGCTACCTCACCCCCGACATGCGCGGCTTCACCGGCCCGACCACCATCAGCCTGCTTGAACCGCTCCTGTTCGAAAAGGCGTTCATCGCCTGCAGCGGCGTCAACGTCGCCAACCGCGCCGTCATGACCGACCTGATGGACGACGGCATGGTTAAGCAGCGCGCCATCGAGAACGCCACCTACCGTTTCCTGCTTGCCGAGGACTGGAAGTTCTCGGTCCGCAGTGGCTATCGATTCTCCTCCACCACGGATTTCACCGGCGTCATCACCGATTGCGCAAACACTGAGACCTTGCGCGCCATCAGCTCTGACGGCGTAGCCACGCTCTGCTAAGCAGTCCATGTGCGCATCGCACGCGCCGGCCTCCTCCGCGCGCACGACCGCCCCATCGCGCACGGGCCCTCTTCGCATCCTGTTCAATCGTGCCGCGCTCCGTTGAGGTTCACCAGAAAGCGGCCCGATTGATCGCGCCGCTTTGCACGCCGGCCCCTGGGGCCGCGGAGACATCCCCGCCGCAGCGGGCCTCGCCCCAGCAGGGGGCGTCCCTCGACAGGAGTTGCTGCAAAATCGAGGTTTTGCGAAATGGCACCGCGCCGGTCACATGTCCCAGGCCGTTCGGCATCAGCAAAACCGCAGGTCGCGCTCAGCCGAAAACGGACGCGAAACGGCACCTGGGAGACGCATTTCGCAAAACCTCGATTTTGCAGCAGGGGCCGCCGCGGCACGGCGCGGAGAACGGGGCGACCCGGTCCCGACAGGTCGTCGGCGCGGCCATCGCCACCACCTCAACGACGAAGCTGCGCTGCCGCGCAAGCCTGCCGCCGAGCCCGGCACCGAAAACCTGGGTGTATCTACCGGGATGACCTCTTCCTTCCGATTGGCTTAAACGGAGTTATTGGGGTCGAAATAAAAAGGGGCACCCAACGTATCAGGTGCCCAGGCACGTCAGCTGCAAGCCAACGCATCTCTTTTCATTGCACACTATATGAGCAATTGAACGCGTGGGCGATCAAGCAGATAGATTTAGAAAAAACGCATGATGCGATGCGCTAAGCTCATTCAGGTCAGTTTGATAGCGCGTGAGCTTGCCAACGCAATTGCTCATACAAAAGGAGCCTCGCATGCATCGCATCCTGTAAATGCAGCACGGCCCCACCCGCGCATGCAGATGGGGCCGCTCCTTCACCTCCGCAAGACCGTTCGCCTCAAAAAGGGCCTTCCGCTCATTTGAGGCGAGGGCCGAGGCGAGGGCCGACCCGCGGACCAACCCGCAGGTCAACCCGCGCGCCTGCAGCGCCTATCGCTTCGCCCGCACGCCGCGGCTCAGGCGCCGCACCGCGGCGTCCACCTCGCCGGCGGCAACCGGGTGGTGCGGCTTCATGCGGCTCGTCACCGAATCCCGGCGCTCCATGGCGATCGGCTCCATGGTGAAGCCCTTGCCGGCGCGCAGGTTCTCCTTCGCCACCGAGATCATGAGCTTGATGCGGTTGAGCTGGTTGACCTCCGACGCTCCGGGGTCGTAATCCACCGCCACGATGTTGCTCTCGGGATGCTGGCGCCGCAGCTCCTTGATCACCGCCTTGCCCACCACGTGGTTCGGCAGGCACGCAAACGGCTGGGTGCAGATGATGTTCGGCGCCCCGTGGTCAATCAGGTCGAGCATCTCGGCCGTCAGCAGCCAACCCTCGCCCATGTTGTTGCACAGCGACAGCACCTGGCTCGCCTTTTCGGCCATGACCGAAATCGGCTCGGGCCGCTCGAAACGCTCCGAGCGCTCCAGCAGCTCATCCACCGGCTTGCGCATCCAGTCAACCAGGCCGATCGCCGCATCCATGGCCGCCCGCGTGCTGCGGGAACTGCCCAGCTCGTCCTTCTGCAGCTGCGCGTTACTCATCGAATACAGGAAGAAGTCGAGCAGCCCGGGCACCACGGCCTCGCAGCCCTCGCTCTCAATCACGTCGACCACGTGGTTGTTGGCCGTGGGATGAAACTTGACCAGGATCTCGCCCACCACGCCCACGCGCGGCTTGGTGCCCTCGCCCGTGAGCGGCATGGTGTCGAACGCACCGATGGCCTCGCGTGCCAGCTTGGTGAATGATCGGCGCGTGAAGTTCGGCGCCAGGCGACGCGCCCGCTCCATGTAGTCCTCGAACAGCTCGTTGGCGGCCCCCGCCTCGGCCTCGTAGGGTCGGCACCGATAGAGCATCTGCATCATGAGGTCGCCGAACAGCACGGAATACACCGCCGCCTTCAGCAGCGGCACCGTGAGCTTGAAGCCCGGGTTCTGCTCGTCGAGCTTCACCGCGGACAGGCTGATCACCGGGATCTCGGGGTGCCCGCTCTCGCGCAGCGCCTTGCGGATGAGCGCGATGTAGTTGGTGGCACGGCACCCGCCGCCGGTCTGCGAGATCACCACCGCCGTGCGCGACAGGTCGTAGCGCCCGCTCTCGATGGCCTCCATGATCTGGCCCGTCACCAAAATCGACGGATAGCAGATGTCGTTGTTGACGTAGCGCAGGCCCGCCTCCACGGCGCCGCGATCGGTGGAGGGCAGCAGCTCCAAGTTGTAGCCACCGGCCCGGAACACCTCTTTCACCAAGTCGAAGTGGATCGGCGCCATCTGCGGGCACAGGATGGTGTAGCCGGCGTCCTTCATCTCCTGCGTGAACGGCACCTTCTCCCACGCGGCGCTCTTGCTGGCACGCTGGGCCGCAAGCGCGTATTTGCGGGTGGCGAACACCGGCGCCTCGATCGATGGGGCCACCGGGGCGGCGTCGCCTGTCTCGTAGGCCTCGCCGGCCGCCGCGGCCTCGGCAGCGCGTTCGGCTTCCTGATCCTTCAGCGCCGCCATGAGCGAGCGGATGCGGATGCGCGCCGCGCCCAGGTTGGAGACCTCGTCGATCTTGAGCACCGTGTAGATCTTGCCGGAGGCCTCCAAGATCTCCTGCACCTGGTCGGTGGTGAGCGCGTCCAGGCCGCAGCCGAAAGAGTTGAGCTGGATGAGATCGAGGTCGTTGCGCATGGTCACGAACCGTGCCGCCGCGTACAGGCGGCTGTGGTACATCCACTGGTCCACCACGCGGATGGGCCGCTCGGGCTTCACCAGGTGCGCCACCGAGTCCTCGGTGAGTACCGCGAAGCCGAAGCTGGCAATGAGCTCGGGCAGCGCATGGTTGATCTCGGGGTCGTTGTGGTAGGGGCGGCCCGCCAGCACGATACCGTGTCCGCCGTGCTCCTCGATCCAGCGCATGGCCTCCTCGCCCATGGTCTGAATGTCCTCGTGGAAGCGCGCGTCGGCCTCGTAGGCAGCATTGACCGCGGCGTCGATCTCGGTGCGGGTGAGCTTGGGCCCGCGCACGCGCCCGCGGCCCGCCTCGGCGTCGGCCACGCGCTCAACGGCCAGCAGCTCGTACAGGCGGCGCTTGAGCTCGATCTTGTCATGGTAGGGCACGAACGGGTACATGAACTCCACGTGCTTCTCGCCCAGCTCGTCGATGTTCAGGCCGAGCGCAGTGGGGTAGCTCATCACGATCGGGCAGTTGTAGCAGTTGCCCGCCGACGGATCCTCCTTGCGCTCCCAGCGCACGCACGGCATCCAGATGAAATCCGGATCCTTCTCGATCAGGTTCATCACGTGCCCGTGGGAGAGCTTGGCCGGATAGCACACGCTCTCGCTCGGCATGGACTCGATGCCGGCCTCGTAGGTTTTCTTGCTCGAGTTGTCCGACAGCACCACCGAGAAGCCCAGCCGCGTGAAGAACGCATGCCAGAAGGGGTAGTTCTCGTACATGTTGAGCGCGCGCGGAATGCCCACCGTGCCGCGCGGGGCGTCCTTGGGATTCAGCACCTCGCGATCGAAAATCAGGCTGTTTTTCCGGGCGAAGAGGTTGGGTACCTCAGAGCGGCGGCGCGAGCCGCCGGCGCCCTTCTCGCAGCGGTTGCCGGTGATGAAGCGCCGGCCCGCACCGAAATCGTTGATGGTGAGCTGGCAGTTGTTGGAGCACCGGCCGCAGCGCGCGTGGCGCTGGGTGACCGTAAGCGCCTCGATCTCGGCGGCGCCGAGCACGCCCGAGACACCCGTGGCGCCGGCTCGATCGCGGGCGAGCAGGGCCGCTCCGTAGGCACCCATGCAGCCGGCGATATCGGGACGGATGGCGTGCACGCCGGTGAGCTGCTCGAACGCGCGCAGGGTGGCGTCGGACATGAAGGTGCCGCCCTGGACGATCACCTGGGTGCCGATCTCTTTGGGGTCGCGCAGCTTGATGACCTTGAACAGCGCGTTCTTGATCACGGAGTAGGACAGGCCCGCGGCGATGTCGCCCACCGTGGCGCCTTCCTTCTGCGCCTGCTTCACCCGCGAGTTCATGAACACCGTGCAGCGGCTGCCCAGATCGACGGGGCCGCGAGCGCGCATGGCCTCGGCCGCAAACGCGCGCACGTCCATGTTCATGGACACCGCGAAGCTCTCGATGAAGCTGCCGCAGCCGCTGGAGCACGCTTCGTTCAGCATGATGTGCTCGATCACCCCGTCGCGCACACGCAGGCACTTCATGTCCTGGCCGCCGATGTCCAGGATGAACTCCACGCCGGGCAGAAACGCGCGAGCGCCCCGCAGGTGGGCGACCGTCTCGATCTCGCCCGAATCGGCCTTGATGGCCTCGATGAGCAGCGCCTCGCCGTAGCCGGTCGTGGTCACGTGCCCGATGGTGCAACCCGCCGGGATATGCGCGTAGAAGTCGGCCATGATCGTTTTGGCGGTGCCGAGGATATCGCCGTTGTTGTTGCCATACCAGGTGTGGAGGAGCTGCCCGTCCTCGCCCACCATGGCGGCCTTCATCGTGGTGGAACCGGCGTCCAGGCCGATGAACACGCGCCCCGTGTAGCCCGCAAGCTCCCCGCGCGGAACAACCTCGCGGGCGTGGCGGGCGCGGAACTCCTCCAGATCGGCCTCGGTGGCAAACAGCGGCTCCAAGCGCGCCACCTCGGCGCCCTGGGTGTCGCCCAGCGCGTCGATGGACTCGATGAGCTGCGTGAATGTGGCGAGCTTGCTGGATTCGTGCGCCATCGCGGCGCCGGAGGCCACGAACAGGTGCGCATTGTCGGGCACCAGGCGGTGCTCCTCATCCAGCTCCAGCGTGATGTAGAAACGACGGCGCAGCTCGGAGAGGTACTGCAGCGGGCCGCCCAGGAAAGCCACGTATCCGCGGATGGGGCGGCCGCACGCCAGGCCCGAGATAGTTTGGGTCACCACCGCCTGGAAAATGGACGCGGCCACGTCCTCAGGGGCGGCGCCCTCGTTCAGCAGCGGCTGCACGTCGGTTTTGGCGAACACGCCGCAACGGCTGGCGATGGGGTAGATCGTGGTGGCGCGGCTGGCGAGCTCGTTCAAGCCCGCGGCGTCGGTGTGGAGCAGCGCGGCCATCTGGTCGATGAACGCGCCGGTGCCGCCGGCGCACGTGCCGTTCATGCGCTGCTCGATACCGGTATCGAAGTAGATGATCTTGGCGTCCTCGCCGCCCAGCTCGATGGCGACATCCGTGTTGGGGATGAGGGTTTCCACGGCGCGCTTGCTGGCGATGACCTCCTGCACGAACTCCAAGCCGAGCCACTGCGAAAGCAACAGTCCGCCCGAGCCCGTGATGGCGCAGGTCATCTGCGCCTCGGGCAGCAGCGCCGCCGCGCCCACGAACAAATCGCGCGCGCAAGCGCGCACATCGGTGTGATGACGCTGGTACTTTGCGTACACGAGCTGGTTGGCATCATCCAGCACGGCGAGCTTGACGGTGGTGGAGCCCACGTCGATGCCCAGGTGCAGCGCGCCGGTCGCGCGCTCCGGATGCCAGATGGCGCCGCCCGCAAGCGCCTGCGCGACGGCGTCCTGCGCTGCGGGCTCCGATGCGGCAGCGGGCTCCGGCGCGGCAGCAGGCTCCGGCGCGGCAGCGGGCTCCGGCGCCTGCGCAACACGGTCTGTCGCCGCCTGCGCAACCCCAGACGCCTGCGGCGCGACGGCCTGTGCGGACGCTTCACCCGCCGGCGCGGCCGCCTCGTTCAGCGACGCTTCGATCGTATCCTCTGCCATGGTTAGTTCCCCTCCACGGTGTTTTTGTCGTCTCCCAGCTGCATGCTCATGAGCTTCAAGCCGTACGCCGGCACGTTGATATCGATGGGCAGCCCGTACAGGTCGCCCGGACGCACGAACGCGATCACGGTCATGATCCGCGCCATCGTCTCCGGGCTCTCCTCCAGGCCGCGCTCGAACCAACGGCGCAGCACACCCACCTCGGCGTTTACCACATAGGTGAGGTAGTAGTCGAAAAACGCGCCCAGGGCGCCGGGGAAGATGCCCGTCTGCATGCGCTCGGACACCTCCGCGCGCACCAGGTCGATGAGCTTCTTCATGAAGGCGGGGTCGCCGCCCGGACCCAGCAGCGAGCCGATCAGCTCGCCGTTGTTCCGCAGGTAGCCCAGCAGCTCCACCGAACCCGGCGCCGGCTCGAGCGCATCGATGTTCTGGTAGAGGTCGGGCAAGGTGGCCGAGATGGTCGAGCGCAGGCGCTGGGCGATTCCGTCCAGCAGGCTCGCCTCGATCTGCTCCACGAAGTCGGGAATATCGCGATAGTGCGTGTAGAACGTGCGGCGCGTGAGGCCGGCGCGCTCGGTGAGTGCGGCCACGCTGATGCGCGAGAGCTCTTCACCCTGCGCAAGCTCGGCCGCGAGTGCCTGGCGCAGGGCCGTTTGCGAACGGCGCGAGCGGCGATCCGTTACCGGTGCCATCGGGCTCCTCTCAGGTTTGCTATTGCACACTATGCGCATTATTGCACACGATGTGCATCATCAAACCGATGTCGCAAAACCCTTACAGAACGGGGTGGCAGGCCCGTGCAGCCCGCCACCCCGTAGCGCCTCTCTCTGCCGCCGCGCCATCGTCGGCGCGCGGCCGGTATCGTCGGCGTATGGCCGCCGTCCTCGGCGCGCGGACAGCATTATGCGAGCGCGGTCGCCCATTGCCATCCGCTGCCGTCCGCTATCGCCCGCCCGTCGGTGCCCGAAAATGCCCCTACAGGTCGGCGATCTTCTCAGCGAGAAACTCCCTGACGTGCGGCATCTCGAACGCAACGACCCCGCGGCCGCGTGTGCCGATGATGCCCTGCTCGATCAGGCGCGCTCGGTACTTCGATGCGTAGTTGCTCGTGACCCCCATGCGCTCGGCGATCTCGCCGATTCTGCTCGATTGGTCGTCGGGGAGCATGGCCTGCAGAAACGCCCGGTCCCCGTCGGACAGCTCAAAGAACGTTGGCTCGAGCACACGCTGGTCGAGGTCGGCCTGCGCCAGGCGGATGCCTCGCACCGCATCCTCGACAGCCAGCATGCGCTCGTCCGGTCGCACATCCCACGACCGAAAGCCCACCAGCTGCATCATGAACGGGAAGCCCCCGATAGCCCGCACCATGCGTTCGAGCGCCTCGTCCGCAACGCAGCGTCCCTCGCTCTCGATCGTCTGCACAAGTGCATCGGCCACTTCGCTGTCGCTCACGCCGCTCAACCGATGCTGCACCGACCGGCGCAAAAACGACACGGACTCGTCTCTCAGCAGCATCGAAATCTGATGCGGCAGCCCCGCCATCAGCAAACCGACGCGTTTGTTCTCGCGCACGAACAGCTGATACGTCGATGCGAACGCGATCATCTCGTCGAGGGATGCCGACACCTCGTCCACCGTTATGAGCAGACCGATGCCGTGGGCATCCAGCGCTTTGAACAGGCCGTTCATGCGAGAGCGCCAGTTCAGCTCCTCACGGGGTTCCGATTCCCATTCCAGCCCGAACGGCTGTCCAATCGTCAGCCCCTTCACATGCGGCACGTGCCCTGCCTGCACAAACTCAGCCGCCGCCTCCTTGGTGCGCTGGTAGATATCCTCGAGCATCCCCGGCCCCGCGACCACGTTGACAGCGATCCAGCCATGGGCCGCCGCCTCGCCGGCAAGATAGGTCAACAACGCCGTTTTGCCCGTTCCGCGCGCGCCGATAAACACCGTCGCGAGGTTTGGGTCGCCCGGCCCCCGATCGAGCGCGCGCAGGATGTCTTCGATTACGTAGGTGCGGCCCGCCATATACGGCGGCACGATACCGAATGACGGCGTAAACGGATTTCTGTACTCCATGCTGACCCTCACCTTTCGTATCGCGAGTGCGGTCGCCCCGTGGTTCCCTTTCCCAACTTTTGCATGCTTTCCCTTCTTTTCCCTTTCAAGAAAAGCACAGGTACAGCATGGTGCATGGAAGCCGGGTGAAGGCTCTACGCGATCGTGGTGCGATTGCGCTCGCGGCGCAGCGTGCGCAGGATGTGCTTGGGCACGGCATGGAAGGCGCAGTGCCCGATGACCGTACCGGCTGCCGCCTTGGCCTCGGCGCTCGCGTTGGCGGTCGCGTAGGAGTGGCGGAAGCGGCGCAGCATCTCGAGGTCGTTGCCGCCGTCGCCGTACACGGCGACCTCGTCCTCGGTAAAGCCGTAGTAGTTCGCCAGCCATGCCACCGATGCGCCCTTGTTGCAATCCTTGTCGGTAATCTCGAACATCACCGGATCGAACGGCGCGTTCACCACCGTATCGGTGTGCTCGGCCAAAAACGCCTTGAGCTCGCGCTCCAGCGCGGCGTCGGGCACGCGGCAGTTGATCTTGCACACCTCGTGCGCCAGGATCTCGGACGTCGACTGGTCGAAAAACTGCTCTTCGTGGATGCCGCCGCGCGCCCGCATCCCGCGCATGATGATGCGGCGGATGGGGCTGTCGCGCTTGAAGCCCTCCATGTGCATCTCGAACGACCCGCTGGAGTACATGCCCTCGGGGGTGGCGCAGTCGAAGCAGATCTGCGGGAACGCCCGCAGCAGCTGCTCGGTGAACGCCGGGTCAACCGTGAACGTTTTGAGCACGTCCCCACGGTGCCCGCGGATGATGGAGCCGTTCGCGCACACGCCGTCGATCTTGAGGCCGGTGAAGCCGCGCTCGCCGATGGGCAGCACCGTGCGCCCCGTTGCCGGCACCACGTGCGCGCCGAGCGCCAGCGCCTCCTTGATTGCACCGCGAATCGTCCGGTCCGCCTCGTGCATGGCGTTGAGCAGGGTGCCGTCGAGGTCGCTTGCAAACAGGTTAATCACGCGGGTCTCCTTGCCGATATGCTTCGTCATGTCCCCTTATCATACGGCAAGATGACGCCCCGCGGACAGGGCGGGCGTCGATGGGCGCAAGCGCGTTCGGCCCGCGCCGTTACCCGAGTGCGACGTCGAGCACCATCATGATCACGAAGCCCGCAATCACCCCCAGGGTCCCCACGTTCGAATGCTCGCCCAGATGCGCCTCGGGAATCAGCTCCTCAACCACCACGTAGATCATGGCGCCGGCCGCAAAGGACAGCAGCCACGGCATAAACGGTGTGATCTGCGCGCTCACCAGCACCACCAGGATGCCGAAGATCGGCTCGACGATGCCCGACAGGCTGCCCATCACGAAGGCCTTCATCCGGCTCATGCCCTCACGCGCCAGCGGCAGCGAGATCGCCGCGCCCTCGGGGAAGTTCTGCAGGCCGATGCCGATAGCCAGCGCGATCGCCATGCCCAGATACGCCGTGGCCTGCACACCCGTGGCCTGCGCTGCCATCGCGAACAGCAAGCCCACGCTCATGCCCTCGGGGATGTTGTGCAGCGTCACCGCGGAAACCAGCAGCGTCGTGCGCTTCCAGCTGGTCCGAATGCCCTCGGGCTCATCCTCATCGGCGTGCAGGTGCGGCAGGAACGAGTCGAGCGCCATGAGAAACGCCACCCCCAGCAGAAAGCCGCCCGCGGCGGGAATCCAACCGGGCCAGCCCGCCTCCTGCGCCTGGTCGATTGCCGGTATCAGCAGCGACCACACGCTCGCCGCGATCATCACGCCCGCTGCGAATCCCAAGAAGATGCGGTGGGTGATGTCGCGGTCGCGCTTGAAGAAGAACACGACCGCCGCGCCCGCCGTGGTCATAAGCCACGTGAAACCGCAGCCCAGAGCCGCCCAACCCAGTCCCTGCCATATGGAAACGCCCATGTACGCCCTCTTTCGCCATCCCGTGCCGTCCAGCCGCGCCGGCAGCGCAGCTCGCATCCCGCCGTGGCCGCTCATCGCGGCGACCCGGCACGCGAGCGGCCACCGTGCAGCAGCCGCTCGCCGGGGCGCGCGTCCGCGCCCTTCACGGCGCGCGCCCGCCGCGCCCGCGCTGAATGCGGCAGCACGGCTTTCATACCGCATCGATGCTACCAGAGCCGCCGCGACTGACCCCGTGATTCACGCTGTATAAAAAGGTTTAACTTGCATATATACCGCTATATCAGCAAAAACGTTGGACGAGGGAGGAATTTATCCGTAGCTTCAACTGTATCGCGCCAAGACGACGTGCCGAGCGCCAACTCGCGCACCGTATCACCGAGAGTTGTTTGCCCATGGATATTCGAGAAGTTCGGTATTTCGTCTCCGTATACGAAAACGGATCGCTTACCGCCGCCGCCCACGAGCGCGCAGTCACCGTGCAGGCCGTTTCGAAGGCGATCGCCGAGCTCGAGCAGAAGCTCGGCACGCAGCTGTTCGTCCGCAACAACCACGGGGCCTCCCCCACGGCGGTCGGGTGCGCGCTCTATCGCAAGGCGAAAACCGCCATCAACGACTTCGATTCCCTCGATGTCCTCGCCGAGCATTTCCCCGCCCAGCGCAGCGACGACCGCCTCTCCATCTGCCTGTGCGCCGACCCGTTTCCCGATGACGAGCGCGTGTTCTCGAACATGGCGCATCTGATCGGCCGCAGCACCGGGCTGTCGGTTGCCATCTTTTCCGCAAGCGGCCCTTTGTGCTTCGATGCGCTGCGCGCCCGCGCGGTCGATGCCGTCGCCACCGTGGGCGCCTACCGGATTCCCGACGCCGAAACGCACTCCATCGGCCTGTTGCCCACGCAGGTCATCATGGCCAGCGACCATCCCCTGGCCGCACGCGGCCGCGTGCCCGTGAGCTCCATGGCCCCCTACCGGGTACTTCGGCCCGCCGAGCCCTACGCCCCCGACCACGCGATCATCGAGGCGTTCGCCACCCGGGGCCTCACCGCGCCCGTGGTGGAGCTGCCCGCATCGGCCGACCGCGCCGCCTTCTTCCATCGCGACCACGGCCTCGCCCTCGGCATCCGCATCCCGGGCATCGAGGCGGGCGCAGACGGGCTCGCCGCACGACGCACGCCGAACGACGAGCAGATCTCGGTTCCCCTGTGCCTGGTCATGCCCCAGGAGAGGCGCTCCGGCGCCCTGCGCACGCTGATCGAGCACCTGCCGGACATCTTCCGCGCCGCGCACGCCCCCGCGGTGAAGCAGCGCCGCATGGTGGCCCGTCAGCGCTGAGGCCGACCGCGGCTCTCCTATAGCTCTTCTCTATTCCTGTAACCACCTTGATGACAGATCGGGGGCGCACAGGGCGCCTGCACGCGAAACGTCGCATCGTGAACGCACCTTCAGGGAGCGGTCCGTCTGAGGAGCGTGGGCGCGACTGTGCTGTAGAGAGCCACATGCGTACCGGCGGACATGCGCCGGACTCCTCATGGCAAGCGAACCAACAACACCTTGCCCCGCACAAAACCTGGATGGGAAGCGAACGGGCCGCCCCCTGGAGATTCGTTCACACGTAAACGCGCCGCCGCCCGGCGCCGGGGCGCATCCTCCGGCACCGAGCGGCAGCGGCCATCTCGATTACTCTTTGTCCAGGGCGTCCTGGATCTTCTCGCCGACCTTCTCGCCGACTTCCTGGGCGGCGTCAGCCACATCGCTGGCAACCTCCTTGGCCTTGCCAACAGCCTGCTCGAGCACGCCCTCGGCCTTGGTTTCCTTGTCGCCCGTCACATCGCCGGCGACCTCCTTGGCCTTGCCCTCAACCTTATCGACAACACCCTTGTCCGCCATGGTTGGCTCCTTTCGTCAGATTCGCGCCCATCGCGAATGAACTGGTTTGAACGTACCCGTGCGGTCATGGGACAAACTGCGCGCCCCAAAACGGACGCTTCCGTGCCCGAGCGGACCCGTTCGTACCCAAACCGGGAGCCTGATGCCAACGCCATCTCCATCTTGGCCTGAGCGGTTGCGTTTTCCGCCCCCGGCGACGCCGCGCACAGCGGGCGAGGCGGCGCGGGTGACGGGCGAGGTGGTGCCCGGCGCCTGCGCCGCAGCAAGCATCGGAGGCATTCGGGCCACGCGCGCAGGCTCCACCCCGATGGCATTCCAAGGCGGGTGCCCGGACCGGGCCGTTCCTCGAATAGGCCGACGAGGGCGCGCGGCATTCTCGCGGCGCAGGGGCACGCGGACATTCATAATGGGACCGACGGCGCCCGCGCACCCATCTGCACGGGCGGTGCACTCATCTCGCAGAAAGGCTGTTCGTGGACCCGCGCGTGCTCATCGTTGAAGACGACAACGACATCAACACCATCGTCACCACTCACCTCACTGCAGCCGGCTATGCCTGCACCCAGGCGTTTTCCGGCACCGAGGCGCAGCTGCTGCTCGGCTCTGGCACCTCGGCTGGCACCGGGGAGAACGCTGCCGATGCTGCGCGTGCAAACAACGCCGGTGCCGAGTCTGCGCGCGGGGGCATCCCCTTCGACATCGTGATCTGCGACCTCATGCTGCCCGGCCTCACGGGTGAGGAGCTGGTGGGGCGCATCCGAGCACTCGACCCGTCCGTGCCGGTGATCGTGGTCTCGGCGCGCGGGGGCACCACCGATAAGATCGACCTGCTCAAGCTCGGGGCGGACGATTACTTGACCAAGCCGTTCGACCTCGACGAACTGCTGGCGCGCATCGAGGTGCAGCTCCGTCACCGCGGATGTGCGCCGGCCCGCGGCCGCACCGAGGCCATCACGTTTCGCTCCTGGACCCTCGACGCCGGAGCGCGCACGTTCTGCGTTGACGGCCAGCTGCTTGCGCTCACGCGCATCGAGTTCAACCTGCTCGAAACCCTCATGCGCCGTCCGCGCAAAGTCTTTTCGAAGGCGGAGCTGTTCGAAGCGGCCTGGGGCGAGCCCTACGCCGCCGACGACGGCACCGTGACTGCGCACATGTCCAACATCCGCACGAAGCTGCGCGCCACGGGCACGGACGGCTATATCAAAACGGTGTGGGGCATGGGTTTCAAGTTGGTCGAGGCGGAGTAGACACGGGCGTCTTGTGCTGGCGCCGTCCGACCTAGCGCGAGGCGGCCCGCTTCGAGCGCAGCGTCACCCACGCATGGCGCAGGGCCTGCCACGGCCGGTACCGCAGCATGCGCGGACCCGCCCAGCGCATCACCGCGCGCATCTGTTCGCGCATCTGCGCCTGGTAGCACGGCGTTGGGCACACCGAGCAGAAGGTCTTCGTTGCCATGTGCGGGCAGCGCGCAATCCGCGCAAGCGCATAGGCCCGCAGGCGCTCGCACTCTGGACACAAGTGCAATTTGGGGACGGGGTCAATCAAGTGCAATTTGAGGACGGGGTCAATCCGGTCACGGCGCGGTTTGGGGACGGGGTCAATCCGGTCACGGGAGTCAGCATCGGCACACGAGCCGCAACCAGGTGCGACGCCGTGGGCGACACGGGGCTCAGCATCAGAACCGGACACGGCGTCGCGGACATCGCGATGCGTGGAGCCGGAGCCATGCGCAGCCGCGCAGTCGACACGAGAGACGGCGTCCAAACCGGAGCCAGGCGCGGGCGCGTGGTCGGCGCCGAGGCCCGCGCCGGGTGCGCAACCCGTACCGCCATGATGCTTCCAGCACCACAGCGCAATCATCTCAGACACCATCGCGGCCTCTTCGGCACGGCGCCGCTCGACCTGCCGAGGCGACCGGCGCGCCGCCTCCTGGGTTTGATGCTCCCCGCGCATGCCATCCCCTTTTCCGCATCGGGCCTGCGAAGCCACTCGTCATCGTTGAACCACAAACAGTAGCATATGGGTAACTTCATACGGCCGACGATTCTCGGGCGTAGCCAGACGAAGCATCGCCGCCCGCCGCTGCGCCCACCCGCCTCCTCGCCCTGCCTACCGC
>CABRIF010000006.1 GCA_902470925.1 uncultured Collinsella sp. | reverse complement strand
GAGTGCGGAGACGCCGAAGACGGCTGAAGTGTTTCGCTAAGGTTGGAAATCAACCCCCCATGCCCGGGCGTACTGCCATTCCTGCGCCAGCGTGTGGTTCATGCGCCCGGCCTTGCCGTTCTGCCACGGGCTGCAGGGCCTCGTGCACCCGTGCCGGACCCCCTCGGATTCCAGCAGCGCGTCG
Source organism: uncultured Collinsella sp. (assembly GCA_902470925.1). Taxonomy (GTDB): domain Bacteria; phylum Actinomycetota; class Coriobacteriia; order Coriobacteriales; family Coriobacteriaceae; genus Collinsella. Next base: position 43,522 of record CABRIF010000006.1, on the reverse strand, counting down.
AGGTCCCGGCCCCTGCACCCCGGGCCGTTGTCGGTCATGACGCGCCCGGCGGCGATGCCCAGCCCCGCGAAGAAGCGGGGCAGCGGCCCATGAACGCCGCGCACGTGCCCCGCGCTCGTCGGGCAGCAGCTCCGCGTAGGCGACCCGGCTGCGGTCGTCGACGGCGACGTGCAGGCAGGGGCGGCCGGAGCCGCGGGGCGTCCCGCGCCCGCGCCCATCTGGCGAGCGCCCTCGGCGACCGGGACGCCGATTCTATCCGGGAGACCGGAGCCTCCCGCCCCCCTCGGGACGGGCCTTGCGTTAGGATGCCGGTTCATGGGAGGGCTCCTCTGCCGTCCGTCTAGACAACTCACATCATGTGGGAAGCCTCCCTGTTTGTCACCACAGCGATGTAAACAACGTCTTGGCACTCAACATCTAGGGAAGGCCCTGCATGCTGTGGACTGTCTGGGCTTGCAGCGAAGGAGTCCTCCCCTATGTCATCCGGCAAACGTACACAACGTATTGACACTCAGCCGCCGCAGCACAACGCGCCTAGCCGCGGGCGGCCTCCACGAAGGCCTTCCAGAGGCTGAAATCGGTCGGGAGCTTTTTCCAGGTGTACTCGGGATGCCACTGCACGCCCAGGCAGAAGCGCTCGCCCTCGACCTCGATGGCCTCGGGCACGCCGTCGGTGGCGCACGCCGTGATGCGCACGCCTTCGCCCAGCTTGTCGACGCAGCAATGGTGGCTTGAGTTGACCTGCACCTCGCCGCGCCAGTCGAACGCACGCGACAACAGCGTTCCGTCCTCGACCACGATCGGATGCGCGGGGTCGTTCAGAATGGGTGCATGGCGCCAGTGCACCATGCCCTCGGGCACCGGCAGCGACGGCACATCCATGCACAGGGACCCTCCGAGCGCCACGTTCAGGATCTGCATACCGCGGCAGGTGGCAAACAGCGGCTTATGGGCCGCCAGCGTCGCATGAATCAGCTTGATCTCGAACGCATCGCGCTCATGGCACAGCAGGCTCTCGTCATAGGGCTCCTCATCGCCCCAAAGCGCCGGATCGACATCCTGACCACCGGGAATCGCCACGCCATCGGCCATGTCCACGTAGTGTTCAATCAAGCTGTCGTCATCGGTGAGCGCCATGATCATCGGCACACCGCCCGCAGCGATGATCGCGTCGAGAAACACCGTGGCACCCGTCTCCTCGGGCGCCAGCTTCTCCGGCATCTTGAGGCACGGATGGCACTCCTCCAGACGAGGCGCGATCAAAATGAGCGGTCGTGTGTTGGCCGAAGATGCCATGGCAGTGCTCCTCCTAAATAGATGCTATGCAGATGCAGCGGATACAGTATGCGCCCTGTTGCTCCCATGCGGGCACGCCGCGCGCAGGCCGTGTTCACGGGTGCTGCGCACGCGCGGTTTGTCCTCATCGAAGCCACGTAACCGGCGAGCAAACGCAGCCGGCCGCCACAGGGCAGGCCGTGATGCGAGCCGACCGATCTAGTGCCCCTTGATGGAGTCGAGGAAATCGCGGGCACGCTCGGTTTGCGGGTGATCGAAGAACGCATCGGGCGTGCCCTCCTCGACGATGGCACCGTCGGCCATAAAGACCACGCGGTCGGCAACGCGGCGCGCGAAGTTCATCTCGTGCGTCACGACGACCATCGTCATACCGCGGCCCGCCAAATCGACCATCACGTCCAGCACCTCGTTGATCATCTCGGGGTCGAGCGCCGAGGTGGGCTCATCGAACAGGATGGCCTTGGGGTCCATGGCAAGCGAGCGGGCGATTGCCACGCGCTGCTGCTGACCGCCGGAGAGCTGTGCCGGCACCTTGTTCGCCTGCGAGGCAACGCCCACGCGCTCCAGCAGCTCGAGCGCACGCGACTCGGCCTCGGCCTTGTCCATGCCGAGCACCTCGATGGGGCCGAGCGTGACGTTCTGCAAGATGCTCATGTGCGCGAACAGGTTGAAGCTCTGGAACACCATGCCCAGCTCAGCGCGGACGGCAGCGAGCTCACGACCCTCTTCGGGCAGCGGCTCGCCCCCGATCAGAATCTGGCCGTCGTCGATTGTCTCCAGGCGGTTGATGGCCCGGCACAACGTCGACTTGCCCGAACCCGACGGTCCGATGACCACCACGACCTCGCCGCGCTGGACAGACAGGTTGACATCCTTCAGCACGTGCAGGTTGCCGAAGTGCTTGTTGACATGGCGCAGCTCGATGACGGGCGCGTCGGCGTTAGTGGGGTTCATGGTGCATCCATTCTCGAAGAGGGTTCGGCAAAGGAACGAAAACGGGGCGGACAGATCATATCGCCGCGCGCTACGCCGGCGACAGGCAGGGTATCCGGGACGTGGGCGCTGGCAGCAGACGCGTCGCACAAGGTACGGGCGGCGGCGGGCGCGGCGCGAACGGACGAGCAAACACACGCGCGCCCGAAAAACGCAAGCAAACGCGGGCGCCCAGGTGCGACCACCGTACGCCCAACCGCTCCTGCGCGCTAGGAGGGGTCGGTTGCGAGGCGATCGACCACCTGCACACCGGTACGGCGCGAAACGTATACCGACAGCTGGTTGATGGCGAAGTTCAAAAGGATATAGATGACCGCAATCACCAAGTAGGTGGAAACGAGCGCGTCGTAGTTGGTGATGAGCACGCGCGCGTTCTGCAGCATGTCCGGATAGCTCACCACGTAAGCCACGGTCGTATCCTTCACCACGACCACCAGCTGCGAGATCAGCGAGGGGATCACGTAGCGGATGGCCTGAGGCAGCACGATGCGCAGCGTCACGCGGAACGGCCGCATGCCCAACGCGAGCGCCGCCTCGGTCTGCCCGCGCGGGACCGCCTGCACGCCGGCACGCAGCACCTCGGCGAGCACGCCGGACGCCGCGAGCGCCACCGGCAGCGCGATCATCCAAAACGCCGGCATCTTGATGCCATACTGGGGAATCACCAGGAAAAAGAAGTAGATCAGCAGCAGGCTCGGCACACCGCGGAAGAAGTCGGTCACCACGCGACACAGCGCCGCCAGCGGACGGATGCCGCTGATACGCCCCAGCATGAGGGCAAGACCCAGCACCAGCGCGATCGCCCCGGCGGTGATGGACACCTTGAGCGTCCCTTCAAGGCCGGCAAGCAGAAAACTCCAAGTGCTCGGCCAGGTGAAGAAGACCCAGTACCGCGGATCGAGCTGGCCGGTTGCCCAGAACTGGTAGACCACGAGGCCCAGCAGCGCCGCGACCGCGATCGCCGCGACACCCGTGCCGATGCGGATCCGTCGCCTCGTTTTGGGACCCGGCTCCTCGTACAGGGCGTCGCGCATGCTGAACGAGGCGACTTGCTTCGATACGCTCATCGTGCGATCCTCACCTTCCGGTCGATGCGATTGCCCACGAACCCAATAGCCACGGCCGTCAGTGCGTAGCCCGCCGCCGCGATGGCAAAGGCCAGGATGCCGCCGGTGCTCCGCGTGTTGATATAGGAGACGACACCGGTGAGCTCAGGCGGCGTCAGCGGGACCTGGGAACCCAGCGAGGTCGACAGCAGAACCGCGATCAGCAGGTTCGTCATGGGCAGCACCGTGGTGCGCAGCGCCTGCGGAATCACGATGCGGCGCAGGATTTGGCCGAAGGACAGGCCGATCGAGCGGGCAGCCTCGATCTGGCCGACACCGATCGTGTTGATGCCGGTCATGAAGTTCTCGGACCCGAAGGCCGACGCCACCAAGATCACCGTCACGATCACGCAGGTGCGGTACTCCAGCACCAGGTTCAGATTGGGCAGCGCGTAGACGATGATAATCAGCAGCGACACGCCCGGGATGTTGCGGAACACCTGCACGTACAGGTCGCCCAGCCACCGCAGCGGCTTGAACGGGGACACGCGCAGCACCGTGACGGCAACCGCCAGCACCATCACGAACACGAAGCACACGGCCGTCATGCTCCAGGTGGCCAGCAGCGCATCGAGATAGTTCTGCCCGTATGTGGAGAGAAGCTCCGAGAGCCCCATGGATACCCCCTCGAATGAACGGGGTCCGCCGCAGCGCGGTCGGACCCCATCGAACACGGCCGTACAGCCTTAAAGCGGCGCGGCGCCCGCATTGCCGGGCATCGCACCCTCGCGCGTTTGCCCTTACGCGCCGATCGTCGGCGGCGTGGGCACCTCGGAGACCCCGGCGCGATCGCCGATGCAGATCTTCCAGAGCTCTTCCCAGGTGCCGTCCTGCTCGATCTTGGACAGGAAGTCGTTGACGAAGGCCACGCCGTCCGAGTCGAGCGGCAGACCGATGCCGTAGAAGTCCTCGGGGCCGAACGGATCGCCGGCGAGCTTGTACTTGCCCGGCTGCTTGATCATGGAGCCGAGCAGCATGTTCGTGTCGATCACGTAGGCGTCCACGCGCTTCTGCAGCAGGGCGCTGCGAGCCTCCTCGTCGGTCTTGAACTCCTGCAGCTTCGCGTCGGGCACGAGCTCCTCCATGATGGAGGGGCCGGTGGAGCCGGACTGCACGGCCACGCTCTTGCCGGCCAGGTCGTCCACGCCCGTGATGTCGTCGTTGTCCTTAAGCACGAGCACCGACTGCTGGCTGGTGTAGTACGGACCGGCGAAGGAGATGAGCTTCTTGCGGTCCTCGGTGATGGAATAGGTGGCGAACACGGCGTCCACCTGGTCGTTCTGCAAGACCGACTCGCGCGTGTCGGAGGTGACCTGCGTGGTCTCGAACTTGCTCTCGTCCCCCAGGATGTAGCGCGTCAGCAGCTGGGAGAGGCCCGCGTCGAAGCCGCGCAGCTTGCCGTCCTTCTCGTTCAGCAGGCTGAACAGCGAGGAGGTCTGCACCACGCCCAGGCGGATGCTGCCGGCGTCCTTGATCTTCGTGGCCCACGTGCTGCCCGCAACCGTATCGCCATCGGCAACGGAGCCGGCGGCCACCAGCTTGTCATACGCGTCGGTGTCGAGCGCAACGGCCTCGTCTTCCTCAGCACTGCCGGAGGCGGAGCCGTTGGACGTGGACGCAGGCTCGGCGCCGCAGGCCGACAGGCCGAGCGCGGCAACACCACCGAGTGCGCCCATGCCGAGCACCTGGCGGCGGTTGAAGATGAACTCGTGACGTGAGGATGTACTCATACGAGATCCTTTCCCTGGGCTGCCGGCCCGAGTTCCAGCAGCGCTTGTACACAGATGATACGTTACGAAAAACGCTTACGGCCCCTTATTCCCCGTTCGCGTCATTTTGTAACAGTCATATTACCAATAAGTTTTAGAGGTTAATAGGTTTATTGAAACGGAAACAAATCTTCACAACCGACCCACTGCCTCCGCGCGGCTCGGCACCGCAAGCATCGCATCGACCGCTGCGCCATATCTCCATCACCCGCATGTGCGAAACTGGTACTCTCATGTGTTGCACGACCCGACCGGGCGCGTGCGCGAACGCCAACGGGTTGGGGAGGTCCTTTCGAACGCTATGCTGCTAGAGCGCATCACATCCCCCGCCGACGTCCAGGCGCTTTCGGCGCAAGACCTGCCCGAACTGTGCGCCGAAATCCGGCGAGCCATCCTCACCAGCTCAGCGGCCGTAGGCGGGCACATCGGTTCGAACCTCGGCGCCGTCGAGCTCATCGTGGCCATGCATCGCGTCTTCACCTCCCCGGTCGACAAGTTCATCTTCGACGTCTCGCACCAAACCTATACTCATAAGATGCTCACCGGGCGCGCTCCCTATTATCTGGACCCCGCGCTGTTCGGCACGCTTTCCGGGTTTTCGAACCCCGCAGAATCCGAGCACGACCTGTTCTCGATGGGACACACGTCAACCTCAATCAGCCTGGCATGCGGTATGGCCAAGGCCCGCGATGCGGCAGGCGAGCACCACGATGTCGTGGCCGTGATCGGCGACGGGTCGCTCTCGGGCGGCCTCGCCTTCGAGGGCCTCGATGCGCTGGCCGAACTCAACACCGGCGTGATCGTCGTCGTCAACGATAACGACTGGTCGATCGCCGAAAACCACGGCGGCGTGTACCGCAGCCTGGCGCAGCTGCGCGCCACGAACGGCCAAGCGCCGCACAATATCTTCCGCGCCCTGGGGCTCGACTACCGGTTTGTGCGCGAGGGCAACGATGTGGCGCTCCTTGAGCGGGAGCTGGCCGCGCTTGCCGGCACCGACCATCCGGTGGTGCTGCACATCTGCACCACCAAGGGAGCCGGCTACGACCCCGCCCTGCGCGAGCCGGAAGGCTGGCACCACGTGGGGCCGTTCGACATGCAGACCGGTGAGCTGCGACCGCGCCACGGATCGGCCCAGGTGAAGAGCCCGGTTCAGGGTTCGGCGAAGGCGAATGGCACCAGCGCCGCCACGCCGCCGAGCACTGAAGCCGCCGCGAGCGCCGCTGCCCCGTCGGCCACCGTCGACGCATCCACCCAGGTCGCAGCTCCGTCATCCGCCCAGGCACCCGCCGTGTCGGCCCCGTCGGCCCCCGGCGCGCCCGCCGCACCGGGCGCCGACGCTCCCACCTACGCCGACCTCACCGGAACCTACCTGCTTGAGCGCATGGCGCACGACCCGTCCGTGATCGCCATCTCGGCTGCCACCCCCTACATCATGGGCTTCACGCCCGAACGCCGCCGGCAGGCCGGCGCGCAGTTCGTGGACGTGGGCATTGCCGAGGAGCACGCGGTGACGTTTGCCACCGGCCTGGCACGCGGCGGCGCCAAGCCGGTCCTCGGCCTCTACGGCGTGTTCATGCAGCGCGCCTACGACGAGCTGTGGCACGACCTGTGCCTGAACGCAGCCCCGGCCACGATCCTCGACTTCGGCGCCTCGGTGTTCGGCAACACCGACGCCACGCATCTGAGCTATTTCGACCTCGCGATGCTGGGTTCGCTCCCCCACCTCACCTGCCTGGCCCCGGTTTGCCGCGAGGAGTATCTTGCCATGCTCGGCTGGGCCCTCAGCCAGCGCGAGCGGCCGGTGGTCATCCGGGTCCCGGGGACCCGCGCCACCTCGCGCCCCGCACTTGCGCCCGCGCCCGGCACCGCGTTTTGCACGCCCGCCTGGCACACCGTTCGCCACGGGGCCGATATCGCCGTGCTCGCCTTGGGCAGCTTCTTCACGCTGGGCGAACAGGTTACAGGCGCGCTGTCTGCACACGGCATCAACGCCACGCTCATCGACCCGCGCTTTGCCACCGAGCTGGATGAGGGTACGCTTGCCGACGTCGCGGTGCGCCACGCCGTTGTGCTCACCTTGGAGGACGGGGTGCTCGAAGGCGGCTGGGGCGAGCAGGTTGCGCGGCGGCTCGGGCCCGCACCCGTGCGCGTGCGCTGCTACGGCATCCCCAAGGGTTTCCCCGACCGCGTTGACCCCGCCGAGCTGCTGCGTCGCTGCGGCATCACCGTCGAGGCGATCGTCGATGAGGCCCTGGCGATGCTCGCGGACGTGCGCCGAGGATAGCTAGCGCGCCCGCAGCGCCTCCGGCAGACGACGCTCCCAGGCCAGCAGCTCGCGCTGCCGGTCAACGCCACCCGCGTACCCCTTCAACTCGCCATGCGCTCCCACCATGCGATGGCAGGGCACGATCAGCTGCACGGCGTTGTTCGCCGCAGCCGAGCCCACCGCCCGCGGCGCCGTCGTGCTGCCGCGCCGACGGCCCACGCGTTCGGCCAGCTCCGCATAGGTGGCTGTTTGTCCATACGGCACGCGCATGAGCTCCGCCCACACCGTATGCTGGAAGTCCGTGCCCTCCACGTTCAGCGGGGGCACCCATCGAGGCGCCTGGCCGGCAAAATAGGCGTTGAGCCATCCCCAGGTGCGCTCCACCACGCTGGCCGCCGCCCCGCACTCGGGGCGCGATCCCTGCAGCGACATGCCACCCGACACCGCATCGGAGGCCGCCACCTGCACCGCTGCCGGGAGCTGCGCCGGGCACCAGGCGGCAAACGGGTCGCCCGCCGACAGATTCAACTGGCCGTCGAGTGCCCGCATGGGATTGCCGGCGAACTGCAAGCGCACCAAGCCGCGCTCATCGGCCACGATCATGAGGTCGCCCAGCGGCGAACGGTAGGTAGTGCTGATCATGGGACCCCCTTTCACGCCGCCCATTGTACCGCGCCGGCAACGGTACGGCGCCCGGCGCGGCTATTCGGCGCTCTTCAGCGCGCCGACCATGTCGATGCGGTCGAGGCTCCGATTGGTGACCGTGCAGATGAGCAGCGTGAACACCAGCGACAGCGCACCTGCGAGCACATAGGTGAGCGGGTCGACCACCGTGTCGAAGTACAGCGACGGCATCCGCAGCACGTAGGTGAGGAAGCGCGTGATGGCGTACCCCATCGGGCAGCCCGCCGCGATGCCGATCAACGTGAGCACAATCGTCTCCTTGTTGATATACACATGGACCTCGCGGCGGCGGAAGCCGAGTACCTTGATGGTCGCCAGCTCGCGCTCGCGCTCGGAGATATTCGTGTTCGACAGCGTAAACACCACGGCGAAGGCCAGCGCGGCGGCCATCACCGTCACCACGTACACCACCACGTCGATAATCTGAAAGCTGGAGGAGAAGTCCTCGGCGATCTGCGCGGTCGAGCTCACCGAGACGAACGTGCCCGATGCCGCCAGCGTGTCGGCAAGCTCGATCTGGCTGGCCGAGCTGCCGGAAAGCTGCGCCAAGAAGGCGTTGGGCACGCAGGTCTCGCCGAATACCCGGGCAAAGACGTCTTCGGTCATGAACACGAAGTTGCCCAGGTAGTTCACGGTGACGCCGTCGACGCGCACCGAGGCTGTGCGCATGCTCGAATCCTGGAGCTCGAGCGTGTCGCCCACCGAGAACCCCAGCACCTGCTCGGCGTTCTTCGTGATCAACACGCCCGTCCCGTCCTGCGGCACGCTCAGCTCCGCGCCGTCATCGTTTGCCAGCGCCACGTAGCGCGACAGGTCGGCCTCGCGCGGCACCACCACGATCTGCATGGACTCCCGCGCATCGCCGAACGTAACCGCCACGGTATCGATGCGCGCCTCGAGCATGTGCTCAACGGCCCCCGTGGCGGCGAGCTCGTCCTCTCCCGCCGTGAAGTCGTCGTCCGCCGTAACCGCCATCAGGTCGTAGCGTGCGATGCCCGCTTCCCCGTACTGGCGCGGCTTGAGCGAGATGACGGTGTCGCGGATGCCGAGGCCGCACACCATGAGGGCGGTGCAGCCCGCGATGCCGAACACGGTCATGAAGAAGCGCTTCTTGTAGCGGAACAGGTTGCGCGCGCTCACCTTGTTCAAAAAGCCCAGGCGCCGCCACACGGGCCCGATGCGCTCGAGCAAGATCCGCTTGCCGGCCCGCGGGGCGCGCGGGCGCATGAGGGAGGCGGGAACCTCGCGCAGGGCATGGCGGCAGCTGAGCGCGGTGGCGCCCATGATCCCCACGGCGAACAGCGCGATCGCCGCCGCGCCGAGCGGCGCATTCAGCTGCAGCTGGAAATCGGGCAGCGCGTACATGGTGTCGAAGATGACGAACAAGATCTTCGGCAGCACCACGAATCCCAAGATATCGCCTGCGATTCCGCCGGTCAGACACGCCGCGCCCGCATAGGCGAGGTACTTGAACAGAATCTGCCCCCGGCCATAGCCCAGGGCCTTGTAGAGGCCGATGAGCCCGCGGTCCTCCTCGATCATGCGCGTCACGGTCGTCAGGCTCATGAGCACGGCCACCGTGAAGAAGATGAGCGGGAACACCGTGGCGATCGATTCGATCGAGGATGCGTCCGAATCGATGCTGGCGTAGCTGGCGAGCATCTCGCGCCCCTGGATGTACCAGGTGGCGCGCGGAAGGCCGTCGAGCTCGGCATAGGCGGTGGCGAACCGCGCGTCGACGGCGGCCTTGCTCGCCGCGAGCTCGGCGCTGCCCCGATCAAGCTCGGCCTGCCCCTCCTCAAGCTCACGGCGCTTGCTCGCCAGCTCGCCGGCGCCCGCCTCGGCCTGCTCGCGAGCCTGCGCAAGCTGCTTGTAAGCTGCCTGGGCCTGCGCCAGCTGCGCACGGCCGTCCTTGAGCTGCACCTCGCCGCGGACAACCTCCACCATTCCCGGCGCCAGGTCAGACAGCTGCGACACCAGCGAGCGGATCTGCTGCAGCTGGGCGATGATGTCATCGGGTTCCTGGCTGAGCAGCCCGCGCACGAAGGCACGGAGCGATTCGGGGGCCTGGGCGAGCGCGTCCTCGATCGCCTGCTTGATGCTGTCGGGAAGCCGGTCGTAGGCGTTGTTCGCGTCTTCCATCGCCTGGCGGAAGGCATCGGAGCCCACGTAGGCGATCAGGTCGTCGAGCGCCCCGGTGGCCGAGGTCACGAAGGGGTCGAGCACCGCGGAGACCTCCGAGGCCGCCTGCTGCGCCTGGGCGACATCCGTGGCGGACACCAAGCGCCCCCAGGCGTCTGCGGGCCATGCGCTGGCAACATAGGGCAGCTGGGAGAGCGTCGAGCCTGCGGCCGTCAGCTGCGCGCGAGCGGCGGCGAGCTGCTGCGCGGCGCTTTCGAGCTGGCTGGCCTTCGCCGTCAGCGCCTGCTCGATCCCGTCCACGCTGCAGCCCAGTCCGGCGGCGAGCTGCTGCAACCCCTGGTTGATGCGGGCCGTGCCGCCCGCGAGCTCGCCCTGCGCCGCATCCAGCTGCGAGCGCCCCGCATCGAGCGTGGACTGCGAGGCCTCCAGCTGGGCGGACGCCGCGTCCATCTGCTCGCTGGCCGCCTGCTGTTCCTCGGCGATCTGCCCCGTCGCATCGGCGCGCACCGCATCCGTACGCGCCCGCTCGCGCTCATCGCGGATCTCCTCCACGCGCTGCTTCACCTCATCGACGCGCCGCTCGTAGGCATCGGAATAGGATGCCAGGCCGTCAGCTCCCTCAACCAGCAGGTAGGCGACGGTGAACACGCTGCGGTCAACCACGGCGGCAGGCGTCAGGAAAAAGACGTACGGAGCCGCGGTGGAGCTGCGGAAGGACATGGTCTTGCTGCCCGCGTTCACATCGGTGGGGTCGAGTACCACCGCCGTGATGGTGTATTCCCGCTGCTCGAACACCGCAGATGACGATGCGGATGCGTCGACCGTTGAGCCGGCGGTGGCCGCGGTATCGCTAGCTACGTCGCCGGTAGCTGCGGCATCGACGCCCGCGGCAGCCTCGCCCGCATCGGCATCACCGTCGACACCCGCGGCGGCATCGCCCGCATCGTCGCCGCTCGCATCCGATGCGCTGGCCTCGAAGGTCACGGTATCGCCCAGCTGCTTCCCGCTCGCCTCCAGATACTTCTCCGTCACCGCAACCTCACCCGCGTCGCGCGGCATGCGCCCCGCAACCACCTGCGGCTCGTTGAGGCCCGCCGGCGACAGGGCGCGCACCTCAACCTGTTCGCGCGCGCCGTCCACCTCGGTATAGGCCGACTCCTCGTAGCCGCCCTCGGCGACCGATACGCCCTCCACATCGACCAGCGCATCGATATCGTCTGAGGTCAGACCTAACGTTGAGCGCACGGAGATGTCGAACAGGCGCTGGGAATCGTAGTAGGCGTCGGCCGTGGCACGCAGGTCGTCGCACGCCGCCTTGAGACCCACCAACATGGTGGCGCCCAGCGCCGTGATGACGAACAGCGATATGAACCGCTTGAGGTTGCCGGTGATGGTCCGACGGATGTCGATGGCGAACGCCCGGGGCACGAGCCCCGCCCGGCGCTGTCGGCGTGATGGCCCCGGTCCCATCGCTACCACTCGATATCCGAGATCGGCGTGGGGCTGTCGTTGTGCTCCACGTGCTCAACACGCCCGCTCTTGAAGTGTATGAGCCGATCGGCCATGGGAGCGAGCGCGGAGTTATGCGTGATCACGAGCACGGTGATACCGTCGCGCCGGCAGGTATCCTGCAACAGCTGCAGTACCTGCTTGCCGGTTTGGTAATCGAGCGCGCCGGTGGGCTCGTCGCACAGGAGCAGCTTAGGGTTTTTGGCCAGAGCGCGCGCGATAGAAACGCGCTGCTGCTCGCCGCCGGAAAGCTGGGCCGGAAAGTTCGCCATGCGCGCCTCAAGGCCGACCTTGCGCAGGCAGTCTTCGGCATCGAGCGAATCCGGGCAGATTTGCGCGGCGAGCTCAACGTTTTCCAGCGCCGTCAGGTTGGGGACCAGATTGTAGAACTGAAACACGAACCCCACGTCGGCGCGGCGGTACTCCACCAGCTCCGACTCGCCCGCATGGCTGATGTCGCGCCCGTCAACCAGCACCGAGCCCGACGTGGCCGTATCCATTCCACCTAAGATGTTGAGCGCCGTGGTCTTGCCGGCACCCGAGGCACCCAAGATCACCGCGAGCTCGCCACGCTCGACCGAGAAGCTCGCCCCGTCGAGCGCCCGCACCTCGCCGGCGCCCGAACCGTATACCTTCGTCACCTCGTGGAATTCGATATAGGGCATCTGCCCTCCCGTAACTCGAGCCATTTGCGCAGGCGCGCGGCTGCCCCGGCAACGCCAGCGCGCCCGCAAGCCGTATGCAGCCAATTATACCCGCGGACCGCTACGCGGACTTTTCCGGCACGGCACACGCCCATGCACGTGCTGACGCCCGAGCGCTGGCGCGGGCGCGCGGCAGCCCCGATGCAGGAGCGCAGCCGCGCCCGCAGCCTTACGACGCGCGCATCCCGGGTTCGGGTTCCGTCCATCGGCTCATCCCGGGTTCAGATTGCGTCCGTTCGCGCAACAAGGGTTCGGATTCTGTCCATCGGCACAACAAGGGTTTGGGCTCCGTCCATCCAGAGGGGTTTTCGGCCTCCAAACGGCTCAGACACGAACCCGCGATCTCTGGATGGACCGCACGCGAACCCTGGATTCCGGAATGGGCGCAACCCGACCTCGCAACCACGAGCCGCACCCCGCCGCACCCTCGACAATCGAGCCGCGTCCGCCGCGGGCGTGCAGGCGACCCCAATGCAAGAGCGCGTGCGCGCACGCCCGCTGGCCCCGCCAATCGAGCCACGCCCGCCACACGCACGCCGACCCCGACAACCGCACCGCACACGCCGGCCCGCCAATCGCGCCATCGCGGCGCCGGTCAGCACGCTACGAGCAGAGCAGCTTGGCAATCTGCACGGCATTAGTGGCGGCGCCCTTGCGAATCTGGTCGCCGCAGCACCAGAACGTCAGACCGCGCGCCGCATCGGGATTCGAGATGTCGCGCCGCAGCCTGCCGACCCAAATCAGGTCCTGGTCGCTCGTGTCAATCGGCATCGGGAAACGCTCATGGACGTTTTCCGCGGCACGCTCGTCCACCAAGCGCACGCCCGGAGCGTCAAGCAGCGCGGCGCGTGCCTCCTCAACCGAAATGGCGCGCTCGAACTCCAACGTGATGCTCTCCGAGTGGGACCGCAGCACGGGCACGCGCACGCACGTGCAGCTCACGCGCAGATCCGGCAGGTGCATGATCTTGCGCCCCTCGTTTTGCAGCTTCATCTCCTCCGAGGTGTACCCCTCGCCATCGAATCCACCGATCTGGGGAATCAGGTTGCTGACCAGCTGGGCCGCAAACGCCTGCGGCTCCGGCAGCTGCTCGCCGCGGCCGAGGGCTGCAAGCTGCGCCTCGAGCTCCCGCATGCCGGACACGCCCGCGCCGCTGGCGGCCTGATAGGTCGACACCACCATCCGCGTGACGCCTGCCAGCCGGTGCAGCGGCCAGGTGGGCACCAAGCCGATGATCGTGGCGCAGTTGGGGTTGGCGATAATGCCCCGGTGCCAGGCGATATCGTCCGCGTTGATCTCGGGCACCACCAGCGGCACCTCGGGATCCATGCGGAACGCATGCGAGTTGTCCACCGCCACCGCGCCGCGGCGCACCGCCTCGGGCAGCAGCTCGCGCGCTACGTCGTCGCCGGCGGCCCCCAGCACGATATCGACGCCGTCGAACGCCTCCGGGCGCGCCTCCTCAACGACGACCTGCCCCCAGGGCGTCTCCACCACGCGTCCTGCCGAGCGCGCGCTCGCCAGCAGCCTGAGCGTGCCGACCGGAAACGCCTGCTCCTCCAAGCACGCCAGCATCTGCGCGCCCACCGCGCCCGTCGCCCCAAGAATCGCCACCGTGTACTGCTTCATAGTTCATCCTCTCCATCATGAGCATTCGATGCATGCAAGCGGTCGAGCACCGGCGCCGGCGGACGCGAATATCCCTGCCGCCAGCCCGTGCGAACGCAGGCCATCAGCGGCCAGTCCGTCCCTCAGCCGTCCAAATCAGCTGTCCGAACGATGCCGTCCTCATCGGAAAACGCTCGGTAGATCGTCTTGATCGCCAAGTCGAAGTCCTTCTCCTCAACGCCCGCGATGATGTTGATCTCGTCGCAGCCCTGCGTGATCATGCGCACGCTCACGCCCGCTTCGCCCAGCATGCCGAACAGGTGCCCCGACACGCCCGGACGCCCGCGCAGGTTGCGCCCGACCGTCGCGATGAGCGCCAGGTTCTCCACCACCTCGATCTCGAGGGGCTCGACCTCCTCCTGGATGTCGGCGATCAGCGAGTACAGCGAATCGCGCACGTCGCCCGCCTGCACCACGGCCGCGAACTGATCAACGCCCGTCGGCATATGCTCCACCGATACCCCGTAGCGCTCAAAAACCGACAGCGCACGGCGCATGAAGCCGATCCGGCTTTTCGTGCGGTCGCGCGACACGCTGATGGCGATGAACCCGCGCTTGCCAGCGATGCCGGTGATGATGGGCTCCGCGTCACCTTCGGTCGCCGTCTCAGAGATGATGGTGCCGGGGTCCTCGGGTGCATTCGTGTTCTTGATCACCAGCGGAATCCCGGCGTCGCGCACCGGGAACACCGCCTCCTCGTGAAGCACGCTGGCGCCCATGTAGGACAGCTCGCGCAGCTCCTCGTAGGTGATGCGCGGAATCGGCTGCGCGCGCTCGACGATGCGCGGGTCGGCCGACAAAAAGCCCGACACGTCCGTCCAGTTCTCATAGAGGTCCGCGCCCAAACACTGGGCCAGGATGGATCCGGAGATGTCGCCGCCGCCGCGGTCGAGCAGCTTGATCTGCCCCTCGCGCGTGGCGCCATAGAACCCCGGCATCACGAAACCGCCCTCGCTGGCGCGCTCGGCAAGCAGCTGCGCGGTGCGCTTCATCGACAGACGGCCGTCGTGATGGAATGCGATGACCTCGGCGGCATCCAAAAACGGCAGCCCCAGGTACTCGGCCATCAGCCGGGCCGTGAAGTACTCACCGCGACTCACCAGCTCCTCGGTGCTGTATCCGCCCGTGCGGGCGCGCGCGGCGAACGCGTCGAACTCCTCATGGATGGGATAGCTCAGGCCGAGCTCATCGGTGATGTCGAAATAACGCTGGCCGATATCGGCAAGCAGGTCGTCACATGACACGTGATAGTGCACATGGGCGTTGACCAGGTACAGCAGGTCCGTGACCTTGGTGTCCTCCTTGGTGCGACGTCCGCATGCGCTCACCACCACGAATCGGCGTGCCGGGTCGGCGTCGACAATAGCTTTGATCTTTCGGAAATGTGCGGCGTCCGCAACCGACGATCCTCCGAATTTCGCGATTTTGATCATGGGATACGCGTGCCTTCCTCTTCCTCACCAAGCTGTCAATCGCCCATGCGACACATGGCAACACTTTATCATGCGCAAGTAGCCACCCCACCGCGCCGCATCCTATGTTTCCAAACAAAGAACGTGCTATGAACAGCTATTGAAACCGACACTCCAGCAAGCGCTTTAGCGCGATGGATTCCCTCAGTCTGATACCATGACGGATGCAAGGCTGCCGATCGTTCGAGGAGTTCCGATGGCGTTGTTCCACAGCACGCGTTCCCGCACCGCACACCTGACCGCCAAGGAGGCCATACGCCGCGGCATCGCCCCGGATGGCGGCCTGTTCGTCACCGATGAGCTGGGCGCGGAGCCGATCGACCTGACGGGGCTGGCTGCGAAGGACTATCCGGAGCTGGCGCGCGAGGTCTTGGGGGCGCTGCTGCCCGACTACACACCTGCCGAAATCGCCGCCTGTGTAGAGGAGGCCTACGGCCACACATTTGCGAGCGCCGAGGTCACGCCGCTGGTGCGCTTGGGCGAGACGGACCCGCAGCAGGCAGGCGCAGTCGGCACAGCTGGCGATGCCACCGCGAAAGCCGAACCTGATGCAACGGAAGAAGCACCTGGTGCGGCTGCCGAGGCGAACGACGCGGCGCCCGCCGCACCGCAGGCAAGCGCCACAGCAGGCTCTCGCGCTGCGGCTTCCAACAACACCGCGAACATCCCCACCTACGTGCTGGAGCTCTGGCACGGCCCCACGAGCGCGTTCAAGGACGTTGCCCTGCAGATGCTCCCGCGCCTCATGGCCCGCACGGCCGCAGCGACGGGCGGCGGCACTCCCCAGGATGTCGCGGCGGGCTCGGATGCGACAGACACCCAGGATGCGGCAGGCAGCGTGGCCGCAGCGTCTGCCGACGACACCGCTGCCGACGACACCGCTGCCGGCACCACTGCAGCCGGCGCTGCCAACGCCACTGCAGCCGCCTTTCCCACCCCGCCCGCCGAGAAGATCATGATCGTCACCGCCACCTCGGGCGACACCGGCAAGGCCGCCCTTGAGGGCTTCGCGGACGCCCCGGGCTGCGGCATCACCGTGTTCTACCCGGAAGGCAAGGTCAGCCGCGTGCAGGAGCTGCAGATGTCCACGCAGCAGGGCGCAAATGTCGCCGTCTGCGGGGTGCGCGGCAACTTCGACGACGCGCAGAGCGCCGTCAAGCGGATATTCGCCGACCGCGAGCTCGCCGACCGCCTGGCCAAACAGGGGGTCGCGCTCTCCAGCGCCAACTCCATCAACGTCGGGCGCCTGGTGCCGCAGGTCGTGTATTACTTCTCCGCCTACGCCCAGCTGCTGCGCGACGGCGCCATCCAGCCGGGCGACGAGGTGGAGTTCTGCGTGCCCACCGGCAACTTCGGCGACATCCTCGCCGGCTACTACGCCAGCCGTCTGGGCCTGCCGGTGGCGAAGCTGCTGGTGGCAAGCGATCGCAACAACGTGCTGATCGACTTTCTCGCCACAGGCACCTATGACCGCAACCGGCCGTTTTTCACCACCACGTCCCCGTCGATGGACATCCTGATCTCCAGCAATCTCGAGCGCATGCTCTACTACCTCTCTGAGGGTGACTGCGAGCTGGTGGCGCGCCTCATGCACGACCTGGCCACATCCGGCGTCTACGCACTGCCCGACGGGCTGCTGGAGCGCATCAGCGGCGTCTTTGGCGGGGGCTGGGCAAGCGAGGAGCAGGTGGCGCAGGCCATCGCCGCATGCTGGAACGAGCACGGCTACCTGATCGACCCGCACACCGCCTGCGGCTATCACGTGCTGGAAACGACCGCCGCCGCACCCGCGGCAAAGGCGCGCGTGCTGCTGTCCACCGCCAACCCCTACAAGTTCCCCCGCGCCGTGGGAGACGCGCTTGGCCTGGCGTGCCCCGAAGACGACTTCGCCTGCATGCAGGTGCTCGAGAACGCGACCGGCACCACGGCGCCCGAGCAGCTGTCGAGCTTGCAGAACAAGCCGGTCCTGCACACCGATGTGGTCGACGTTGACGAGATGGGCGCCTATGTTGCGCAGGCGGCCGCCAAGCTGTAGAAGCGTCCGCGCGAACGCAGCGCACCCGCAATCATCCGCGCGAGGCTCGCTTCGTCTGCCGCGAGCCTCGCAGAAACCGCACATCCCCAGAGGGTCCTCGTGAGAGCAGGACTGTTTGAGTGCCGGACCGCACGCAAGCCGGAGCGCCCAAAGGAGTCGCCAGCATGATCAAAATCACCGTACCAGCCACGAGCGCCAACCTCGGCATCGGCTACGACACGCTCGGCATGGCCGTATCGCTCTACGCGCACTTCTCGTTTGCGCGCGCCGAGGCGCTCGAGATCTCCGGGTGTCCCGAGGAGTTCCAGAACGAGCACAACCTGGTCTACGCCTCGTTCGCCAACGCGCTTCGCGCCTGGGGCGCAGAGCCCTTCCCGGTGCGCCTGCATATCGAGACGGACGTGCCGGTAGCGCGCGGCCTGGGGTCGAGCTCAACCTGCGTGGTGGCCGGCATCATGGCAGCCGCGGCGCTCACCCGCCGCACCGTCGACCGCGCCGAGCTCGTGCGCCTGGCCACCGAGGTGGAGGGGCATCCCGACAACGTGGCGCCCGCCATCCTGGGCGGAGCCGTCTGCTCGTTCACGCCGAGCGATGGCGAGCCGCGATGCCTGCGCTACGAGGTGAGCCGCAAGCTGCGGTTCGTCACGATCATCCCGCCCTACGAGGTGCACACGCACGAGGCGCGGCAGGTGGTTCCGGCCCAGGTGCCGCTGGCGGACGCCGTGTGGCAGATGGGCCGCGTGGCGGGCATGACGCGCGGGCTGGAAACCGGCGATCTCGCGTTGATCGCCGCCGCCAACGACGACCGGCTGCAGGAGCCGTACCGGCGCGCGCTCATCCCCGATTACGACGCCATCCGCGCGGCGTGCCTGGACGGCGGGGCGGGCACGCTGTGGATCTCGGGTTCGGGCTCCACGCTGATGGCCGTGACCGACGACACCATCGTTGCGAAGTTCTTGCAGGTCCGCCTGCGCGAGCGGTTCCCCACCTGCGCCACGCGCATCCTCACCTGCGACACCGAGGGCGCGCAGATCGAGTATCTGTAAAGGGGCGGCGCGCGCGAGGCTGCCACGCGCACGCCGCCGGGATGGCGACTCGGCGAAAAGGGATCGCGCTGCCGCCGACACCCGTTACGAAGCTCCGGCGGCAGCGCACCTTACGCCACGAGCAGCTGGGCCCTAGCCCAGGTCCTCCCCGTTGCTGGCTATAACCTGCTTGTACCAGTAGAAGCTATCCTTGCGGCTGCGCTCGAGCGTTCCCTCACCGCGGTTGTCCTTGTCAACGTAGATGAAGCCGTAGCGCTTCTCCATCTCACCGGTGCCCGCAGAGACCAAATCGATGCAGCCCCACGGCGTGTAGCCCATAAGATCGACACCGTCTTCCTCCACCGCGAGCTTCATCTGCTCGATATGAGCACGCAGATACTCGATGCGATACGGGTCGTGAATGGAGCCGTCGGCTTCGACCTTGTCATACGCGCCGAATCCGTTCTCGACAATGAACAGCGGCAGCCCATAGCGGTCGGTGAACCAGTTGAGGGCATAGCGCAGGCCCACCGGATCGATCTGCCAGCCCCAGTCGCTGGTCTTGACGAACGCGTTGCGCACGCAGTCGCGCTCCTCGTCGTACTCGAAGTGCACGTTGTCCTCGCGCCACGCGGCCGCGAAGCTCATGTAGTAGCTGAACCCGATGTAATCGACGGTGCCCACGGCGAGAAGCTCCCGGTCCCCAGGCGTGATGTCGATGTCGTAGCCCTTGCGCTCCCAGAGCGCCGCGATGTTGGGCGGGTAGTCGCCGAACGCATGCACGTCGGCATAGTAGTAGCGGCGCTCCATGGCCTTATGGGCCATGAGCACATCCTCGGGCTTGCAGGTGGCGGGATAGACCGGGCACATAGCGATCATGGCGCCGATCTGGAAATTCGGGTTGATGGCATGGCCGATCAGCACAGCTTTCGCGCTCGCCACCAGCTCGTAATGGGCCGCCTGGTACATGAGCAGCTCGCGATTCTCCCCTTCCTCGGCCACGATACCTGAGTCCGCGAGCATGGCGAAGTCCTCGTGATAATTCGCCTGGTTGTTGATCTCGTTAAAGGTCATCCAATACGTGACCTTGTCTTTATACCGCTCGAAGCACACCGTGGCGAACCGCGTGAACAGGTCGACCAACTTGCGACTGCGCCAACCACCGTATTTCTTGACCAAACCGAGCGGCATCTCGAAATGCGACAGGGTCACCACCGGCTCGATGCCATGCGCTCGGCACGCATCGAACAGGTCGTCGTAGAATCGAAGCCCCTCCTCATTCGGCACCAGCTCATCGCCCTCAGGAAAAATGCGCGTCCAGGCAATGGAGGTGCGGAAGCACTTGAAACCCATTTCGGCGAACAGGGCGACATCTTCCTTGTACCGATGGTAGAAGTCGATCGCCTCGTGGTTGGGGTAGTTCTCGCCGGGCAGCACCTCGCCCGTAAAGCGGCGACGCGTATTGACGTCACCTGCCGTGGTGACGTCCATCACGCTCGGGCCTTTGCCCCCGACATTCCAGCCGCCCTCGAGCTGGTGGGCCGCAACAGCCCCGCCCCACAGGAAATTGCTGGGAAACGACATCGCAGGTTACCTCCCATCTGCGAGCACGGGCCGAAAGGTCGCGTATCACCCCTCGGCCCGTGCGTATGGTGGAGCCTTCAGCTCCCCTACATCACCCGCAGCAGCGCGCGGGCGTAGTGACTAGGCAGTCTCCGCCAGCTTGGCAGCCTCCTCATCGCAAAGCTGCTTATCGTACTTCTTGAAGAACGGGAAGTAGATAAGCGTTGCGACGACGACGCAGAGGACCGCCACAAGCGCCGCGGTGAACGAGCCCCCGCAGGAAATGAAGGCACCGAGTCCAACGGGCGTAGGCCACGGCATCTGCACGATGACCGACGGGATGAGGCGCATGGAGATCGCCAGGGACGCGATGGCCGCGGACGCCATCGGGGCGAGCATAAACGGAACAGCGAGCGCCGGATTGTAGACAATGGGCAGGCCGAAGATAAGCGGCTCGTTGATATTGAAGAACGCGGGCACGATCTCGGCTTTGCCAATGGCCTTGAGCTGCTCGGACTTGGCGAGGGTGACCATAAGGATCGTCAGGCCGAGCGTGGCGCCCGAGCCGCCCACCGTCACGAAGGCGTTGTTGAACTCGCCCGCCCAGATAGCTGCACCGCCGTCGGCGTTGAGCACGAGGTTGGACAAGGCGATCGCCGAGAGCGGCGAGGTGACGATGGTCGCACCATGCACGCCTACGAGCCATAGCGCGTGGATCAGGAAGTAAATCACCAGGATGCCGGGGAGCGTGTCCACGATGTTGACCACGAACCCGAACGGGATGGCGATGAAGCTGTAAAAATCGGTGCCGAAGGCCATGAACACGCCCTGGATGAGCATGCAGACAATGGCGACGAAGAAACCGGGAACCAGGGCCGTGAAGGAACGGGCAACGCCATCGGGCACCACGTCGGGCAGCTTGATGACGATGTTCTTCTCAACGCACAGCGCATAGATGCGCACGGAGAACCACGCGATGATGAACGCGCAGAAGATGCCCGTCGCGCCGAAGCGGGCCGGGCCACTGCTCGCAACGGTCCAGCCGCTGAAGAGCGCATTCTCAGGGTCGGACAGCAGCGAAATGGCGCCGTCAACGATGCCGAGCTGCGGGATGCAGATAAACAGCGCCATCACAGCCATGAGCACGGCGTTGATCGGCTTGATATCGATCTCGTCTTCCTCGGACAGGATGCGCGCATACTCGTAGGCGGTCGCAATCAAGAAGTAGACAGCGATGCACCCGATCGTTGCGCTGTTGGCGAGCATGTACACATTCGAAATCTTATCGAACGAGACGGACCAGATGCCCTCAAGCACCGGAAACGCCTGGGGCAGCACGTTCAGAATCAGGAACATGGAGCCCACGATGGTAAAGGAAATCGACGTCATGCCGGCGAACGTGATGGCACGAATCATGCGAAGCTGCGACAGCTTGGTCATCGGCCCCATGATGTATTTCTCTAGAAAGTCAAACATTTCAATACCTCCGTCATATCGGTAGGCGATCAGGCGTTGTCGTTGTACTTGAGCACGTCGCGATAGCGCTCATAGCGCCTATCGCGCCGGTCGCGCACAAGGACAATGCGGTGGATGATCAGGATCTTGATTGCGAGAAGCGCGCCGCAAAGGACCACGCCCGGAGTCGCTTCGGCAAAGAAGGGGAACAGCACCTGCAGTCCGAGCGCGAGCGTAACGGCAAGCTCGATGCCGCTGAGGGCGGCAGAGGCGATCAGCAGACGATGCGACCAGACGATATACTCCGCCTCGGTTGACGTGGTCGAGATAACTTCAACCATCACCAGAGCGGCGACAAGCGCCTCGACGGCAGCCGCTGCAACCGCCCATCCGAAGCCGAACGCAAGCGCCGTGACGCACCAATACAGACCGGCGAAAAACAGGCCCGCATCCAGGTACCGTATGAGCATAAAGCGATTCCACCTGGCGGATTTCACGGTCTGCTCGCGCCTAAACGCATCCGTTCCCGGCGTGGCGGCGCGATGCCCGCCCGCCCGCGCTCGATCGGCGGCACGCTCCCCAGCATGGGATCGCTGTGCCTGGGCGCGCGCCTTAGCGCGGCGCCGGTCGTCTCTCTGCTTCCTCTTCATCAGCCCATCTCATCCCGTACGTGCCTAGGCCGTCATCTTGTCGATCATCTCGAAAATGGCAGGGCAGTTCTGACGACCGTAATCCTTCATGGGAATGACCTCGACAGGAAGCCCGTCAGCCTTTTTGACGATCTTGTCTTTCTGATAGGAGATCTGCGGGCCCACGAGGATGCAATCGAAACCGGCGCCTTTGGGGTCTTTGAGCTCGGAGAAGCTCCGAGCGGCAACCTCAAGCTCGATACCGTTTTCGGAGGCATATGCCTCCATCTTCTTCATGAGCATGCTGGTCGACATGCCAGCAGCGCAAACGAGCAGAACCTTCATGACAGCTCACTTCCTTCCGAGGCGCAGTCGGCCTCATCGATACGGATACGCAAACGCCCGGAGTGCACCCAAAAAAGGCTTGGATGCCGCCTCAAACCGGTGCAGGCGCCTGCGCGTGCGCGCGGCTATTGGGCCGCAATACGCTCATACAGCGCGATGATCTCCTCGGCCAGGTCCTGGCACAGCATGGAGGTCATCAAATGGTCCTGCGAATGCACGAGCAGCACGTCCACGGGCACGTGCTCGCCGCCGGCTTCGCGGGACAGCAGCTTGGTCTGCTCATCGTGCGCCGCCAGACCGACCTTGCGCGATTCCTCGAGCGTCTTGCGCGCCGTCTCGATATCGCCTCCGCGCGCCTGCGCGATCGCCTCCATGGCCAGGCTGCGCGCCTGGCCGGCAGAAGCAACGATGCCGAACGAGATGAGCTCCATGCTTTCTTCCTCCGCCATGTTTCACTCCTCCTTTCCGTCATTTCGCATGTCTATATCAAGCGCAGGCACATGATGTGCCGCGCACCGGAACAGCTTCGCTATGACCCTTCGCTCACGTAGCGATGCCCACATCGCCGAGCAACTCGACAAACACCTCCCACGTCTGCTGCTCGACCAGCGCCCCAATCGCCTGAGGGTTGGCCAGCACGCCCGCAAAGCGGTCTAAAAACGCGCGGGCCTCCTTTCCGCCGTCTCCCTCATTCGAGGCGAAGGCCGATAGAAAGACAGCCTGGACACGCGTGCCTTCCTCATCCCACGCGATCGGCTTGTCGAGAATGCCCACGCAGATAAACGTCTCATCGCTTGCCACCTCAAGGGGGTGGGGCAGGGCGATGTTGTTGCCGAATGCCGTCGACATGCGCTCCTCACGGTCCAACACCAACGCGCGAAAGCGCGGCGACACATGGCGCACCCGTTCTGCCTGGTCGATAAGAAACCCCATGGCCTCTTCTTTTGTCTCGACCGCCAAATGCGAGAAGAACAGGCGCTCGTCGATGAATCCCTGTGCGGTAGCCGAGCGCCTCGTAAGCCCTTGCCGCAAAAGCACCCGAGTCTTTTCCGCCTCAACGGGATCGAGAAACTGCGAGACCTCGCGAACGGGAACGGGCAGCTCCCGATCAAGCGGGACGGTCGTGAACGCGTAATCGATGTGCGCGAAATCGACCTCATCCAAACCGAACACATCACATGTTTCGATGCGATCGATATAGTCGCCGAATTCACGACGACACTGGTATTCAAGCAAGCGCGCGCTGCCCGCACCCGATGCGCACACCACCAGAATGTTCTTCTTGGCGATTTCGATGCGAGAGCGCTCCAGCGCAAGCTCGAATGCCAGCGCGATATAACCGATCTCGTCATGGGACAGCACGGAGCCATACGTTTCGGCGATTTCGGACGAGGCGTCCACCGCGATGGAAAACGCAAGTGGATAGCGCGCCTTGATATCGTCAAGCAGGGGATTTTTGAGCTTGAGATTGTAGCGCAGGCGCACCGAAAGCGGCTGGATGTGCCGCGCCAAGTTCATGCGCAGCTCAAGATCGGTGCGGAAATCGAAACGGAACACGCGCCACACGCGCTCCAGCATGTTCGACACCACGCGCCACACCTCATCGGAAATGATGAGATTCTCGCTGTCGGGTGACTGGTAGACCGTTTGCTTGCCCGCAAGATGGATGGCGATGTAGGCGATCTCCTCTCGGGGGAGCTTCAGCGATGTCGCCTGGGTGATGCGACCCGCGATGTCCCGGGCCACCTCGAATTCGCGCAGCTCTGCGATTCGCTCAAGGCGCTCATCCTCAATGGGGACGTAGCAGTCCTCGGAGATACGCACGAGAGCGATGGCAAGATGGACGAGCAGGTTGTTGAACGCCACCGCGTTGATGGTAAGTCCGCTGTCATGCAGCGCCTCGTTTACGCACGTCGAAATGAGATTCAGCAGCTGGTCGGCATTTTCAAATGCGTCCCCAACAATCGCTTTTAGAGTAGGGGGGGGGGTAATGTTTTTAATGTCCCGCGCGCGCATGACGTTTGCTTCGCGCGCCTCGACCGCAGCGTTCGCCAAGCACAGCCGGCGCGACATCTCGCTTCCCGTCACGCGGATACCGTAATGCGATTTCCGTTCGAGCAGAAGGCCATATGGCGCAAGGTGCTCCTCCACCTTCTTGAGGTCGCCGGAAAGCGCGCTTTTCGACACGAACAGGACCTTCGAGAGCTCGGCAAGCGTGATCCAGTCGGTGCGCATGAGCAGATCGTTGAGCAGGTAGCCAACCCGTTCATCCGGTGTTTTGCACGTCAGGCTATCATCGCTGGAGCTATGCTTTGCACGCCAGGCCGCAAAGGCCTCAGGGTCTGCGACGTGTACCCGATAGCCCCGACCTCGCACGAGCTCAACGGTGGCGCAGCCGCACAAGACGTCATTCGCGCGCAGGGCATACGAGCGCAACGTGCGCGTGCTAACTCCAAAATGCCTGCTCAAGAACTCGGAGTCAACGCCTTCGTGCTCCGCAATGTATGTCACGAACTGCACGGTGTCCACGGCTGCCACCTCCCTTGTGCTCGACACCAAAATTATACGGTGTCACCACAAAAGGTTCGATTCATTCACTTCCACTTTAGGAGGAAGCAGCCTGAACGAAAACCGCGGACCCTCGCCGTCTACCCGGCGGTATGCGGCATCGCGGCGCGGCCGGCGCGCAGACCGCGCATGACGGCCTCGCGCAGGGCGGGCATGCGCGACTTGTCCATGGCCGGCACGCCTGCCAGCGGATACTCCATGCCGAGCTGCTCGTATTTCACAATGCCCATCGTGTGGTACGGCAGCATCTCCAGTCCCGCAACGTTGTGCCAGGGAGCAATCAGCCGGCCCAGCGCCTCGCACTCCTCCTCGGTGTCCGTAATCCCGGGCACCACCACATGGCGGATGACCACCTTGATCCCGCGGCGCGCCAGCTCGTCGCCGAAGGCTAGGATGCGGTCGGGCGCGCATCCGGTCAGGCGCTTGTGACCTTCCGGATCGGCGTGCTTGATGTCCAGCAGCACCAGGTCGGTTTCGTCCAGCAGGCGCTCAAAACGCTCGGGGCGCTTCGGATTGAACGCGTATCCGCAGCTATCCAGGCACGTATGGACGCGCCCTTTGGGGTTGGCGTGCATAGCGGCGAACAGGTCGCCCACGAACTCCGGTTGCAGCAGCGGCTCACCGCCGGTCACCGTGATGCCGCCGGAACGGTAGAACGCGCGGTTGCTCTCGAATTCCTCGATCAGGCGCTCGACGGAGACCACCGTGCCGACGTCGTTGCCCACGGCCCAGGTATCGGGGTTGTGGCAGTAGGCGCACCGCATGGGGCACCCCTGCGTGAACACCACGAACCGCACGCCGGGGCCGTCCACCGTGCCCATGCTTTCAACGGAATGGATACGCCCCAGCTCATAGCGGGACGTGGCCTGCGGGGACAAACTCTCGAGAACACGCCGTGACATCAGCTGCTTCCGCCTTCTTTTCCTATCTGCTCATTGTTACTGGCATTATTATATTTCCCCGCGCGCCCACGGATTGGCAGAAACGGAATCGATACCGGCCGTCGACGCAGCCGGGCTTCGCGTTGCGTCTCTCGATGCAGCTTGGGTGCGGGTTTGGTCCGACGACACGCTTTGGGGTTCGCTATTGGCTCGTCGGCACGCTCCGAGGTGCGGGCTTGGCTCGGCGGCGCGTTTTGGGGTTCGCACCGCGCCCATCCAGACATTCCGAGTGCGGATTGCTGCCGTTCGCGTATCCCGGGTTCGGATTGCGTCCATCCAAATGAACAAGGGTTCGGATTGTGTCCATCCGCGAATCCAGGGTTCGTGCCCGAGCCGTCTGGGGCCGTTTTTCGCCCCTGGATGGCCAGGTGACGAACCCTGGATTCCTCGATGGCCGAAAGCCGAACCCGGGATCCCCTCGATGGCTAAAACGCGAGCCCGAATTCCCCCGATGGCCGAAACGCGAACCCGGGATCTCCTCGATGAATGGAATCCGAACCCGAAATCCCTCGATAGTCGAAAGCCGAACCCGGAATGTAGCGCGCAGCCGGAACGCGAGCTCAAAACGCGCCGGCAGCCGAAACCCGAATCCGAAATGCAGCGTACAGCCAAAACACGAATCCGGAACGCACTTACGAAAGAAAGCCGAACCCAGCCCCCAATGACCGAGCCCGAGTCCGTCCAGCACTGCCGTCGCCCCATACCACCAGCTCTGTCGTTGGCGAAAAATACAACACGCCAGCCCGGCCTGGCCTATAGGTCGAACGCCTGCGCAAGAATTCCGCACTTCGCCTCAAACACCGACGCGAACAGCTCGGTCTCGCGATCAGGGCAGCCGTTCTTCTTTGCAAGCGATTTCCATGCGACGCATGCGTCAAGCACCGTGCGCACCACATCGCGCCCCTGCTCAAACGAGCCGCAAAACTCAGCTGCAACCTGGGCAAGCGCCGCCGCCTCATCCGATCCTGTCTCCCCGTAAATCGCTGTCACGCGCTCGTCCGCCCCATGGGGATTCGGATTGATATCAAAACAGGGCGACAGAACCCACGTATTGTCCGTTCTGATAAAACCGATATTCCGCAGATGGTCGTCGGTGTTATGCAGCGCGATTGAGAGCGCGATGCGTGCGAACAGGCTCCGCAGTTCAGTCTGGGGATTGCGGCACAGGTCCGGAAGCACCTCCGCGAGCTCAATATAATCCGCTTGCGCTCCATCAGCATACCCCAGCGCAGTCATAGCGCTCATATAGGGCATGCGTTGCGCAGCGACACCGGATTCAGCACGGTCGAAGCGCTCGAGAACCAGCGCAGCATTTTTTCCCACGTTCACCAACTGGCTTTTAGGCGTCGGCAACCCAGCAGCGCGAGCGATATCAAGCGCAGTTTTTTCCCACGACATCACCGCCCATTCATCTCCCGGATGTGAGAACTTCGCCATCAAGATGCGCCCTTCATCGACAATCGAAGCTTTGGGACGCGCGCCGCCAAGCGAGCCGGATCCC
Source organism: uncultured Collinsella sp. (assembly GCA_902470925.1). Taxonomy (GTDB): domain Bacteria; phylum Actinomycetota; class Coriobacteriia; order Coriobacteriales; family Coriobacteriaceae; genus Collinsella. The sequence continues at coordinate 15,848 of CABRIF010000006.1, read as the reverse complement.
GCGTCAAGCAGCACCTTGAGCTCCTCAATGCCCTCTTCTCCACGCGCGACCTCGTTGCTTGCAGCAATCAGCTGCGGCAAAGCAATGCGCGGAGGAATGTCCCCTTGCTCAGAAAAAAACTCCGAGGAGTCCGGTGCTGCATAGCGGAGTGCCCCTTGACGCGTCTCATCATGAACGCCAAGCAGGTAATCAACCTCATCAAGTGCGCGCATTCCCTCACCGGTCGCAACCGAGCGACGGCGGCGGGCTATGAGGTGCCGTCCCCATCGATCGGGCGACGAGTCTCGCATGCAGCCGAACAGGCCCTCGCAATGCTGCGGACCGCTTCGGAGCGGCAAGCCGGGATCGAGCGCGAACGCATAAGGCTGCCGAAGGTACTCGTCATCATAACTAAAGGTCGTGGTGATGCGGCCGCGTCGCAGATTGAACCGGGCGCGGCCCACGCGATGGCCCGCATGCGCCGCAAGATTATGGCGAGCCTTGGCCCCTTCATCGAGAAAGACATCAACGACGGGGGTCATGAGCGCCTCCGCACGCGTTGGGGAAGCTGCTGGTCGGCGCGCAGCCTGCCAATATCCGTCTCGTACGGATCCGTTGCCATCACGACGCTGTCGAGGATGCCAAGCACCTTGTAGATGGAGAGCATCGTGGCAAAACTGACCGATGGGTCGCCGTTCTCGACGCGGGAAATGGTCGTGCGGGACACCGCCGCCTTTTCAGCCAACTCCTCAGATGTCAGGCTGAACATGCGGCGCCACGACGAGACGTTTTCACCCATTTGGCGGGCAGCAAGCCTGACTTTTGCCGGAACCGACCGTTTCAAGATTGCTCCTAACGTTCATATTCTGATACTTTATAGTAAGTAGCGTATCATATATGCAACACTATATTCTAGAACTATTTCGAATGACGAGTAACGTCTCGCCACCGCCAACCTCCTTTTGGCTGACAGGCGCCCCTCGGTGCTGTCGGCCCTTGCCGGCACAATTCCTCCGCACCTCAGCTCCATTCGACTGAATGCCTCAGGGGTCCTTCCGGGCATTTGCGCTCCCTGGTTCCCGGTCTCGCCTATCGGCACCTCGATGGGCCCAATCCGTTTAGCGGCACGGCAGAAGTGCGTCCTGCTCCCCTCCGGGTGTCTCAGTCGCGGGTTTCTACCGTTTGCGCAATCTCGGGTTCGTGCTACGTCTACCCCAGGCATCCCGGGTGCGGATTGCTGCCGTTCACGAATCCAGGGTTCGAATTGCGTCCATCCGGTGAACGCGGGTTCGGATTCCATCCATCCGCGAATCCAGGGTTCGCGCTTGAGCCATCTGGGGCCGTTTTTCGCCCCTGGATGGCCAGATGGCGAACCCTGGATTCCTCGATGGCCGAAACACGAACCCGGGATCTCCTCGACAGCCGAAAGCCGGACCCGGACTGTAGCGCGCAGCCGGAACGCGAACCCCAAATGCGCTGGCAGCCGAAACCCGAATCCGAAATGCAGCGTACAGCCAAAACGCGCCGACAACAGAAAGCCGAGGTCAAAACCCCGGATAGACCAGCAAAACCCGAATCAACGACACGCCAACGGCCAAAAGCTGAGCTCTGGAATGCACCAACGGCCAAGGCCGAGCCCCAAAATGCACCAACGGCCAAAAGCCGAACCTCGAAACGCACCAACAGCCAAACCACGAACAGGCGCCAGGCGAGGCGGAAGGGCCCGACCCCGGAGGAGTTCCGGAATCGGGCCCTTCGAATTATCACCGAGCGGCCACCATGTATGGCATCCAAGTTCTTGGCCGCACGCAGCATCGCGCCCCTCGTTGCCGGTCTACTCCCCGCAGCCGCTTTCAATGAACTCGATAAGTGCATCCACCGCCGCGGGCGCGTCGGGGCCGTCCGCCGTGATCTCGATTTCACAGCCGCATGCCGCACCGATACTCATGACCGACAGAATCGACTTCGCATCCCGAGGCTCGCCACCCTTCGACACGTTGCGAATCGTCACCGCGCTCTCAAAGTCGCTCGCCTTCTTCACGAACAGCGATGCGGGGCGGGCGTGGATACCGCTCGGATTGCGCACCGTTGCTTGCTTGCTCACCATCGTTGCCTCCTTGACCGCGGCCGCGCGCAACAAAACGCCCGGGCCGTCCGTTGCACCGGCCGCCAACAATGCGACGCCGGCCGAACCAAGCGCGGCCGGCGTCGTATCTCCTGTTTACTCCACCACGATGTTATCGGTCGCGGTATCCGCACCGTTGCTGGCGATGAGCTTCTTGTAATAGTAGAAGCTCTTCTTCTTGCCGCGACGGCCGGAGCCCTTGCCGTGGTCGTCCTGATCGACCGAGATCTGCCCGTAGCGCTTCGTCATCTCCGACGTACCGGAGCTCACCAGGTCAATCGGCCCCCACCAGGCGTACCCGAATACATCAACACCGTCGAGAATCGCCTGGTGCATCTGCTCGACATGCTCCTTCATGTACGCGATATGCGCATCGTCGGCACAGTAGCCCGCCTCATCGCGCTCCTCGGTCATACCGTTGCCATTCTCGGAAATGAAGATCGGCAGCCCATAGCGGTCGTAGATATGGTTCAGCGTGATGCGGAACCCAACGGGGTCAATCGGCCAGCCCCACTCCGTTTGCTCGAGATACTGATTCTTGATCTCGGTCAGCAGCTTGCCGGAAGGCTCGGGGCTCATCTTGCCCTTGTAGCGCATGATGTAGGTCATGTAGTAGCTGATGGAGATGTAGTCGACCGTTCCAGCCTTGAGCGTCTCGAGGTCGCCCTCCTCCATCTGAAGCTCGACGCCATAGTCGCGGAAGAAGCGCTTGATGTAGTAGGGGTACTCGCCCTTGGCCTGCACATCGGTGAAGAACCAGTTAAAGTGGTCCTCGAACAGAACCTGCAGCTGGTCCTCGGGCTTGGAGGTCTCGGCGTAGTTCTCCAGGCGGCACAGCATATTGCCGATATAGGCATCCGGGTCGATCTCGTGCAGCTTGATACAGGCCTTGGCAGAAGCAACAAGCTGATTGTGCGCCACCTGGAACTTCTCGGGCCAGCGCCCGGCATACGGATTGCCACCATCTGCCGGCTCATCCCAAATCACGCCGCAGCAGGTGCAGGGATTGGCGTAGACATGGTTGATCTCGTTGAAGGTCATCCAATACTTGACCTTGCCCTTATAGCGCGTAAAGACCGTCTCGGCATAGCGCTCGAACGCATCGACCACATGGCGGCTGGCAAAGCCGTTGTACTCCTGCGCCAGGTGCAGCGGCATATCGAAGTGGTTGAGCGTCACCATGGGCTCGATACCGTGCTCGCGACAGCAGTCGAACACGCGATCATAGAAGGCCAGGCCCTCCTCGTTGGGAACGACGTCGTCACCGAGCGGGAAGATACGACTCCAGGAGATCGACATGCGGAACACCGAGAATCCCATCTCGGCGAGCAGCGCGATATCCTGCTCGTAGGTGTGGTAGAAGTCGATGCCGCGACGCTTGGGGAAGTCGTATTTCTCAGGATGCTCCATACGGTCGGCGAGCGATTGACGCGTCACAGAGTTCAGCGGTCCGCCTTCGACGATACCCTCCCGAGCGCAGGTCTCACGATCGAGCAGAATCGTATAATCCGAAACAGCAGGGCCGCGTCCGCCCTCGTCCCACGCCCCCTCAATCTGGTTGGCAGCGGTAGCACCGCCCCAAAGGAACCCCTTGGGGAACGCCTCGTTGAACTCATACGTGCTCAAGTCGATCATAGTTGCAATCCTTTCTTCAAAGGCTGATACATGGGTGTTGATGCGTTGCCGCACATGCCGCGTCGCAGTGCTTTCATGTACTTCACGACGTTGGCACATCACAGCGGAGGGAATCCCAAAAGGCTCCTTACCGGCTGGCGAGCGCACGGACTACCGGCACCATACGCTGCACGGCATGAAGCTCGGCGCTGACGGTCATCAAGGTGTCCTGAGCGTGCGTGAATAGCAAGGAATACTCCACATCCTCGCCGGCAGCCTGGCGCTGGATCGTCTCGGTCTGGGCGATATGGGCTTTGAGGACCTTCTCCTCCGCCTCCTTCAGATGCTGCTCAACCGCATCGAAGTCAAACTCCGCCATGCTGTCAAATGCATGCTCGATGCACATCTTTCCATCGCCCGCATTCAAGATGACCTCCATGGCGACGGCGTTGATATCCGGGATTTCAGACATATTGGACTCCTTTACTGAGTGGATGATGACAAGGTTTGTTCGCCGGCATCTCCGGCTGGAGCGTCGATTCCCTCGGCCGACGCTCCGTCACATCCGGTCGGCGCATCGACTTGCCCGGCAGAGACGCTCGTTGCACCCACCTGGGCCTCCGCACCATCATGATGGGGCGCGGCAGCGGCAGAAACGTTCGCCTCCCCTGCAGGAACCGAATCGTCGGGGGCCGGAGGGACATGGCTGTTAGAACTCAAGGTGCCAAGGCCCTCTTGGCTCGGATTAGCCTCGCCCTCGTGAGCGCCAGCGGCAACGGCAGCGGATGCCGTCACACCGGCCTTCGCTCCACGGCGACGGCGACGCTTCCCTTTCTTCTGAGCCTGCTCCTGCTCCTGCTTGTACTGCCAGTTGTCGGCCGCCTTGAAGAAGGGATACCAAATTAGGGCCGCAAGCAGCAGGTTCACGCAGACCAGCGCCACGTTGCGAATATCTCCGTTGGACATGAAGAAAGCGGAGACGGCATTAGGCAGGAAGTTCATATCGAAATTCGCGGTATGAACGCTTGCCCAGTCGAAATTCATCCACAACCACGCGTTGGTGGGCAGGATAATGGCCTGGAGCACCATCGGAATGAACAGGAACGGGTTGCCCACGATCGTGGAGAATACCAAAGGCTCATTGATGTTGAAGAGAGACGGGATGATTGTGGCGCGCCCGAGCGTGCGGTTCTTCTTCGATTTGGCGAACAGCATGTAGAACGCCAAAGGAAGCGTCGCGCCCTCGCCACCGATCATGATGTAGCGCGTGATGCCATACGCATTGATGTTGGTCGCCGTAGCGCCCGCCGCTGCGGCGGCGATATTCTCGGCAAGCGCCGCCTTCTGAATCGACTGCTGCACCGGCGAGAACACCCAGCCCGAGATGCCGAAGAAGTAGAAGGTGTCCATGATGAGCGGAATCGCGATGGTACCCGGAAGCGTCTGGGCAAACCCCGTAACCGGCGACATGATAATGCCCACGGCCTCAAACACGTCAACCTGTGCCACGAAGGTGAACAACCAACCGACCAGCAGACTCAAGATGACCGCAATGATGTTGTCGAACCAGTTCTTTACGAAGTCGGGTATGAGGCTGTCCTCGGAAAAGAAGCTCATGCGAGCCATGCGCTTGTAGATCAAGCCAACCACGAAGCCCACGACCATGGCGGTGAACATGCCGCCCGCGCCGAACTTGTTGATATTGAACACGTAGCCGGCCTCGGTGACCGCAGGGTTCATGCACAGCATGTAGGTGCCGATTCCCGTAAAGCCCGCGATCATGGCACGGTCTTTGCGCTCCTCCTTCACCGCCACGTTATAGGGGATGATGAACGCCATGAACATGCCCACCAAGCCGAATGAATAGGTCGTGAGCGGCGTGAGGTCGGGCAGGAACGTGACGAACCGACGAACGATATTCCACAAGCTGGGAATGGCGGAAACCATTGAAAAGGGCACGATGTAGAGCACGGCGTCGGAGATGACGCCGAACCAGTACGTCGCCGTGAGCTTGTTCATCACGGGAACGATATGCGCCTCAATCCAAGCCTGTATCGCCTGCATGAGCTTTTGCATGGCGTCTACTCCTCCTCATCCTCGTACTCGATACCCTCGTAGAGGTCGAGCGCGTCCTCCAGAATCGCTTCGCCATCAAGGGCGGCATAGTTATCCGCGTCGATTGCCATGACCTTCACTCCATGCGGCGCCAGCTTTTCGGCCATCGAAGGAACTTCGGAGGCAAAATGCGGACCGAGCAGAAGCACATCAATCTTGTCGGCGTAATCCATGACCTCGGATTTGCTGACCGCGTTGACACTCACATCCAGGCCCTCCGCCTTGGCATACTTGCGCATATTTGCCGCCATGAAGCCCGTTGACGCCCCTATGCCGCAGGCCAGCAGAATGCGGACAGCTCCGTTCTCGCCCATCGCACTCACCTTTCCCTCTTGCCGGGCGCCCACAGCGCGCCGGACCTTGTACTCGATGGCTTAACCATACGCACGGGCTCCGGCGCGCTCCACCACACTTTCTGCCGCCTTGCCGGAAGGGCACGCCCCTTGCCGCGTACCCGGCAAGAGCGCCGTTTTGCCGGGCACGCGGCAAAACGCACGGCGGAGCGCATCGAGTAGATGGGATACTATGAAGCCGCGTGGACACGGCTTGCGCCGCAACAGCGCGCAAACGCGTCCGCCGCGGAGCATCCGTCAACCGCGCACCCGGCGCACCTGCACCGCGCTTCCGCACGATGCAGGCGTTCTCGAACGCAGCGCACGCGCGGCGCACGCGCGGAGCCACCATCCAGGGACAGGACACGTCAGCACACCGTTATTGCAGACAGGAGGAACCGTGGGATCAGCCAAGACAGACCGCATGAACCGCCTTGCACGCATCCTCGAATCCGCCGATGCCTGGATGTCGGCACCGGTCCTCGCCAAGATCATCGGCGCCAGCGAACGCACCGTTCGCTCCTACATCACCGAGCTCGCACGCGGTGGTGCCGCAATTGAGTCGTCCAAAAACGGCTACCGCATGACACGGCGCACAACGGCTGCGGCAGCTGCCCCCACGGTTGCCAACACCCCCACAAGCGCCGATGCACGTCGCAACTACGTGATTGCGCGCCTCGTCAACGCGCGCGGGCCCGTCTCGCTCTTTGACCTGGCGGACGAGCTGTTCGTAAGCGAGAGCACGCTGGCGAGCAACGTCTTGCCCGCCGTACGCGCCCTAGCTGGACAGTTCGGCCTCACCGTCCGCACACACGATTTCAGCACCCATCTCGATGGCTCTGAGCAGGACAAGCGTCGACTGCTCGGACATCTGGCAACCCATGGGACCTACGGGTACTTCACCTCGAGCAAGCGGCTTGAGGAGCTCTTCCCCACCTTCGACATCGCAGGCATCTTGAGCAGCCTGGTCGAGATCTGCCAGCGCTCGGAGCTGCTCATCAACGACTACGCCCTCAACAACCTGCTCACCCATATTCTCGTCATCATCGTGCGCATCCAGTCGGACAACAGCCTCGAGGAGCACGAGGGCCATGGCGACACCGCGACCCTTCTCGAGGGACTCGACCAGCGCACGCAGATCATGCGATGCGCAAACGAGGTTGCGCGCTACTTCGAGCAAACCTTCGGCTGCTCCCTGCCTCCGGCAGATTTTCAGCAGATCGTGCTGCTCATCGCCCTGTCGGTGGAACGCTGCGCCTACCGCGAGCTCGATTTCGAACAGCTCGGGAACATCGTCGACAAGCACTTCATCGATACGGTCCTCAACATCTTGGATGAGACGAGCCTGCGCTATAACCTGCCCGCCGACTTCGATGAGGCGATGCGCCTGCAGTTCGTCCTCCATATGCACAACGCCCATCAGCGCGCTCGCTATCGCGTGAGCTACCCCAACCCGCTCGCCGCACAGATCAAGCAGGAATATGCACCCGTGTACGACATGGCCGTCTATATTGCGCATCGGTTCGCCGGCGAGATGGACATCGAGCTTGGCGAAAACGAGATCGCCTTCATCGCCTTCCACATCGGGGCGTACTTCGAGCGTGCGGCCGCACCCGACACGGTAGCAACGGGCGTGATCATCGTCGAGGAATACCACGACTTCGCCCGGCGGCTCGTGGACGACCTCGCCCGTGCGCTTGAGGATGAGCTGTCGATCATAGGCGTCGTGAGCTGCGATGCCTACCTGGGCAGCCACCCCGAATGCGACGTGGTCATCACCACGATCGACGTCCCCGTCCTCGATGCCGTCAAGATCCTCATCGGGCCCATCCTCACCAAGCAGAACCTGCGCAAGATCCGCAATCGCCTTGGAGAAGTCCTCGAGGCCAAGCGCATGCGCCACGCCCGCGAGTTCCTGTGCCGCGTCATGCGGCCCGAATTGTTCGCCCGCAACGTCTATCTGGGTGAGGGAGCCGATGCATACATCGACTACCTGGGAGGTCTCTGCATCGAGCAAGGATTCGCCGACGAGGCGTTCGTGGAGGACGTCCACACACGCGAACGCGTGTCATCTACGGCGTTCACCGACTGCCTGGCCATTCCGCATTCCATCAAGGGCTACGCCACGCGCTCGTTCATCTCCGTGCTCCACAACGACACTGCCGTCCTATGGGGACGGCAGCGCGTACAGTTCGTGCTGCTCATCGGTATCGCCGAGGACGAGATGGAGTACTTCCGCGACGCGCTCGACTTGATCATCGAGCTATTCTCATCGGTGGACACAACCGCGCGCCTTATCCAGACCGACACGTTCGACGAGTTTTTAGCGGAGTTCACGCAGACGGTGCGGTAGCGCGGTGCGGGAAGGTTGGCCCTTGGCCTGTCTGACGGGAAACGGGTTGAGATTCGGTCTACATGATGCTGAACGGGGACTCGGGTGCGGGTTTCGGCCATCGGTGCAACGCGGGTGCGGATTCCGGCCGTCCGCGAATCCAGGGTTCGGATTTCTGCCGTCCGCGAATCCAGGGTTCGCGCTTTGGCCGTCTGGAGCCGTTTTTCGCCCCTGGATGGCCAGATGACGAACCCTGGATTCCTCAACGGCCGAAAGCCGAACCCGGGATCCCCTCAATGGCTAAAACGCGAACCCGAATTCCCCCGATGGCCGAAACGCGAACCCGGGATTCCTCGATGGCCGAAACCTGAACCCGGAACGCAGCTGGCAGCCTGCATGCGAGCCCGCGTTGCACCGACGGTCGAAGACCGAACCCGGAGGCAGGCCGATTGTCGATGTGCGAACTCGGAAGTCTGCAGGTAGAACAAGGGGCGCGGCAACAAAACAGTCAGCCGCCGGACCACTGCCGCGGCCGAACCAGCCGCCGGACCGCTGCCGGGGCATCGCGCCAACCTGCCACCTACTTGCCGTCCACCTCGTCGTCTTGCTCGCGCATCTGCCGGGTGAGCTTTTTAGCCTGGTGCCGCGAGGCGAACCACACGATGAAGGCGGCAACGAACAGCAGCGCCGTCGCGATCGAGGCGATGTTCTCAACCATGTGGTTGCCCAGGTAGCCGCCGAGGCGCGAGATGGAATACCCGAGCACCGTCAGGGCGAGCAGGGGCACGAACACGCGCGTGAGGGGCAACGAGAAATGGATGTCGCGGTCGATGGGCGCCTGGCCTCTTGCCGCTTCGCGCCGCTGCCGCAGGACGCCGGCGGCCTCCTCCGCTCGCACGTTCTCCGCAGTTCGCCCCTCGCCACCACGCCGCTTGGCATCCGGCTTCGTCTTTTTGTTCCCGCTCATAGGGCCTTCTCCTATCGTCTATGCAAGCTATGCAAACAGGGCGTTCGAGGTATCCCAAATCGCCTGCGCGATCTGCTCGGGCAGCTCGCCAGTGCGATCGGCACGGTCGTAGATGAGGACGTCGGCCGTTTGCGCGATCATGGCCGGCTCGCACTCAAGACCGCGGATGGGCTCCGGCGCCATGTAGGGGCAGTCCGTTTCGAACAGCGCACGGTCGAGCGGACAGGCTGCGAACGCCTCGCGCACCGCCTCGTTACGCTTGAACGTCGCCGCACCGCCGAACGCGATATGGCAACCGCGCTCGAGGTATGCCTCCATCGTGGCACGGTCCTCGCCGAAGCAATGCAGCACGCACCCGGCCTGCGGCACGCCCACCTCGTCCAAGATGCACAGGGCATCGGTGTGGGCCGCGCGCGCCTCGTCGCCCGCGAGGTTGCGCAGATGCAACTCAACGGGCACGTTGCGCGCAACCGCAAGCTCCAGCTGGCGCGCAAAGCACGTCGCCTGCACCTCATGAGGCACCGATGCAACCTCATCGTCGTCATCGAAATGGTAATCGAGGCCGAACTCGCCAATGCCGGCGCAGCGCGGGTCATCGAGCATCGCCTCGAGCTGGGCATGTATCGCGTCGTCGTAGGCAGCCGCCCCGTACGGATGCACGCCCGCCAGGTACTGGACGCGTGGCAGCGGACGGGCGCCCTCGTTCAGCGCGCGGTCAAGCCACGCCGCATACCCCGCGACGTCGGGCATGTCCTCACGGCAATCGCCCGCCGCGTCGTACACCGACACGATCCGACGCACGCCCGCCTCGTACGCACGTGCGAGGATGTCGGTCACCCAACGGTCCTCGCGCACGAAGCTGCGCAGGTGGGCATGGGTGTCGAACAACGGCGCCAGCGGACGCGGCAGCTCAAACACCTTGTTTTTCTTAGAAAAGCTCAGCGGCACCCACGCGTCGCCAAGATCGGTCTGTTCAATCATCGATGTCCCCAGCTTTCATCCTTCGAATACCGTGGGCGATTGCACGGTCGCACCCGGGCACCTCCCCCGCCCCGGTGCCGGCTACTGCGCAAGGGCACGGGCGAGCGCAACGAACTCCGCTGTCGAGAGCGCCTCGGCACGGGTGGTCGGCGCGATCCCGCAGCGCTCGAACGCGGTATCCAGCGCGCCCTTGTCGAATCCGTTCGCGCTCATAGAGTTGCGAATCGTCTTGCGACGCTGGGCAAACGCGGCATCCACCACGTGCGCTACAGCCTCGACATCAAAGGTGGCTGTGTCAGCGAAGCCGTCGCGAGACGTCCCAGCGCCGCGATCGGCAGCGTCCGCCGAGCCAGCGGCCACCGTACCGGTCGAGCCGTCGAGCGCGCCCGCCGCATCTCCCGCATCGACCGCTCCGCCGCATGAGGACGCACCGACGGCAACTTCCTCGGCCTCGCCCCCGCGCGCGCCGCCGAAGCCGCCCCCGCGCGCTCCGCCGTCCGGCGCGCCGGCCACGCGATCGATTCGCACCACCGCCGAGTCCACGTGCGGCGCGGGCATGAAGCAGCGCGGCGGCACCTCGAACCGGCCCGTCACCTCACCGTAGAGCGACAGCTTCACCGTGTAGGCGCCATACGCCTTCGTGCCCGGCACGGCGGCGATACGGTCGGCGACCTCCTTCTGCACCATGACCACGGCGCGCGTCAAGCTCGGCATGGTCTGGAAGAACTGCAGTATGACGGTGGCCGCCACGTTATAGGGCAGGTTTGCCACCAGCACCGTGGGCGCACCGCCGCCGGCCTGGGCAATCGCCTCGACCGGCACCTTGAGCGCATCGCCCATGATGAACGAGAAGTTGCCGTGGTCCACAGCATGGGCGGCAAGCATCGGCTCGAGCTCGCTGTCCATCTCGATCGAGGTGACGTGCGCCGCCTCCTGCACGAGCGCAAGCGTCAGCGTGCCGATGCCCGGGCCAACCTCCAGCACGCGCTCGACCCCCGTGAGCTCGGCCAACCCCATGATCCGCTCGATCACGTGATTGTCCACCAGGAAGTTCTGGCCCAGCCGGTGCTTGGTGGCCAGGCCGAATGCCTCGAGCATCTCGCGCGTTGCGGCCGGGTTGGCCAGCGGAGAGGTTGTCATACGCCGCGTCTCCAATCTTAACGAATGCCAGCGGATGCCGCACATCGACCGCCTCCGGCCCGCCTGCAAGAATGCGGTGCGAGCGCCGCCATGCAGCGGTTCCGCATACACGCTTCGCCCCATGGCAGTGCGGATCGAAAGCGGTCTACATCGGCCAGAACCGCGCGCTTACCCCAAACGCGGGAAGAGCGCCTCGCCCTTCTCCACCGGAAGACCCGCCGCAAGCTGGCCCCAGGCGCAGGCCGCCGCGATGTCATCGGCGCCAGCCTGGTCTGCGCAGCCGATGCGGCGCAGGGCCTCGGCGCTGGTGGTGGGCATAAGCGGCATGAGCAGGTGCGCCGCGATGCGGATAGCCTCCAGCAGATTCCAGATCACATTCGCAAGCTCACCCGCCTTCGCCGGGTCCTTCGCCAGACCCCACGGCTCGGCGTCCTCAATGTAGTGGTTGGCGGCATGGATGAGCTCCATCACCTCATGGGCGGCCTCGCCGTAAGCGAACGCTTCCATCTTGGCCCCGTAACGCTCGGCGATACCCGCGGCTTGCGCCGCCAGCGGGTTCTCCGCATACCCCGCGGCGTCGGCCGCACGCTGCGGCACCGCACCGTCGAAGTACTTGATGCACATGTTGGTGGAACGCGAGATCAGGTTGCCCCAGCTGTTGGCCAGATCGGCATTGTAGACCTGCTCCATGCGGCTGAAGCTGATGGCGCCATCCGTACCCGGGACCACGTCGGTCATGAAGTAGTAGCGGTAGCCGTCCACGCCCAGCTTATCGATCACCTCGCGCGGGGCGATCGCGTTGCCGCGCGACTTCGACATCTTCTCGGCCTTGCCGGTTTCCTCGTTTCGCACCGTGAGGAAGCCGTGGGCGAACACCTGCTGCGGAAGCGCCTCGCCAATCGCCATGAGCATCGCCGGCCAGATCACGCAGTGGAAGCGGATGATGTCCTTGCCCACGATATGCGCCTGCGCGGGCCATCGGTACGCCAGCTCCTCACGCGCCTCGTCGGCGTCCACGCCGTAGCCGACCGCCGTCATGTAGTTGAGCAACGCGTCGAACCACACATAGGTCACATGTCCGTCGTCGAACGGCACCGGGATGCCCCAGTCGAAGGTGTTGCGCGAGACGGACAGGTCGTTCAGGCCGCCGGCCACAAACGAGCGCACCTCGTTCATGCGGAAATCGGGCTGTACGAACTCCGGGTGCTCGTCGTAGAGTGCCAGCAGGCGATCCTGGAACGCCGAGAGCTTGAAGAACCAGCTCTCCTCCTGGACGCGCTCGAGCGGACGGCCGCAATCCGGGCAAAGATGCGCGCCTTTGGTGCCCGCGGCCTCATCGGCCTTGTCCACCTGCGTCTCGGTAAAGTAGGTTTCGTCCGGCACGCAGTACCAGCCGTCGTAGCTGCCCTTATAGATGTAGCCCGACTCGCGCATGCGGTCCCACAGGTACTGGACGGCGCGCTTCTGGCGCGGCTCGGTGGTGCGGATGAAGTCGTCGTTGGAGATCTGGAGCTCACGCCACAGATCGTGGAAGAGCGGAGCCTGGCTGTCGCACCACTCCTGCGGCGTCATGCCGTGCTTCTCCGCCGCCTCGGCCACCTTCTGGCCGTGCTCGTCCATGCCCGTGAGGAATTTGACGCTGTAGCCGGCCGCGCGACGGTAGCGCGCCTGGACATCGGCCAGGATGGTTGAGTAGGCCGTGCCCAGGTGAGGGGCAGCGTTGACGTAGTAGATCGGCGTGGTGATGTAATAGGACGGCTTCGTGCTCATGACGCGCGGCTTCCTTCCTGCTGGGTTTTCATGCAATGTTCCATATTAGCAGGTCGAGGGGGAACAAAGCGGCATGGTTGCCACCTCATGGCGGCAACCGGAACCGCACCGCACAACGCGTTCGGCACGCGTGCGGCACAGATGCCGCAAGTCGAGCACCGTCCAACGTGCCTGAGCACGCTGCACCGCTGCCCGTTCGACCATGCCCGCGCATGGCGCACGGCGCGTGGCGCATGGCGCCGGCGCATGGCGCGCCGTGAGCTGCCCATCCCGAAGAGCCCTTCACGCCCGGGGGCAACGCCCCGCTAGCATCCCGACAACAGCGGCAACGTGCGGCAAGTGCGGGGACCGCGGTGGCCTCCACCGCTAGGCGGTTGCACTCATCTCGAGGACCAAGCCATAGACATCGCGCTTCCTGCGTGAGTACTTCTGCGACAGGCGCTTGGCGATGGCATTCGCCGCCTCGCCGGCCGCCAGAGCATCGGCGATGTCGGCGCGCAGCAGCTCATCGGGATCGGCGGCCTCGACGGCACGCGACGAGGCCGCCGCGAGCGCCGCCTCGTACTGTTCGAGCTCCTCATCGCCCGGCGGGGCCACCACGATCACCACCTCGCCTTTGAGCTCGCCACGCTCGCGCATGAGCGTAGCGAGCTCGGGCGCCGGGGCGCGCAGCACCTCCTCATGCAGCTTGGTCAGCTCACGCGCCACCGCCGCGTCGCGCTGCGGGAACACCTCGGCGATCGCCGCCAGGGAATCCGCCGTGCGGTGCGGTGACTCGTAGAACAAAAGCGCTCCCGGCACCGCCGCCAAACGGCGCAGACGACGCACGCGCTCCCCGTGCTTGCGCGGCAAGAAGCCCTCGAAAAAGAAGTGTTCGCACGGGATGCCGCAGGCCACAAGCGCGGTGATGCAGGCCGTAGGGCCCGGCAGCGCCTCAACGCGCACGCCCGCCGCGCGCGCCTGCTGCACCAGGACCTGGCCGGGGTCGGACACCCCGGGCATGCCCGCATCGGAGGCGAAGGCCACGCGCTCTCCCGCCAGCATCCGCCCCACCAGCTCGCAAGCCCGGGCGGCGATCACGTTCTCATCGCAGCGCACCAGCGGCTTCGAGATGTCCAGATGCGCCAACAGCTTTGCCGTCACCCGCGTGTCCTCGCAGCACACAACCGTGGCGGCCCGAAACGCCTCAGCCGCGCGCGGCGTCAGGTCGCCCAAGTTGCCGATCGGCGTCCCGATCACATACAGGCACCCCTCGCCCGCTCCGGCATGCGTCAGCTTCTCTCCTGCCATGGGCTACTCCATCATCGCGCGCTCGAGCGGCGCCAGCGCCACGCGCGCATCCCACGCGGCGATGCGGCGCTCGGTTTTCCAGGTCTGGAAGAACCAGCCGGCGGCTTGGTCGAACGTGGCAAGCTGATTCGATACGAATACCCGCTCGTACGCACGACGCCCCTCGGGCGTCACCGACGAGCCCGCGATCACCGCCGCCCCCGACCACTCGCCTACCAGCACCGGGAACCCCGCCGACTTCGCCTCGCGAATCAGGCGCTTGTTGCGCGCGATGGCGGTGGCGAGCCCGTGCGGCGTGGCGATATCCTGCGCCATCTCGTCACGATAGTGATACAGATGCAGATCCATCACCACGTTCTCATACTGGTTGCCCCGCATGAAATGGCGCCACGCATCGGGATGGCCCGACGCCGAAAACACCACCAAACGGTCGGCCGGCATATGCCGGCGCACGCGCACGTAGGCATCGCGGTAGTAATTGCGCAGGTAATGCCCGGGGATGCCCGGCGTAACGCTGAACAGGTTGCGCCGGACGCTCATCATGGGGGAATCCAGCAGCTCAAGGCCAAGCAGCGCATCGGAGGTTCCGTAGCGTTCGGCCAGACGCCCGAGCACGTCGAGCGCCGCGTCGCGACCGCTTGCCGAGGAGTGCCAGTCTGCCGTGGTCTCCGGCGTGGTGGTCGAACTGTTGGAGTCCCCCTGCCCTCCCGGCACCGTTGCCAGGTCAAGCAGCACGCGCATGCCGTACTTCGCGGCCCACTCATTCGCCCGGTCGAGATAGTCGATGCACGAGATATAGGACTCGCGCTCGTTTTGCGAACCGAACGCATACCACGGCACCGGGATGCGCACGGCGTTCAGGCCCATGACGGACATGCGGCGAAAGTCATCCTCGCCCACAAACGTCTCGTAGTGCTGGCGCAGGTGCTCATTATACGCACCGGGACCCAGCACCTGCTGCAGCTCGGCGTCGTTCGAGGCGCCGGTCGCCGCAAAGAGCGAAGGTGTGACCCAGGGCTCAAGAATGAACCATCCGGACAGGTTCACGCCGCGAATTCTGCCTTCCATGGTTATCCCCTCTCGCACGCGAACGGTACCCTTCTGGTACCCAAGGATATACGAAGGGACACCGCCGCACGCGAACGCAGGGTTGATTTCCAACCTTAGCGAAACACTTCAGCCGTCTTCGGCGTCTCCGCACTC